>JBEKZY010000164.1:0-10772 GCA_049509395.1 Thermoguttaceae bacterium | reverse complement strand
AGCTCATGTCACATTACGAATGTCGACGCCATGTCAGTGACCCAAAATATGGAAATCCGCGGCATCTGGGCAAGCATAATCAAGGATGGCAAACCGGTAATAACCAATAATTCATCCGGACTGGCGGATGCCATAGGAATTCTCGAAAACCAGCCTGCGCCCAAGGCCTTTCTCGGCGTCCCTTTGCAGGAGGGAGGAAGAACAATCGGAATGATCGCCTTGGCCAATAAAGAATCGGGCTATGATGCCGCGGACCAAAAGACAATCGAATCGCTGGCCACCGCCTTTACCGAAGCCCTGATGCGCAAACGCGCGGAAAGCCAATTGGCCAAAGCCAAAAACGCGGCCGAGGCCGCCAATCGGGCAAAAAGCGCGTTCCTGGCCAACATGAGCCATGAAATCCGCACCCCCATGACGGCAATCCTCGGATTCTCTGATATCCTCCTGGGCGACACCACAAGGCAAGAAACCATCGAAGCCGTCCACATCATTAAACGCAATGGAGAATATCTCCTCACCATTATCAACGATATCCTCGACCTATCCAAAATTGAAACCGGCAAGTTTGAAATCGCGCCTTCAGTTTGCTCGCCCAGCCAGATCGTCTCTGACGTGCTCTCCACAATGAAAATTGCCGCCGACGCCCAGGGCCTTTCGCTGTCGCTGGATTATGAAGGCCATGTTCCCGAAAGCATTCACACCGATCCCTTCAGCCTGCGGCAAATACTGGTTAACCTCATCGGTAATGCCATCAAGTTCACCGAAAGCGGCGGCGTGCGGGTAGTACTGCGGTCCGTTGCAGGCGCCGGCAATCAATCCATGTTATACTTCGACGTTATCGACACGGGCATCGGTATGTCGGAGCAGCAAATCGACATGCTCTTTCAGCCGTTTTCCCAAGTCGATATGTCTACTCGCCGCCGATTCGGCGGCACCGGCCTGGGTTTGGCCATCAGCCGGCGACTGGCCGTGATGCTGGGCGGCGATATCACAGTGAAAAGCGTCCCCGGAAAAGGTAGCAGGTTCTCCCTAACCATCGACGCCGGTCCCCTGGACGGAATAAAACTCATTGACCATCCGTCCCAAGCCGCCCAGCCCGGTTCACAGGCCTTGACCGAAGAAATAAAACTAAATTGCCGCGTTCTCCTGGCTGAAGACGGACCCGACAATCAGCGATTAATTGCATTCATTCTCCGCAAGGCCGGAGCCCAAGTAACCCTGGCCGAAAATGGTCAACAAGCCCTGGACCTTGCCCTTGAGGCCCAACAAGAAAACCGCCCTTTCGATGTCATTCTGATGGACATGCAAATGCCCGTCATGGACGGATACCAAGCCACTAAAAGCCTACGCAATGCCGGGTATACAAATCCAATTGTCGCCCTGACCGCCCAGGCCATGCTTGGCGATTATAAAAGGTGCATCGACGCCGGCTGCGACGGCTATATCACTAAACCCATCGATCGCACCGAATTGCTCAAATCGCTGCAAACATTCGCCTTAAAAGAGTCTTGCTGCTGATTGCACGGCTGCCGGAACTTATTTTGAAGAAGGCTGCGCTTTCTGCATGTCCGGCAAGCCGGCACGGTAGGAATTCAACCAATCTTCAGTTTGCTTGGCCAGCGCAGTCTGTCCCTTTGATCGGGCAAGTTCCAAAGCCTTTTGCGCCGCGGAGACGGCCTGGGAAGATTGGCGCAGGCTGGCATATGCCAATGCTAAATTATAATAGACTTCCGCGTAACCAGGCCTCAAGCGCAAGGCCTGCTGGTATTGCGCGATCCCCTCCTCGGCCCGACCCATTCTTATCAGCGCCACGCCCAGGTCATAGTAAACCTCGGCATAATCCGGCTTAAGCCTCAGGGCTTGTTGCAAATATCCAATCGCATCCCCAGGTCGGCCCATTCCAATCAAGGCATCGCCCATTAAGTAGTAAGTATCAGGATCGCTAGGGTTCAATGCCATGGCCTGACTGAACTGATCGATCGCCTCTTGAAATCGATCCGACAATGCAAGTAAGTAACCCAGATTGAAATGGGCGTCGGCAAAGTCGGGTTTGAGGAGCAAGGCTTTTTGGAAATGCTCCAACGCCTCTTTAGGCCGGCCCGTTTGGACCAACGCGCTGCCAAGGCTGTTTTCGGCTTCAGGGAAAAAAGGCTGTTCCTCCAATGCTTTCTTATAATGTTCGATTGCCTCCTCCAGCCGGCCTAAATGGGCCAGCGCGATCCCCAGATTGTGATGGGCCTTGGGGTAAACGGGCTTAAGCCGCAGGGCCTCTTCGCAATGACTGACGGCCTCCTGAGACCGATTGCTTTGATCCAACGCCAAGGCCAGGTTGCCGTGGGCGTCGGCATAATCGGGATTCAACTGTATGGCCCGCTCGAACTGTTCCATCGCCTCCGGCAATCTTTTTTCCTCGGTCAATATACAACCCAGAAGCGAACGGATCATCCAGCAATCCGGATTTTTTACAAGCGTGGCTTCATACAAGGTCTTGGTGTCATGATAAAGCCGGCTTTGCCGCAATGTCAGAAATGCAAGAGCGCACAATGTAGCGACGGCCAAAATGCCGGCCGCCCGGCGCGTTCCGCCTCGCGCCCGCTTTTGCCACGTGTTCATACCCGCCGACGCCAGTGCTATCACCCCGATAATGGCGATGTGCTGATAACGGTCGGCCACAAGTGTAAATTTCATGAAACCCACGTCCATAAGGCCCGTTACCGGCAAGAGTGCCACGCAGAAAAAACCCCAGGCGAACAAAAGCGGCCGGCTCCAGGTTCTCCTATACGCCCACAGAACCGCCGTAACGGCCAGCGCAGCCAAAAGCGGCGCCCACCAAAGCGGATTACCCGCCTGGATGCTCCACTGCGGATAGACAAACGACAAATCGATGGGCAAAATCGCCTTGTAAAGGTAAAACCACACCACTCCGCCCGCCCCAACCAGGCGCTCGGCAAAACCGGCTGTCCTGATCGCTGATTCCACGCCGTGCCTTTGGAACCACACGTTCACCTCAGCCAGAATAAAGCCAATAATGAAAAAAGGCGCGATCCGCACGAAGTCCCGTATGCTCAAGGGACGCAACCACCAACTGATCCCCAAAAGCAGCACGGGCAATATTGCCACCGATCCTTTGCCCAGCATCGCCATTACGAACGCCGCCAAACTCATCCAGTACCAGCGGTCAAAATGTAAACCGCCCAAGCCGTGTGCGGAATAAGCATGTAGTTCGCACACTCCATATGCGGTTTCAGCGACCGGCTCGCGTCTGCCGCCGTTCACGTCACACCCGCTCAGCGACAAGTGCTTCAAATACCACAAAATCGAGAGCAGAAAAAACAACATCGCAGTCATATTTTTCCGCTGCGAGATCCAGGCCACTGCCTCTACGTTCACAGGATGCACCGCGAAAATAAGCGCTGCCCAAAAAGCCCCGGGTATGGACAACCTCCGCAAAATTATCCATATCAACAACGATTCCACAACGTGCAAAATCAGGTTTGTGATGTGATAGCCGGACAGGTGCATCCACCACAGACGCCACTCGAGCCAGAACGTGGTATTGGTCGCCGGCCAGTAGTCTATCGGCTCGTTTGTGCACCAAAATTGGTACAGACCGTTTGAGAGCTTTACGAGAATGTTATCTGTTAAAAGCGCTGGGTCATCCAGTAGGCGCCCGCCGCTTATGGCAGGGAGGTAAACAAGAAAACCTAGCACTATGATCAAGCCCGCTCCCGCCAGCATGCCAAGGGGCAGCCCCGAGAACACGGAAATTCCCGCCCGCTTTTGAGAAACGTTTTTATTCAAAGATTTATTGCGATTTGACATCCACGGTCCGAGCTATAAAAGCCAGAAATTGTGAAACCTATCTTTCTCTAGCCCATCAGGCGTTTACGCCTGGAGCCAGATGCCGCTGCCATTATTTAATGTCAATCCTGTTCACGGGATTACTTTGTCCTCAGCTTCTGCTGCCACTAAAGGGGATGAATGAAAGGGATTTTTAAAGTCTCCTCATCCCAGGCGTAAAACGCCCGGGCTGGAGAAAAGGAAAAACGTTTATGGAAGATCCAAATTACGAATTTCGTATTCCACTTTAGTGCCCAGGATTGCCCCCGGCGTTTTGTAAACGAACTTCATATTGGCGGGCGGTTTGTCGAGAACGAAAATGTAGGAAACTCCTACTTCGTTTTTTGTTTGCAGGGTGGTTTCCATAGTGTCGTATGCGATCGGCTTGCCGTCCGGGCCTTCCAGATAGGCCTCGTTGCGGAAGATCCAGCCGCGGTGCGAGGCCAGGGCCTCGCCTGCGTCGTCGAACCGGGCACGGACGAATACCTCCCAGGCCTCGTTGTTTTTGCGGACTTGCTCCAGCGTGACTGTCACGCCGGCCATGCGCTTCTCCACGTTTTTGGCCGTGACCAGATTATCAAAGCGGAATTCCTCGATCCGCCCGGGAATCGAGGCCGTTATTTTGCCTTTTACCCGGGCAATCTCCTTGGCCTCGCGCGGCGGCAGTACAAAGGGCAACGTCAGTTCCACTGCCGATTTCTGCCCATCAACCGGGGCCTCGATCTCCGCCTCTTCCGATTCCACTTTAAGCCGCTTTGAGCGATCGTCTACGGCCTCGACGTCGGCCAGGCGCTGCGTCAGGCTGATTGGTTTTAATCGCGGTTCCCAGGCGGCCTCCACGGTCAACCGCAAAATCGAAGCCTTGAGGTCGCGCATGTCGCTCTGGGCGTCAAGCCGAATCGGCTCGAAGCGGAACGGCCCGGCGTATACCGCATTTTGCGCGCGTAGCGTTTGACCCGCGCCACGACCTACAATGTTCAATCCCGGCTCGTCGCCAAATGGATACACTGTCAAATTAGCCTGGTCCAGGACTTGATCCAGCGCCTGCCAGAACGGCGTTTTAACGAAATGCACTTTTAGCGGCTGATCGCTCGCCGGCTGCCCAAACTGCTCTCGGTAATCGACAATCTTGTTGCCCGACTGCTCCGCCAGTGCAGCCAGTACCTTCAATAGCGGCATGGCATCCGCGTCAAGCGTAATAAGCGAAGGTTTTACCGACGACTCGACCGCAGCTTGTTCGAGCTTCTGCCGGACACGGGCCAGGCGCTCGCCAACCTCGGCCGAGAGGCGATCAGTCGTCGCCGGCAGCAGCTCCAGCGCGGCCGGGCCTTTGCCGATCAAGGCCTCCTCTGCCGCGTTGCGCTGGGCCAACTCCTCGGAATCGAGTTGACGCACCAACCGCCGGACCTCCTCTTTCAAATCGTCGCTTGCCGCCGTGGATGGCTGGCCCGCCAAAGACCAGGCAATCAACATTAAACCCGTTAACATGATTCCACCTCCGCCGGAATTTGGATCGTGAACGCTTACCCCTATTTTAACCTTTTTAATACGTTTTATCCAGCGGAAATGCCCTATCGCACCCCTGGCCAAACGGCCTTACAGACGGTATAAACATTGGGGAGGTTTACCCCATGATTCAATCAATAAATCCCCCGGCGCCCCGCCAAGACCAGCCGCCGTACCAGGCCGGCCAACCGGTGGCCCTGTTTATTCCCTGCTACATCGACCAGTTTTTTCCCTCCATCGGCCGCTCTACAGTGGCCCTGCTCGAACGCTATGGCGTACCGGTGGTTTTCCCCGACCGCCAAACCTGCTGCGGACAACCGGCCTTTAACTCCGGCTACTGGGAAGAAGCCCGCCGCGTGATCCGCCACTTTTGCAAAGCCCTGGAAGGACAGAAGTGGATCGTGTGCCCGTCCGGATCGTGTGCGGCCATGTGCCGGGTGTTTTTCGGACACGTCGATCCCAGTGATGAAGTGGTCGATACCGGCCACCGCGTGTTCGAGCTGACCGAGTTTCTGGTCGATATCCTCGGCGTGACCGATACCGGCGCCACCTTCCCATACAAAACTACATTGCACATCGGCTGCCACAGCCGGCGCGAATTGGGCGCGCCCGAGCAACCCATGAAACTGCTGGGCAATATCCGCGGCTTGACTTACTGCGAGTTGCCCAACATCGAGGAATGTTGCGGATTCGGCGGCACGTTTAGCGTAAAAATGCCCGGCACTTCACTGGCCATGGGCAAAACCAAAACGGAAAATATCGTCAAAAGCGGCGCAGATGTCGTCGTTTCCAACGACATCAGTTGCCTTATGCACATCGGCGGCATTTTGCGCCGCAATCCGGCCACGCAACACATCCGCACCATGCACATCGCCGACGTGCTCGTCGCCGGCTGGGAAGAGAACGGGAAAAAATAGTTTAGCCCCGGGGGCACCATCGGACATCGACGCGCAGCGTTGGTCGGCATGGTCGCTCCGGACGTATTTGCTGCAAATGATCGCGGAGATGCATCGATGCTTAATTTCACTTATTACAACCCGGTCAAAATCGTCTTTGGCAAAGGGACCATCAAAGAACTGCCAAACCTGATTCCGGCGGAAAATAAGGTAATGATGATATATGGCGGCGGCTCGATCAAGGAGAATGGCGTATACGAACAGGTCGCAAAGGCCATGGCCGGCCGGCCGTTGGCCGAATTCAGCGGCATCGAGCCCAATCCGCGCTACGAAACGTGTATCAAGTGCGCCGAGTCGATCCGGAAACAGGGATCCGATTTTCTTTTGGCCGTAGGTGGAGGTTCGGTGCTTGACGCCACAAAATTCATCGCCGCCGCGTTTTGTTACCAGGGAGACGATCCCTGGGACTTCATGAAAGATGTAAGCCGAATTCCAACGGAGGCCTTGCCCCTGGGCAGCGTACTTACGCTGCCGGCGACGGGCTCGGAAATGAACAGCTTCGCCGTAATTAGCCGCGATTCGACGCAAGAGAAATTAGCCTTTTCCAGCCCGAAGATTTTTCCTAAATTTTCCATCCTCGATCCGACAACTACCTATTCCCTGCCGCCCCGGCAAACGGCCAACGGCATCGTCGACGCCTATGTCCACGTGTTGGAGCAGTACATGACCTTCGACGCAGGCTCGCCCCTGCAAGACCGGCAGGCCGAGGCCATCTTGCTGACCCTCATCGAAGAAGGTCCAAAGGCAATGGCCAAGCCTAAAAGCTACAGCGCCAGGTCGAATATCATGTGGTGCGCGGCCAATGCTCTTAACGGGCTGATCGGCTGCGGAGTGCCGCAAGATTGGCTTACGCACATGGTCGGCCACGAAATCACCGCTCTTTACGGCCTGGATCACGCCCAAACCCTGGCCTTGATTTATCCCGCCGTAATCCGGCATTTTAAAGAACGGAAAAAACAAAAACTACTGCAATACGCCCTGCGCGTATGGGACCTTGCCGAAGGCGACGAAAACGCCCGCATCGATGCGGCCATCGAAAAAACCGATGAATTCTTTCGCTCCCTCGGCGTGGGCACGCGCCTGGCCGATTACAATATCCCCGCCCAGGCCGGCAAACTCGTCGCCCAGCGCCTGGCCAAACGCGGCCAACCCCTGGGCGAACGCGGCGACGTCAAACCAATCGACGTGGAGAATATTATTGGCCTGCGCGCATAATAACTTCACCACGGAGGCACGAAGAACACGGAGTTATAATTAATTTTAAACATCAAATAAAATGATTGTTTGAATATTGTCAGTGTGCCACTGCTTGCTTGCAAGCAGTGATTTCACGGTGTTATGACTTACACGATCTATAAGTAATCTATTGTATATATTATTTGATTCGATGCTTTTAATTAAATGTTCTCCATGCCTCCGTGTTGATTTATTTAGTCTGAAAAAGGTTAACCACAAATGCCCGATACACACATTCATCTCGACGGCGCGGAATTCCTCACGCCCCTGACCAAAGGGCTGTGCGAGCCCGACGCCCCCGCGGCACTAGGCGTAAACACCGAAAAATCGAGCAAAAGCAACCGCGCAGTGACCGACTCGGTCCCCTACTTCCAGGACTGGCGCGAGGCCGCAAGTCAAATCAAATCTTATGCCCTTGCCAATCTCGACAAGCTGCTGGTCGAATTCGAACGCAACATTTCCGCCCGGGGCGCCACGGTCCTGTGGGCTCGAACCGCCGCCGAGGCGAACCGCTATATTCTCGACATCGCCCGGGAAAACAAGGTTAAAAGCGTGGTCAAATCCAAGTCAATGGTCACCGAGGAGATGGAACTCAACAGCGTGCTTCAGTCCGAGGGCATCCGCGCCGTGGAAACCGACCTGGGCGAATACATCGTGCAACTCGCCGGTCAGCGCCCGGTGCACATCGTCACACCCGCCATTCACATGTCCGTGGCCGACGTGGGCCGCCTGTTCGCCGATAAACTCGGCGAACCCTACACCGTCAAGCACGAAGAACTCACCGCCATGGCCCGCAAACATTTAAGGAGCGAGTATCTCCAGGCCGGCATGGGCGTATCGGGCTGCAACTTCGCCGTGGCCGATACGGGCACGCTGGTCGTCATCGAAAACGAAGGCAACGCCGGCCTTTCCACCGCCACGCCCCCAATTCACGTGGCACTGATGGGCATCGAAAAAATCCTCCCCCGCATCGATTATCTGCCCGTCTTCCTGAACCTCTTGCCCCGCAGCGGCACCGGCCAAAAACTCACCGCCTACACGCATTTGATACACGGTCCGGCCCCTGGCAAAAAACTTTACATCATCATTCTCGACAACGGGCGAAGCAACGTGCTTACCGATCCGGCGGCCTGGCGGGCGCTGTACTGCATCCGCTGCGGCGCCTGCCTGAATAACTGCCCCGTCTATCGCCGCGTGGGAGGCTGGGCATACGGCTGGGTCTATCCGGGCCCAATCGGCTCGATCCTTACCCCGCATTTAATCGGCATGCGAAAAGCCGGCAAACTGCCTTTCGCATCGTCGCTGTGCGGGGCCTGCGCCGAAGTCTGCCCGGTCAAAATCGACATCCCCCACCAGCTCGTGCACCTCCGTCATCGGGCCGTAAACGAGCGCTCGCCCATGAACTCCTTTACCGAACGCATGATGTGGCTCACCTGGTCTTGGTTCATGGCCGGTCCGCTCCGATACAAACTGGCCATGTGGGGCGTGCGCCTGGGCGTGCGAATGGCCCGGTTTCTGCCCTGGCATCCGGGCAAACTAGGCGCCTGGACCCGCGGCCGCGAGTTGCCCCAGCCCTCCGGCCCGCCCTTCCGCACCTGGTGGAGAAAGAACAGGGATGGAAAATAACACACAATTCTAAAGCCGCGACTATTGGTCGTGAATGAATTTTGTTTATCAGTGTTGGTAGCGCAGTAACTCGTTTAGCCGCGACCCGAAGGGGAGCGCGAATTGTATATGTCAGGGAGCGTAATCTATGTCCACAGCCAGCCGAGACGCCATTTTGCATCGTATTCATACGGAATTATCCAAGGGCCCGCCGACCGAAGCCCCGCCCGTGCCCGAGGTCTGGCCGCGAACGGGTGGCATGGGCATCTTGCCCGTGTCGCCGTCTGGCACTGGCGAGACGCCAGTGCCATCCCTGCTGGCCGACCGCTTCGAGGGCGAACTTAAAGCCGTTCACGGCGAAGTTGTCCGTTGTACTACGATCAGCGATGCCCAAAAGCAATTGGCTGAGTTGGTCAAAGCGGTTGGGTGGACCTCGATCGGAGTTATGTACCGCCCCATCTGCTGCGAAGCCGTTAAAGAGATTGATCCCAAAACCATCCAATGGCCCAGGCCGAACTGGCCGCCCACCGAAATGGCCAACCTCTCGGCAAGCATTGTCGCGGCCGATATCCTATTGGCCGACACCGGCTCCTCGCTTATCGCCTGTCCCACGGCCGAGGATCGCCTGCTCTGCTACCTGCCCCCGGCCTGCGTGATTGTCGCCCGGGTCGATCAATTGGCCGAGCACCTGCCCGCGGCCTGGGATACCGTGGCCCGGCGCTGTGCCGATCGGGAACTCAGCGGCGAGTTCGTCATCGTCACCGGCCCCAGCCGCACCTCGGACATCGAAAAAACCCTGATCCTCGGCGTCCACGGCCCCAAACGCCTGGTCGTGCTGCTGGTGGGATGAGTCGGATCGGACAGTTCGAGGGATACGGATTAATCATTTGAGGCAACAACGCAAAACCTCAAGCGGTTTTATTCATCCCTCATCCTTTCCGCTCTCCGGCCTGAAGCCTAAATCCTGAAGGTAATATGCCGGTTCCAATGCTCGTCGTCGGTGTTGGGGAAGTCGGTGCGGACGTGGGCCCCGCGGCTTTCTTGACGTTGCAAAGCCGCATCTATCATCAGCCGCGCCAGGCAGAGCATGTTTTGCAATTCCCAGCCGCCGGGATCGGAAAACTGCCGCGACAAGACGTAACGGCACCAGTGGTTGATGCTTTCGGTGGCGTCGGTCAGGCCTTCGGCGTCGCGACGTACGCCCACGTCGCGCCACATCAGGCTTTTTAGCGAGTTGCGGATGTCGGCCAGATTCAAAGGCTCGGTCACAGGCTCGACGCGTGGATTTTCCACCACCAGCGCCCGGAAAGTGTCGTGCATGGCTGACGCTGCCCGCGACGCGCCCGCCCCGGCCGAAGCGCCGAAAACCATGGCTTCCACAAGGCTGTTCGAGGCCAGCCGGTTGGCGCCGTGCAAGCCGGTCGAAGTGACTTCGCCCGCCGCCCAAAGCCCCGACAGTGTGGTGCGGCCTTCCAGATCGACCGAAACTCCGCCCATCATGTAATGTGCCCCGGGCCGGACTGGAATGCGGTCGCGGGTAATATCCAAATCGAATTCGGCGCACACTGCAGCTATGCTCGGAAAACGGGCGCGAACCCAATCCGGCTCGAGATGCGTCAGGTCCAGATA
>JBEKZY010000163.1:0-10822 GCA_049509395.1 Thermoguttaceae bacterium | reverse complement strand
GGATTGATTATAAATAATTAAAGTTCTTTGTCAAGCAATAGAGTGCCTGACTTATCCTCATTTTCCGGTCTCCGCTGGAAAAGCATCAAGGAGGACGGCAATGATTTAGGCGAAGCCTCAAGCGATTGGCCGCCATGGATGTCGACGCGAAAGGTCTTTCAATATTTCGGCATCGCCCGATCCACCTTTGAGGTGTTCCCCCACTCCTCAAATCCCATAACTCAAGTCGGCATAGTTGGGCTGGATCAACCTTCCTGGCAGTTAATTGACAAGAAGGTACGGATTGCAGAAAATAGAGGCACTTAGCAGACATGCTGATTTTTATCTGATTCGGAACGGATTGAGAATCATTTGAGGAAATAATGAAATGAAGAACTACAAGTTTTATCTGCTGGCATTGAGTATTGGGGCACTGTTTTTTGTCAACAATCGCGCCGTGCATCGGCAGGACTGAGGTCGGCATGGAAATCTCGCGGCGGACGTTTGTTGCGACGGGTTTGACGACAATGGCGGCGGCGTACATCGGCAACTGGAGCAGTCCCTGTTTGGGACAGACGGAATCGGTCGCCGAGCCCGCGGGAGAGGACGGCTCCAAGTTGTGGCTGCGATATCCCCGAATTGAAGCCGACTCCCTGCCGCGCTACGTCTGGGCGGCACGGAGGGTGTTGGTCAAAGGCAGTTCGCAGACCTCGCGCGTCATCCGGGAGGAAGTGGAACTCGCGCTCAATGGCATGCTGGGCGACGCCGACCGCGGCATCGGTCCCGACCTGGACAACGGCGCGGTGCTCATCGGCGCGACTAAGAATTCGGCGACGATTCGCGACATGAACCTCGCGGCCGACCTGGCTCAGCTAGGGCCGGAGGGATTCGCCATTCGGACAATGATGTGGAAGGGGAAGAATATCACGGTGATTGCGTCGGAGGGAGAAATCGGGGCGCTGTACGGCACTTTCCACTGGCTGCGGCTGATTCAAACGCGGTCGGTGGAGGAGAATCTCGCCATCGTCCAGAAGCCGAAGGTCATGCTGCGGACGGTGAACCACTGGGACAATCCTAATGGGAGCATTGAGCGGGGCTACGGCGGACGATCGAATTGGAATTGGAATGACTTGCCGGATAAAATGAGTCCGCGGTACACGATGTATGCGCGGGCGAACGCATCGGTGGGAATCAACGGGGCGATGCTGAACAATGTGAATGCGGATACGCGTATGTTGACGCCGCAGTATCTGAAGAAGATCGCGGCGCTGGCGGATGTGTGGCGGCCGTATGGAATACGGGTCTATCTGTCTGTGAATTTCGCGGCGCCGGTGACGCTGGGGAAGCTTTCGACGGGCGGAGCATGACCCAAGGCCAGGGCGCCTTTTCCATGGAATTCGCTCGGTACAAGCGCCTGCCCAAGAATCTGGAAGAAGAAACCATCGCCGAGCGGAAAAAAGCATCAATGACCGGGCGATGTAGCGCGAGGGCCGTTTACGGCGCCTGCCCGCACTCGCGGCATTGGGCCCGGCGTTTGCGTCGGGCAGGGACGGCCGTGACAGATTCTCTTTCTCTGTCTCCTGCATTATAGTAAGGCCAGAATGGCATCTTCTGCCGCCAAAACTTCATCGACCACATTTTCCAATTGTTTATCGCGTTTTTTTCCGGCGCTAACAAGTTGGGCGATGTCGATATCCGTCTCAGCGTCGAGATATGCCCAGCGAGAATTTGTCTGCAATACGGCAATATGGGCCTGCCGGCTGTTTATGGCTGGGATTGTGGAATGCTTGTCAATCGTTTCCATACCGGACGGCAATTCATAGCGCAACGAACCAAGTAGCGGTACGCTCGTAAGGTATTCATTTCTTGTGGTAAGAAATTGTTCCAGCCCGCTTTCGATGTTCTTGTTTAGCGCCGTCGAATCAAGCCGGAAATACATCGGCGATTGAGGCATGGGGCGGTTGAAAGCCGTGTCGATTCGTCTTTCCTCGGCAGATCCCACTAAACGTACGGGCGAGGCCGTATCGGCAATAATTCCTGTGGGTGCGGGAACCGCGTCGAGGCCAGTTTTAGATAAACTGTCGGACGATGCCAGAGCTGACGCCGCCTCGCTAGACACTGGGGCCGACGCTGCAAGAACCGTACTAGCCGCAATCGGTTCTGCCGCGATGGCAGCGGCGTTCAATGATGAAGATGTAATTGTATCGGCAGCCGTTGGTTGCGCAACGGTTTCAGGTTGATTTGGCGGCAAAGCATCGGCGGTAAGGGGCGTTAAGGCGCTGTTTGCCATAAGTGCCGCAAGCGGACCGCCGGGGATCGCTGCAATGGTTACCGTAGCGCCCGCGCCGATGGTCAACGTGCCGGTATTGATTGCACTTACGTCAACATTGGTGCTCGGTTGCACTTCGACCGTCGATGATTTATAGGCATTGCCTTGGAAGTGATAACCGCTGCCGGAAACTGTGATCGAACCGAAAGCAGTTCCGGATGTATAGTCGTTGAAGTCTACCAGTTGTGCCGCGCCAGCGGGAAAGACCAAATTATCGCCGGAGGATGGCGCTACGTCGCCGACCCAGTTTTCCTTGGTGGTCCAAAGATTATTTTCTGTGCTGCCGCCGTCCCAGGTATGTGTGGGAGTTGAAAGAGTGACGACATTGTCGGTGCTGGTTGATGCAACCGATGCATTACCCGCGGCATCATGAGCGACACCGGCCGCGATGCTGGCAATAACCGTGCCGTCAGAAGTCATTCCGCTAACGGCCACGTTGTAGGTTGTTCCGTTACCGGTAACAATGGCGGTAGTTGCTCCCGCGGTTCCGCCGAGGGTAACGTCCCCTGTGACAAAATCATTGACTATCTCGCTAAAGACCACAGTAAAATTGATCGGCGAAGCAATGGTCGGGTCTACTTGGGAGGCAGCCTGGTTGATGGCCACCGTGGGCGGCGTGGTATCGGGAGTCACAGCAACGCTGCTTGTGGTCGATAATCCCGCCGCGTTGGTCACCGTCACCAGGAAATTGTATGTGCCGGGCTGGGTGAAGGTGGCTGTAGTGGTCTTGGCGGCATTGGTGCCGTTAGTGGAAAAGACCACGGGGCCGGGAGGCGTGCCCGTGGTGGACCAGTTATAGGTGAGGCTGGACTCGCCGCTGGTCGCGTCAGCCCCGAGTACGGAGAGAACTGCGGAGGTGCTTGTCACAGTACTGGCGTTCGCGGCGGTAACGACGGTCGGATAGGTGAATTGCCAGATTTCCGCGGCGGAAAGGGACCGGTTGATGACGCGGAAATCGTCCAGGCTGCCTTTGAAGAACCGGCCGCCAAGGGGATCCTGGCCGATATATGCGACGCCGCTGAATGCCTGGGCGGCATTCGACGCCGTGTTGACGGCCGACTGCATGGCCGCGCCAGCCGGCTGCATGTACATCGTGGCATTGCTGGGCGTGATAACGAGCGCCACGAACGTCCACACGCCGTCGGGGACTGTCAGCCCAGACGACCAACTCCAACTCGAAGAGGAGTCGTTCCAGTGATAAGCAAGCTGGCCGGTGGAACGCATGCTTATTCCCGATGCCGTCCCGGATCCGTTCCGATAGAACACGATTCCCGTATAGTCGCTCTGCGTGCCGTTGCGTTTGACCCAGCCGCTCATCGTGACCGCGTTGCTGTTGAGGTTCAAAGCGGGCACGGTAACATACTGCGACGTGCCGTTCAGCGCGAGGCCGCCGTTGAATTCGCCCGCCGTCCATGTGGGGCCGTTGACGAGCGTGCCTGCGCGGCCGTTGCCCGACGAGTCGGCCGCGGTTGAGCCGCTGCCGTCGTCGAAGCTATACCAGACCGCCTGGCTAAGCAGTGTGGCGTTGGCGTAGAGGATTTTTCCGGTGGAGGTGACGGCGCGAACGGTGACAGTGCCGCTGCCGCTGGTCGGAGCCGTATATAGCCCTCTGGAACTGACTGTGCCGCCTCCCGAGTAGACCGACCACGTTATGTTGCTTAGCGGTGTCGCAATGGTGTAGCCAAACTGATCTATGCCGTACACGCTGAACTGGGTCGACCCGCCGAGAGCAACTGTCATGGCGGCCGGCGAGATAGTCGCATTGGCGCCGGTGAGAGTCTGGTTGACCGTCACGTTGACGTTGCTGTTGACGCTGTAACCCAAAGCATTGGTGATCATGACCGTCAGGTTGTAGGTGCCGGCCTTGGAGAAGGTGGCGATAGTGCTCTTGGCGGCGTTGGTGCCGTTGGCGGAGAAGGTGACGGCGGCTGGCGGCGTGCCGATGGCGTACCAGGAGTAGGTGAGGTTGGACTCGCCGGCCTGATCAGCGCCCAGTGCTGTGAGATTGGCGGTCGTGCCAGTGACGGTCGAGGGGGTGGCGACGGCGGAAGTGGCCACAGTCGGCGCGGCGGGGTCCGGTGCCCCGTAGGTGCCGGTGATGGTGACGAAGCTGGAGGCGGGGATTGTAAGGGAGATCTGCCCGCCGATGGGGACCAGATTGTGCAACTGCACGAACTTCTGGGTGCCGGAGGTCTCATAGACCTGGAAGGAAGCGACGTTCAGGCCGGCGGGAATGGTGATCGTGGTGGGCTGGTCGCTGGTCTCCATGTTGGTAAAGACCATGGTGAGCCGTTTATCTTGTGCTTGGTTGTAGGCCGATACAGTGAGTCCGTTGTAGGTGTCCAGTTCGTTGGCGCCGCCGATCGAGGCCTTGCCGTTTTCGAAAACGGCTTGGATGCGCTGCGCCCCGGGGTTGATGTAGCGGGAGAACTGCTTCATGGCGTCATACTTGTAGCTGTTCGTGGGATTATTGATGTCGGCTAAATCGACCATGCCATAAGAATCGCCGACGTTGTAAGAGACGAGATCCCAGACCGTGTAGCCGCTGACGTGGCCGTAAACCAGCGCATTCTGGATTTTGAGTCCATAGGACATAGCGCCGTCCTTGGTCCAGGTGTTGGCTTCTCCATCGGTTTCCGTTTGCCAGATTTCCTTGTTGTCACCGGCTATGCCCGGTGTCGGCCCGAGCCAGTCGAGAGTATTGGAAGTGCCGTTGGAGATAATGTTGGCAGCGTGCGCCGACCCGTTGTACCACGCGTCCCACAGTGCCGCGTCGCCCCCACTGGCATTTGTGTATTCATGAGTCGCCCAGCCGTCGAGAACATCGAGCAACCCGCGGCTGATCAGGTCTTGGCGGACGGCATTATAGTTGCCCAGGTTATATGGGTTGCAGGAGGTGAGGGAGGAACCACCCCCGAGCTGGCTCAGTTCCGGGCCGAAGAACTTGGTGGTGATGTCGGGATTCGCTGCCAGTTCGGTGGCAAGCGCCTGCACTGCATCGCCGTATATATCCCAGTGGCCTTGCGTGGAGCCTGCACTGGGGTTGTTGACGTCGTTGGCGATAATATCAAACGTACAGGAGTTGTACGAAGTCGGGACATTGGGCTCGTTTTGAAAGCTGAAGGCATACATGGGCACACCGGCCATCTGCTCCCAGGCTTTGACGTCGGAGAGAACATATTCGGCCCATTCGGTCCACATGTCGGGATTGACACGCCCGGCACCGGTATTGCCGCCGTACGCGCCCCAGGGTAGGACCGGGTCGTAACCACCCTGCTGGACACCGTTATTGTCCCAAGTGATGTAGGTGCCGGTGGTGATCTTCATCCAGGACGGAGGACTCCACAGCGAACCGATCATCAGGGTCCGGTCAGGCTGCAGCCCGTTGGTCTCCAGCCACTTGACCAGGTCCGTCTGCTGGGTCATGCCGTCGCCGCCAAACAGCGGGACGTTGGCATCCAGGTTCGAAGAAAGCGGCACCGGTGTCGTCATGTTCCCGCCGGTGGTGTAGGTGAACTCGCCGGGACCCGCTGTGACCCGCACCGTGTTCATACCAGCATCGCGCATGATGGAGCCGGCCGTAGCGACTGAAACGCTACTCGGGTACAACGGCGCCGAGCCCCAGCCTTCGATGGTCTGGAAGATGGTGCTCGGATCCAGTGTCACGGTGGCCAGCAGGCGACGATCCTCCAACTGTTCGATGAAAAAACGGCGCTGGAACCCGGCACGACGGTGAGAAGACCGATGACGGAACGTAGCCATGATGTTCTCCTCTCAAATTCGATTTAGTCGCTTTTTAACTGAACTTTTGCACAGATCATTCCAACGAGAGGCCGGATTGCAGCGCTTGAATCCAAACATAATTGCAGCCGCCGAGATTCTCGAACACAACGCAAATAATTAAGCAGTATGTGTTCACCCTAACAAAAATCTGCGCAGAAGTCAACTATTTTATTAAAAAAGAGTTGCGTTCGCTTGGTTTTATAAGTATTATTTACACCAAACATTGTGTGGCGCTTTGTTTACATGACATCGGCATGCAAAGCGGCGGCAGGGATAACCAACGACATTGATATAAATGTCAGTGTTTTTGTCATAAAACCATGCTGATATTGGAATCGCACATGCAGCGATCCGAACGTTTCGGACAACAGATATGGTTTCGGGGAAAGTGGTTAATTGATATAAACCACATGCGTGTTTCTTGCTGCGGCAATGGCCCATTTGTGACCATGCTCCCTATCTTAAACACATTCAACCGGGAAGCAAAAAAATGAAAGAACTTTTTTGTCTTATTGGACTATTGACTCTGTCACTTTCAACAGCGGCTGGCCTTACGGCACAAGAGACAAATAACAATATATCTGCCACTTCTCAGACTACTGCCCCGCGCGAGATCGTCTCGCTTGACTCTGATTGGAGATTTCAAATCGGCGTTGACACAGATGCCAAACTTGCCACAACACTTGAGGACTGGCACAGGCAGCAGGACACTCCAGTCAATCCCTCATTCGACGATCATTCCTGGCAGCGTGTTGACGTACCTCATGACTACGTGATCGATGGCGCCTTTGATACAAAGGTTGATAAAGGCTCGGATCCTGAATGGTACAAAAACCATGGCTACCTCCCACTGAAGTCCGCCTGGTACCGCAAGTCGATCTCCATTCCTAGTGCCGCTAAAGGCCGAAAGATATGGCTGGAGTTCGATGGCGTATTCAGTAATAGCCGGTATTGGCTGAATGGCCGGGAACTCGGCAGCCAATACAGCGGTTATTCGAGCTTCAGATACGATATCACTGACACAGTAAAATATGGCGAAGAAAATATTCTAACCGTCCACGTCGATCCGCGTTATGATGGCTGGTGGTACGAGGGCGGCGGCATCTATCGCCATGTACGCATGGTGACTCTCGATCCGGTGCATATCGCGCCATGGGGCGTTTTTGTGGCGCCTGCCGTAGCCGATCCAAGTGATGGCGTTCGCGCGGACGCAAAGGTCGCGGTGACCACCGACGTGGCTAACCAAAGCGATGCCGATGTCATGGCCACAGTGTTAAGTGAAGTCATAGATAAGAGCGGACAAGTTTTAGCCGCGGATAAAGCCGATCAATCCTTGCGGGCCGGGAGCAAAGCAATCGTAGTGCAGCGATTGCCTCTTGATAAGGCAATTCTTTGGTCGCTGGAAAATCCATACCTTTACCGGTTACGCAGCACTGTAAGCGTATCAAACAAGGTCGTCGATCAAGTAACCACCAACTTTGGCGTGCGGCATGTCCGCTTTGATGCGGATCATGGATTTTTCCTGAATGGGAAATCAGTAAAAATCAAGGGCGTCAATTGTCACCAGGACCATGCGGGTGTGGGTGTAGCGATGCCGGATCGGCTGTTCGAGTGGCGGCTCGAACGGCTCAAGGAAATGGGTTGCAACGGTTTCCGTTTCTCTCACAATCCTGTGGCTCCTGAATTGCTCGACTTTTGCGATCGCCTCGGCATTTTAGTGATTGCTGAAAATCGCCACCTGGGTGATACCTATGCGGATCAAAGTTCGGAAAACACGACCGCAGTGGAACACCGCGATCTTACGACTCTGGTAATGCGCGACCGCAACCATCCGAGCATTATCCTTTGGTCGCTCTGCAATGAGCAATGGATTCAGGGTTCTCCCGCCGCGGCCGCAATGGCCAAGGCCATGAAACAGCGCATATATGAACTGGACGGTACACGGCCGGTGACCGCGGCAATGAATGGCTCATGGACTTCCCGGGAGGGATTTCCCAGTGTGCTCGATGTGGTCGGACTGAATTATAATCCGGGAGTATACTCAAAATTCCACACTGAATTTCCTGCCAAACCAATGGTTGCCACCGAGATTGCCAGTGAGTTATGCACCCGAGGCGTTTACGATATGACCCGTTGGGAAAACTACTGGGGCAATAAGGATCGCGGCCACTTCGCCGCGTATAGCATAAATATCGGAGGCAATACCGTTGAGGACGCATGGCGACCCGTCGCTGAAAACGAATACATGGGGGGAGGATTTGTATGGAGCGGTTTTGATTACAAAGGCGAGCCCCGCCCGTTAGGTTGGCCGTGCATCAACTCTCATTACGGCTTCATGGATATCTGCGGATTTCCCAAAGACAGCTACTATTATTACAAAGCCTGGTGGACTGACAAACCCGTGCTGCATGTTTTCCCGCACTGGAACTGGCCGGGCAAGGAAGGGCAGGAAATTCCGGTCTGGGTTCACAGCAACTGTCAGGAAGTAAAACTTTTTCTAAACGGCATTTCGCTGGGCAAACAGACTGTGAAGCCTCTCCAACACCTGGAATGGAAAGTGAAGTATGCGCCGGGCAAGCTAGTCGCCAAGGGACTGCGAGACGGCAAACTAATCGAAACAACCGTGGAGACCACGGGCGCTCCGGCCGAAGTGCGTTTGACTGCCGACCGTACCGCACTGACCGCCGATAACAACGACATCGCCGTGATTACCGTGGAAATTCTTGATGCCGAAGGCCGATTGGTGCCGGTGGCAAACAACGAAGTGGCTTTCACTCTAACCGGCCCCGGGAAGCTGATCGGCGTTGGAAACGGAGATTGCAGCAGCCACGAACCTGACAAGGCAAGACAACGCTCGGCTTTCAACGGACTTGCCCAGGCCATCGTGCAAACCACGACGAAATCCGGCAATATCACTCTTAAAGCCGAGGCCGCCGGTTTAAAAACGGGAACCGTAACGCTAACCAGCAAGTGAGCAAGCGGTTGTAGAGATCAATTAAATACGAAGAAATACATCTGAAAACCTATCATGGTACGGTGACGGAATCGTCTCAACAGCCGCGAAAGTGATCGTATCAACGCCGTGCTATCCGTCGCAGGTTTCAACCTCCGCAAGTTGCTGGCGACAGAATTTTCTGTGTTGATTTATTGCCTCCTCCGGCGGTTCAATCTGAGGCCGTTAACTGTTGCTAACTGAAATATAATCCGCAGAGGAAACAATTCGCAGTATAAAGACCGACCCAAAATTAAACCGAAAAAGACTTTTTTAGGGACGACTCAATAGTCCCACACTAACTCTAGGCATGGCTTGATTGCACCAAAGTTATCTGTCCCGAAAAACATTCGAATTCCGCATCAAAGCCACCGTTGTCTCATTCGGAATTCTCTTCAGGCATAGAAAGTCCGAAAATGCCATATCGTCAATCAAGACTCCATCTTCTCGTCAAAGTGGAGGTATATGGTTAGCACGTTTTCATTGTAATCGATACCACAATGTCCAGATATACTCTAGATATTCTGCAAGATCGGACGGTTTAGTTAAGTGAAGGTAGTTGTGGGCAACTCCATAATAGATGTCCCATGCAACCAATCCTAGAGTAGCGAGTTGTCAATTCGTTTTATCCTCTCGGAAGGACCCGGCAGCCGGAGAAAGACAGGGAGTTAGATATTAGCACTGGCTTGGCGACCGTCGGGGATTTTAGGCAAACCCAGTACCTTTTTATGGGGGGTACAATCGCTTGTTGGCTTGTGTCATTTTGTTGTCAGTCACTAAAGGGAGTTAGCATCCTCAACTGTTCCCTAGTCCCATTGTTTGCCGCAATTCGCTAGGAGAACCTATAGAGACTTGTGGCGGGGCTGTAGTGTGTCATGCTTGCTCCCTGTCGCCGTTGGGGCATTAGCTTGGACCAATGCAATGATCCGCTGCCGCACCGCCTCGGGCAGGTCGGCCAAGCGGGGATCGTGGAAGGTAGAGTAACCACGAAACGCCGCTTGGCCGATGTACTGTCGGCCTTCCCGGCAATAATAATAGCTTACTGTTTTTTCTCCGTTTCAAAAAGCCACTTATGAACGTGATCGACCACGGCTTTTAACCGTTCATCGCTTATCCGTTCGCGGTAAACAGCCCCCATATCATTTACCCCTGGAATATGCCCCATGATGAAATCGACGGCCGGTTGATCCCGGCTCTCCCCGGCAATCGTTTCAAATCCATGCCGCAAAGCATAAAATCCCAGTCCAGAGCGGTGTAATTTTAAGGCGCGGACTAGCTTGGAAAATTCTTTGGCAATCGGATCATCAAGACTGATCTCAGGCTTGCCGGTTTTTTTGTCTATCGCTTTTAGAATACAATGCCCCCAAGGTCCACCGCATCGCGTTATAAAGACTAGTCCCTTGTCGGCTTTATTTTTTGGCGTTGGTCGATTATGAAGGGCATCGCGTAGGGCTTTCACAGTTTCGGGCCAGAGTGGGGCCTTGCGGCTTATCCCTGTTTTTGATCGGGCAAGACTTATCCAGCCTTTTTTGTGGTCCAGGGCCTTGCGTGGAAGGCGGGCACAATCAGCATTGCCAAACCCGGCATTTATCCCTAAGTAAATCATTGCCCGCAATTGGACGCCGGCCGCGTCGATGATCTTCCTCAGTTCGTCGGCCTCAAACATCCGGGGGCCTTTCTTGGCGCGATTCAACCGCATAACCTTTCTACTTGGCGGTGTGAATTCCCCGAACTTGACC
>JBEKZY010000162.1:0-10834 GCA_049509395.1 Thermoguttaceae bacterium | reverse complement strand
CAGGAGGTAGGGGATTTGCCTGAATACATGTTTTGGCCTTGGGTTGCCTTTGGGTCGTTGGTGGCGGCGCTGCTGGCGTTGGACCTGTTTGTATTTCACCGCCGCGACCGTACACCGACGCTTCGCGAGTCGGCCCTCTGGACGCTTTTTTGGTGCGCTCTGGCATTGGTTTTTAACGCGTTGATCTGGTGGTGGCAGGACAAATTGTGGCCAGCGCCCAAGCCGGGGCATGAACCGGCCGCGGAGTTCCTCACCGGCTATGTCGTGGAATGGGCCTTGTCGATGGACAACGTGTTCGTGTTCGCGGTGATCTTTCGCTTCTTTAACATACCGCTGAAATATCAATACCGGGTATTGTTCTGGGGGATTCTGGGGGCGATTGTGTTGCGATTGCTGTTCGTGGTTCTAGGCAGCGCATTGATCAAGCAATTCGATTGGGTATTGCCCCTGTTCGGGCTGTTTTTGCTGTATACGGCATTTAAACTGGGCCTGCAATCGGAAAGCGAAGTGGATCCGCAGAAAAATATTCTCCTCCGCTTGGCGCGGCGGTTTTTCAAGGTGTCGAAGGGCGATCATCGGGAACACGGGAATGCTTTTTTCGTTCGCGAAGGCGGGCGATGGTGCTTTACGCCGCTGTTTTTAGTGCTCTTGGTAGTGGAAAGCACCGACGTACTGTTTGCCGTGGACAGTGTGCCGGCGATTTTCGGCATCAGCCAGGATGTATTTATAATCTATACCTCGAATATCTTCGCCATTCTTGGTCTTAGGGCGTTGTACTTTTTGCTGGCCGGGATGATGGAAATGTTCGAATATTTGCACTATGGACTGAGTGCTATATTGGGGTTTGTAGGGCTGAACATGATCTCCGAATATTGGTTCCAGCCGCGCGGCGGTTATTTCATTCCCACCTGGGGCAAACTGGCGATAATCGCCATGTTGCTGGGCGTATCGATAGTGGTTTCGATGGTTCTGAAAAAGGGGGCGAGGGAATAGGCGATTGTTCAGCCGCGAGCCGAAGGCGAGCGCGCGGACCATTGTTTCGCGGAGCGCTCCCCGACCATGCTCCGCATGGTACCCGGTCGCGGCTAAACGGTTCACGGCAAATTGCCCACCCCAACCCCTCAAACGTTCAGCGTTTAAGTCCGGGCCATTTTGCGGGCCTTTTCCAGGATTGCGGGGCGGGCGGTGTCCATAATATCGCGAACGTCTTCGTAGCGCATGGTCCGCTGTGGGAAGGTGCGCTTCTCGATCGCCCCGAGGAAACGGGCCTGGAACTCGGCGAGGTTCGAGCCGTAGATGTGAAAACTGTCGGCGATGTGGCAGTATCGACCGAGCATTATCGCTTTGCCCGTCAGTTCGGATATGCGCGAGGCGATGTTCGATTGCAGGCGGACCAGGGCGAACATGTTCATGAAGGCCGCCTTGTAGGCGTCGTTCGATCGGAAGCGGACGTTCATGCTGAGGACCGGCCGGTCGCCTTGCTCGGTGATCCGGCACCAGACGCTTTGCAGGCAGGCGGGATCGTAGCAGGAGCCGTCTTCCCAGACTTTCCAGGTGATGGCTTGGGCACGGCGGGTATGCGACGTTTCGGCCAGCTTTTGGCACAGGCGCTCGATCTGGTCGATGGGCGGAAGCGAAGGCACTTCGTAGCGGAACAAGCGCTGATGATAGGTATATTCCCAACGCATGTCATTGGGATCGTTGGGATCGCGAACGCAATGGTCCTTGATCCCCTCGCAGACTTCCATGGCGTATTCTTCCAGTTCCTCGAAACCGCCGGGAAAATCGCGGTGGATCATGGGCTCGGCCAATGGATCGAGTACGGTAACGATCATCGTGGCGTCTTTGCTGGGCGGATCATCCGGCTTGTCATATTGGGTTTTGACGTCGCAGCCCGAGCGGAACAACTCCAACAAGGCATTTTCCCATGCCCGGGCGATGCAATCGCCTTGGGCCGTTAAGACCGGAATTCCGTTCATGTATTGATCCTTTTTAAAATGTATGAATCGAGGACGATATCGGGGAAAGAGGTATTTTCTTGATTGTAGAGAGTTTGTGCAAGCACCCCTGATATAATCCCTTTGAAACAAGAACCTGAGCTTGCCTGTGGTTATGAAATTAGAAACAATGTGGGGGCAGTAGGTAATGCAATCCGATATCCGGCAAGGCACAAGCCGGGGTAAAAGCATAAGTGAGTTGGTCTGGATATATTATATACTAGAATGTAGCAGGCACACTCCGTGTGCCTGCTACATTACAGATTGAACAAAATTGTGACCATTTTTTTTAATTTCATACTGTTTGTGCTGGACTTGGCGGCCTTGTATTGGGTAAGACGATTAAAATCGGCTTCGCCTTGGTGCGTTGTCATGTGGGTCACAATTTTGGCGGAGATTCTTTTAGCGGCGATGTTTTCGAGGGATCATTTCGATTTCGCCCGCCTGGCATCTTATATTGTTTTTTTGCACGGCTCGGTGTTTGCCGCGGGATTTGCCGTCATATTGTTCCGCGAGAGGAAAAAACTAGCGATTTTATGCGGGGCGAGTGCGGTTGCCTTGCCGGTTTTGGCTTATTATGTTTTTTTAATCGAGCCTTTATGCTTGGAGACGTCGTATCGGCAAATCACCAGTCCCAAAATCCACCAGGCATTCCGAATCGTCGTGCTGGCCGACTTGCAAACCGATGCATTCGGCGATTACGAACGGGGCGTTCTGCGCCGTGTCATGGAAGAGAAACCGGATCTTATACTACTGGGCGGCGATTACATCCAGATATCTGAAAAGCGCTATGGAGCGATCAGCCGGGAAATCAACGCCTTTCTGCGCGAAATCCGTTTTGCCGCGCCTTATGGCGTGTTTGCCGTGCAAGGAAACGTCGATCCGGCCAGTTGGACGGAAATCTTCGCTGATTTGGGCGTGACCTGCGTGGATGTCCGTAAGTCGTTCGATTTAGGCCCGCTGCGCCTGACGTGTCTGGGACTCTTCGATTCGTTTAACACTTCCGCCGTGGTAGGCAATCCCGATCCGGGCAAGTTTCATATTGTATTTGGGCATGCTCCGAATTTTGCATTAGGGGACATCGAGGCGGATCTACTGGTTGCCGGTCATACGCACGGCGGACAAGTGCGTTTTCCCCTGATCGGTCCGATTGTCACTAATTCCCGGGTTCCGCGCTCTTGGGCGGCCGGACTTACCGAACTGCCTGGCGGCGGAAAGTTGCTCGTTTCGAGGGGGATCGGCATGGAGCGCGATTACGCACCCCGCATGCGTTTTCTTTGCCGGCCGGAGTTGATGGTAATCGACTTGGCGCCGCAGCGGGAGTGAAATAAAAAAACTGTCCTATTTGCCGGCGATCGGTATCCAGAAAAAAAATGCCGTATTTCCAGTCATTGGGCAAAGGCGGCGGGGAGGATTTTGGGCTGGCCGGCGGGCGTTTGTCGCCGGGCATGCACAAGCCGTAATTTGGCCTGAAGCGTTTAATAAATGGGGGAAGGGGCATGCTCTTATTGGCCTTTTTCAGCCAATTTTGAGGCAATATTAGCAGAAAGTCCCCTCTTTTTATGCTTTAAAAAGAGGAGTCCGGTACAAGGGCGATAAAAAGAATAGTTCCAAAATTTACGTATAAATTTTACTTTTGCTGATTTCCTGCTATTATTTCTATGATTTCTTGACTTTTTTATGCGGGGCCTGGCGGTGTGAAAGCGAGGGCGGCGGTGAGCATTTACAAACCTTGCGGCATCTGCGGCGATGCGGCCCGAGAACTCAATGCGGATCTATATCGTTGCTGGGGCCACTGCTTGGGTTTGGAACTGGAGCCGAACGCCAAATTCGTGGCGGGTGGTGATATACGCGGTTCCACGCCGGAATTCCTGAGTGCTCTTATCGAGGGTTTGTGCCAGGCCGGATTGGACGTGGTGGACCTGGGGCAAATTCCTACGCCCATGATCTACTATGCCCGGCACCGTTTAAGCGCGGATGGATGCGCGATAGTGACGGGGTCGCATAAGGCGGGGAATATCAACGGATTGAGATGGATGATAGGCAATCGTCCGCCCATGCCCGACGACGTTTACGCCTTGCAGGTCGCGGCCGAAAACCCGGCGGGCAAAAGTCCGGCCCGTCAGCGCAGGGAAGCGAGATCCATCGACATTTCCTTCGACTACGTGGCCAATCTGCAGGAAACTTGGGTCGATGCAATGGGTGCGCAACTGCACATAGTGATCGACCCGATGCACGGCAGTTGGTCGGGCAAGGCACGGCGATATCTGCACGCCATTTTTCCCCAATGCCTGATAACGGCCATCAATGATACGCACGATCCCGCTTTCAACGGACAAGCGCCCGATTGCTCCCGTTGGCAACACTTGCACGATCTGTGCGACGCCGTTTACCGCGAACGTGCGCATTTGGGAGTGGCTTTCGGCGGCGATGGAGACCAGGTGGCCCTGGTCGATAATCAAGGCATGGCTTTGACTGACGAAGAAACAACCTGGATGTTGATGGAAAGTCTCGGCAAGGCCATGCACAATGAGCAATTTGTGTACGATCTGAGATTTTCCGACCGTGTGAACGAACGGGCGAAACAACTCGGCGCGGAACCGCTTGGGGAGCGGAGCGGGCAAGGTTTTGTCCACAAGCGGATGATAGCCACGGGCGCCTTGTTGGGAGCGGAGCTGGGCGGGCATTATTACTTTCGCGAAATGAAAGGCTGCGACGACGGCCTTTATGCCGCCTGCCGGATGATCGCCTTCCTGGCCCAAAACGAGAAGACGCTGGCGCAGTGGCGATGGGAATGCCCGCCCATGTACATAACCCCCGAGTTGCGGATCGGCATGCCGCTGCAGTCGCAGGCGCGAATCATGGAAAAGATCCGGCGGGAGTGGTCGTCTTTCACGCAGCAGGTTGTGGACGGCATACGGATCGAGACCCCAGGGGGCTGGTTTCTGGTACGGAGTTCCGCGGTCGAGTCGGCCTTGTCCTTCCGTTTCGAATCGCTGGATTGGTCGGCTTTAGACCATTTGGTCGAGCGTGTTTGCGATACGATTGACGAGCTGGGCAAGGAACTACGGCAGCAATATATCACGGCTATGGGAATTGGAGCGGCGCGGGAATAATTCTAGCCGCTATAGCAGTCATCCTGGAATGACTTTGGAGCGGGCAGCGCCGGTTCGAACCGGTGGGACGAAATCCCAAGAGGATTTGGCAAGATTTTGCGATTCCCGCTCAATCTCTTTCGGCAAAGCCGCCCAGGTTAATCGGGGCTACCTTGTGTTCACAATAAATTGGGGCGGCGGATAAACCGCCGCCCCAACAAAGCGTTCTTACTTTGAGGATTTACCGGCTGCGGCGCCGGTAAATTCCCAGTCCCATGGCGGCCAGCATGAGCATTGCCCAGGTGGCCGGTTCAGGAACCGGCGATATCGAGCCCAACCCGCCCGCAAGCGGTCCGCCCGGGATGGCGGCAATGGTCACCGTGGCCCCGGCGCCGATGGTCAACGTATTGGCCGTGATTGAACTTACATTCAGTGCCGAACCCGTGCCCGTAACCGCTACCGTTGCGGCAGGCGTATTGAGATTCAGCATATTCAGTACGCCTGCATTCACCGTGGTGTTACCCGTGTAAGTGGCATTCTGGGTAACGGTCATCGTGCCGGCCCCGGTCTTGGTCAAGATACCCGGGTAGTTCGATAGGTCCCCGGGGGCGTTGCCGGCACTGGGATCAGTCCCGTTGATCAGGACCGCCGAAACAGTAAGATCGGCGTTGGCATTGCCTGTAACGTCGGCGACGTTGAACGTGGTGCCAGCCCCGGTTTGATATAGGTGAATGCCGCTGTACGTCCCTGAGGCGGAAATAGTGGACGGCGAGGAGCCGGCGACTGTTACCAGGCCTCTGAGGAAGAAGGACTGGTACAAAGCTGTGGCGCCGCCGTTGGCGACTAGCGAGCCGCCGTTCAGGAATAACGGCCCCAAAGTGGTGAAGTTAGTGCCGTTGTTGGTAACTATGCCTCCACTGTTGATAGTCAAAGTAGTGCGGATGCCGCTACTCGATCCGCCGAAGGTATCGCCGACCATGAACTGGAGCGTACCGCCGTTGTTGACAGTGATATTGTGAGCGACCTGCGAGTTGCCCAAGGCGCCGGCCGTGGGATTAACTGAATTTCTGCTTGCGTTCACTGCCAAAACGCCGCCGTTGACGTTGACATTGCCGGTGAAGGTACTAGTGCTGGCGGTGATAGTCAAGGTGCCCGATCCGGTCTTCGTCAAAGCAACGGTAGAGTCAAAACTAAAGGGATTTGCAAAGGTCACGGCGTTGTTATTGGTGTCCAAGATGGCGGTTTTCCCGGAGTTGAAGCTCAGCCGGTCGGAAACGTCATCGGAATTGACGCCGTTCCATTGGAGCGTGCCGCCGTCCATGATAATGCTATTGGGGGCGGCGGGCAATACGCCGGTTGCGAAGGACAACGTGCCGGCGCTGATTATGGTGCCGCCAGTGTAGTTGTTGCCCCCGGTGTTTACGATGGTCAGCATGCCGGTGCCGGTCTTGATTAAGGCCCCGGTGCCGCTGATAAGGCCGCCGCCTTGGATGGTATAGTTCTTCGTGTTGTTATTCACATAAACTTGCCCGGGCGATACAGTGGTGGAGGTGGGTAAGTTCACGGTGGTTAGCCCCGTGGCCGTGTCATCGAAATACACGAAATCGGGTTGCGGGCTTTCCTGGTAAGTCGTGCCGATGGCGCCGTTGCTGTACTCCGTCCAGTTTTGAGTGGTGAAGTCCCAGTCGCGTCCGCCGCTGCCATTGTTGACGGTTCCATTCCAGCGAGGATAATTTACTGACGTGATATTCAGGTCGATGACCCCGGGGTTGTACACCAGGACGCCTGAGACACGACTGGGCAGGGTCAAACTAAATGAGCCGCCTCCTCCGATCGCGCCGCTATAATTCACTATCGGATGCAGGCCTGTCGTGTAGACTGTAGCCCCTAGATTACCCGGGGCGATAGTGGTGTTGCCGCTGTTGGTTAAACCACCGGATGTGCTGACGGTTATGCTTGTCAGGCTCGTACCATCGCTGGGAATGAGGGTGGAAGCGTCGGCGAGAGTCAAGCTCGGGATGGTCGTTCCGCCCGTGCCGGCGCCAAAGCTCGCGCCGAAACCATTTACTGTGACGCCGCTGGTTAATTGAGTGCCGGTAAGTATCAGCGTACCGGCGGTAATCGTTGTGGGACCGGAATAAGTGTTGGGGGAGGTGAGTATTGCCGTGCTGCCAAAGCCCTGTTGGGTCAGGCTGCCGGTGCCGCCGATCGCGTTCGGCAGGGTAAACGTACCGGTACGGTTCAAAACGATTGCACCGTTATTGTTGACCGGGCCGGTGCCCAGCGTGCCGGTGCCGCCGACGGTTAAACCATAATCGCCCACTTGGAGCGTAGCGTTGGCATCAATCGCGGTGGTTCCGGTGTAGGTGTTGTTGCCGGTGAGTATCAGAGTGCCAGGCGTAAGGCTGGAGTTGAGCAAGTGCAATCCGCCGTCTGTTGCCGGCGCGCCCGAAGTGGTGTCATGCACTAAGGCATGGTTGATTTGCATGGTGCTTCCGACAACATCGAATTTCGCGCCTCCGGCCTGCACGTTGCAGGTCACGCCTTGGAAGGTGGCGGAATCGGCCGGCAGTATTGTCCCGTACCCCGCGAGCGTGCCGCCGTTGAAGTTTATTGTCGCCAGATGGGCATTACCGGTCTGGGTATTTGTTTTGACGAATGCCACGACCGTCAGCGTACCGCCGTTGAGATTAATCTGGTTGTTGGTGGTGACGGTTGAATCGCCGCCGCTCATTTCTTCATTGTTGATATCGAAATTACCCGCTACGGTGACAGTGGCGCTGTCCTGGATGGTGAAATTACCGCCGGCACGGCTATTCGTGCCGATGTCCAGGGCCGAGAAATTGCTGGTGGAAGTGCCGCTGAATGTAACGTTGGCGATACTGCTTCCACTTCCGTATCCAGGGACGTCGTTGGCGATATGAATTGCAGCGCCGGTGGCCAAACCGCCCGCGGAGACAATTACATTTCCCCGGTTAACGTATGTGGCGCCGTTATAGCTGCTATTGCCGGTCAAGGTCATGGTGCCGGTGCCGGTTTTCATGAACGTGCCGGAGCCGGTAAGAGCGCCGGAATAGGTGCAATCGACATTCCCGTTGCCTACTTGGAGCAGCGCGGCGCCGCTGGCGTCGGTGGTCAGGCTCAGGTCTTGAGAGCCGTTCAGGCCTTGGATATTTACGGCGTTCCACCCGCTCTCGTTGCAGGTGCCAGCGTGGCCGTCAGTAATCGTACCTATCGTGAGCGAGCCGAAGCTCAGCGTTCCGCCCGTACCTCCGGGGTAGTTGTAGTTGAGCGTGCTGTTCTGGAGGGCAGACGCATTGCCGAGTCTCAGGATGCCGCCGGAGATCGTAGTGGTGCCGCTAAAGGTGTTGGCGGCGTTAAGGGTGAGAGCGCCATCGCCGGTCTTGACCAGATTGCCGGTTCCGGCGCCATTATTGGCAATCACGCCGGCCACGATAAATTCATAGCCGCCGTCCACGTCGATGGTGCCGTTGCCGGTCCCGGATGTCGGGCCCACGTTAACGCCGCGGTTGGCGTGCAATGTGAACGAGGCCGAGGCATTAAGCGCCCCGCCGCTGAGCACCACGTTGCCCAGCCCACTTGCAATGTTCAGGGGAACCGCGCCCAGCGGAGAGGCATCGCCGGGGTTGGTGCCGTCCGAGGCGATGGAGATCGTGCCGGCGTTGATGGTGGTGGCGCCGGTGTAAGTATTGTTGGTACTGATGGTCACCCTTCCTGCGCCGCTGGCCTTATGCACGGTGGCGCCGTTGCCAATGCCGTTCGTGCCCGTGATAGTGTAATCGTTGCCTGCGCTATTATTGAACGTCAAACTGGAAGGATTGACGTTTACCGAGGAGATAGTAACCGTTTTCGTCGCGGCGGAGTCATCAAAAGTGACATTGTCGCCCTGATAAAAGTCGGTGTTTGTACCGGAAGCGGGGTTGGTATATTTCCAGTTGGTCGTACTGGGCAAGCGGACGGTCGTATCCCATGACCCGCCCGCCGATCCGGTCCAAGTAATAGCGTTGTCCGATCCACCGATGGAGAGATCGATTTCATGGCTGCCGCTATTGTTGACCAGGTTGTAAGTTTTGGGACGGCTCCCGCTGCCCGGGAGCGGTCCCAGGTAGAAATCGCCGAAATTCGTGATGCTCGTGCCGTAGCGGATCAAATCATAAGTCCCGTTGGCGGGGATCGTGGAGCCAAGGATGTTGAGCGCGATGGTGTGCGATCCGTTGGTGACAACGCCGTTGCTAACGTTCAGCAAGGGTGTCGCGGATGGGGAGGTGGGGAGCGTGAAGCCAAACGAGCCGGCGCCGGAATAGGTCAGGCTATTGAGGGTGAGCGAGGTTGTCGGCACGCTGGCCTGGCCGGACTCGATGTTGCCGCTTGCATCCACGGTAACGGGGCTGGTAATCGTTGCCTGGCCGCCCAGGGTGGCGCCGCCCTTGACTTCCACGGGGTTGGCTACGGTGTTGGTGGTGCTGTTGAAATACACGGCGCCGCTGTTAATCTTAATGCTACCGCTGCCGGTGATGGCGTTGTTGACTATGAGCCCGGTCGCGCCGCTCGCGTCGGTGCGATTGAACCACAAGGCGCCGTTGTTCGTTAAGGCGCCGCCGGCGAGCGTGCCGGTCGTCCCGCCGTTGCCGATCTGTAGCGTGCCGTTTGTGATCGTCGTTGTGCCGGTATAGGTGCAGCTTCCGGTCAGCGTAAGGTTTCCGGCCCCTTCTTTCGTTATAGAAAGACCAGTATTAATGTTTCCGGCATAAACCGTATTTGTACCCAAAAAACCAATGTGATAGTTTGTGGCTCCAGCGCTTTGCAGGTAGGAAGTGGAATCACCGCCCGATAAAGAGCCTAAATTAGTAACGGGGTCGGCATTCCTATTAGTAAAAGTACACCAAGGCCCGATATCCAGAGCTACTGAAGTATTCATTGTAGGGACTGTTGACGAATTATACAAAGTACGAAAGGTGGCGCCCGCAGTTAGCGTCGTATTCCTCAATTGCAGCGTACCGGTGAATTGATTCCAGCCGGCGCCGGTGGATCCACTGGTGCCGTTGCCCAAGGTAAATGTTGCGCCTGAGGCTTCCGTCAAGGTCAACGTTCCAGTGCCGCTTGTGAAACCGAGGGGGTCAACACTGGGGCTGTCTCTTCCATAAATTAGACCGCTGGTGCCGGTGGGGATATCGATCGTATTGGTAGTTCCTAGCGCTAGGGCATTGCTATGTCCGCGAAGGACAAGCTCGGCGCCGTTCTCAATATGGATAATAGGCGAGGTTGCCAGAGCGAGGTTTCCATTGGTCCCGTCGGATATATCCAGTAAGCCGCCCAAAATATAAGTATCGCCCGTGTATGATACAGCTGTACGGATAGCCAGAGCCCCCGGGCCTTGCTTGGTCAGGCTGAAGCCTGTACCCGAGATAGGACAATTTATATTGAAATTGTCGTTGGCGCCAGTTGGAGCTGTCGGTGGTGTTCCATTGACGGTTATTGTGCGGTTGCCGTTGAGCGCCACCGAGCCGCCAGTGGGACCGGTGCCGATCGTAAGATTTTGGGTGCCTCCATATGTGAAGTCGCCGTTCCATTTCTGCTGAGTGATGTCCGTAAGCGTAACGGCGGCGCTGCTGGTGTTGTCGAGCGTGCCGCCGGTGATGGTTAGGGTGGCGCCGGCGGCGGGGCCTAATGCACTGGTGCTGTTTAGGTTTAATGTGCTGCTGGCCGGCAGATAAACGTTAT
>JBEKZY010000161.1:0-10851 GCA_049509395.1 Thermoguttaceae bacterium | reverse complement strand
TGGTTTCCCCTCAATCATCCAAGCCTCTTGCTCCCACTCCCAATCAGCAAAGTCCTTTAAATTTGCGCGATCAAGCGGAATTTTCCCGGGCCATGCCTCATGTGTGCATTCGTAAAATCCTGTAATGATACTGCAACGCTCGTGGTCAATCTCATCCTTGATGTAGGCGAATTCGACCCAGCAGTCCTCAATCTTAATCTGGTTAAATTTTGGTGGGGCTTTGGTGCGAGACCGCCATCCAGTTCTCCAGATAAACCCGGGCAAAGCCTTAAACGAATCAAGATCATGCTTGACGATGAAATATTTGCGATCATCTGATTGTGGCATAATTCACCTGTTCTTTTGTAAATAATTTGGATAGGGTGCATGAAATGTATCTTTTGTCAAACCCCTGTCCAAATGAGGATGCGTTTCACGCACTCTACTGTGAATGTGTATACCCATCGAGATAATTATGAATCTGGTCATTCACTACGTCAATCTGCCCGCCTTTATGGGGGTGTTGACCGTGGTGTGATGGCAAACTAGAGTGAAGCTTTTAATCAAGATTGGCCTCCGTGTGGTGCATGAAATGCACCTGTTTTTTACAGTGCCCGAATGAAGTGCGTTTCACGCACCCTAATCAAAAATGTTTGCCAAACGAGTGATACCCTGCCTGGATGTGGATCGCGGGCGGGTTGTTAAGGGTACGAATTTCGTGAATCTCCGCGACGCGGGTGATCCGGTGGAGGTGGCTGCGCGGTACGAGGAGGAAGGGGCCGACGAGCTGGTTTTTTTGGATATTACGGCCAGCCATGAGGGGCGGGACATCATGCTGGACGTGGTGCGGCGTACGGCGGAGGTGATTTTCATGCCCCTTACCGTGGGGGGCGGAATCCGCACGATCGAGGACATTCGGGCCTTGCTTATAGCCGGGGCGGACAAGGTTTCGATTAATTCGGCTGCCTGCCGCAATCCTGAATTCGTAAGCCAGGCCGCCCGGCGGTTCGGCAGCCAATGCATAGTAGTGAATATAGACCCGAAACGTGTTATAAAGGATAATAAGGAGTTTTGGGAAGTGCACATAAACGGCGGGCGTGTGCCCACGGGCTTGGAAGCGGTGGCCTGGGCGCGGGAAGTCGAGCGGTTGGGCGCCGGCGAGATTGTGCTCACCTCGATGGACGCCGACGGGACCAAGGACGGGTACGATTTGGAAATTACCAAGGCCGTGACCGACGCAGTCAGCATTCCGGTGGTTGCCAGCGGAGGAGCCGGATGTCCGGAGCATTTGGCCGACGCCATCCTGTTGGGCGGCGCGGACGCCGCCTTGGCGGCCAGCATTTTCCATTACGGGGAATATACGATCGACCAGACCAAGCGCGTTATGGCAGGGCGCGGAATACACATGAGGTTGAAGTCAGATGGCTAGCATAAACGAAGCAGACGCCAAAAAATTCCTGGGCAAGCATCAGGACTTCGAAATCGATAAATTGTTTAAAGCCCTGGTAAAACTAGAGGGCAGCGACCTTCATTTGAAAGTGGGGCTGGCGCCATACGTGCGCGTGAACGGCTCGCTTCGGCCGCTTAACCGCGATCCGATCGAAGACGAAGAAATGCTGCGGCTGATTTTGCCCATGATCAAATTGCAGGAGCGGCGAGAGCGGATTTTCGAGGAAGACGGCGGGGTGGATTTCGCCTACACCTTGAAAGTCGAGGACAAAATGTGGCGATTCCGCGTCAACGTGTTACAGCAGTTGGGGCACATCGGACTGGTGGCGCGGCGGGTAAACAATTACATCCCCAATTTCGAAAAACTGCACCTTCCACCGCAATTGGAAGAACTCTGCAAGTTCAGCCAGGGGATGATCCTGCTGGCCGGGATAACCGGTTCGGGCAAAAGCACGACCATTGCCTCGATGCTGGACTGGATCAATCGCCATTATCGCCGCCACATCCTGACGCTCGAGGATCCCATCGAATTCACTTTTACCGAAGACAAATGCCTGATCAACCAGCGCGAGATCGGCATGGACGTGAAAGATTTCATGATCGGCATGAAACACGCTGTGCGCGAGGACCCCGACATAATACTGGTGGGTGAAATGCGCGACCGGGAGACGTTTGAAACGGCCATTCAGGCGGCGGAGACCGGGCACCTGGTGTTCGGCACGATCCACGCCTCGACGTCGGCCAGCACGATTAGCCGTATCCTCGACCTTTTCCCCGAAAGCATGCATTCGGCCATCCGCAGCGCTTTGGTATTCAACATGCGCGGCATTATTGCCCAAAAGCTGCTGCCTTCGATAAAGCAGGGCGTGGGCCGGGTGCCGACGTGCGAAATCATGACCTTTACGCCAACGGTAAAGAAACTTATCCTTGAGGCGGAGGATGAAAAACTCCCCGACGCCATCCGCATCGGCAAAGACGACGGGATGCAAGATTTCGCCTGGAGCTTGAAACAACTTGTAGACATCGACCTGATCGACCGAGCGACGGCCTTTGAGGCCGCCCCCAACGCCGAGGCGTTGAAAATGGCCCTTAAAGGCATAGAATTCCACGAATCCGGGATGCTGTAATGCGCCGTATCCTCATAATATCAGCGGTTATTTTGTTTATGGTTGTATTTTGCGCGGGCGATTTACTGGCTGCATCCGGGGAATGGCCGGCCGTGCCCATCGCCCCCAAAGGCTGGCGCGGACACGGCTTCTATTTCAGTTGGCCGAAGATTATCGCATGTTGGATTCTGTTTATGTGTTGGGTGCGAACCACGGACTGGGTCAACGTGGACTGCCAGGAAGTCAAGGCGATGGATTACCTGCGTTGGAATCCGATTATTTTCGGCACATTCATGGGGGCATTTGTCTTATCCTGGTTGATTCCATATTTTTGGGTTGGGTTCATATTATTGTTTATCGCCTACGCGGCGCCGTTGACCACTTTTATTATTATCCGCAATTCTAAGGTCACCAATGACGACCGGGTGCTCACTCTGGAGCATCTCCGCTACTTATCGGCTTATTACTTGAACAAGCTGGGCATGGACATATCCTACGAGAAGCCCGATCCGCACGAGGCTGGACCGCCGGTTAAGGTATTTGCCCAGGGCGGCGCGGACGAGCGGATCAACGGGGCCAGGTTATTGGCCGCCCGGCAAGCGCCCGGTTTGCGCACGGCCCGGGAGATTCTTGCCGACGCTTTAGGTTTTCGCTCCACGGCGATAATGATGGATTTTACCACGCAGTCGGTGGCCATGAACATCATGGTCGACGGGGTGTGGCTGCCCCGCGAGGGCATGGACCGCGAAGAGGCCGATCCGGCGCTGGCGGCCTTGAAACTTCTCAGCGGCATGAATCCCCAGGATCGTCAGAGCAGGCAGGAGGGGACGTTCGCGGCCGAATTCAAAACGACGCGTTTTTCGGCGACGCTGGCCACGCAAGGCACGGCCACGGGCGAGCGCGCGGTGGTGCAATTCGCGGAAAAGAAAATCCGCTTTAAAACCCTGGATGAATTGGGCATGCGCCCCAAAATGCAGGAACAACTCAGGGAACTGTTGTCCCTGCCGAAAGGTTTTCTGCTGTTCAGCGCGCTGCCGGCCAACGGCTTGCGGAGTTCGATGGGCGTGATCTTGCACTGCACCGACCGGTTTACCCGCGAGTTCGCCGCCTTGGAAGAGGAAACCAACCGCTACGAGCCCGTGGAAAACGTGGCGGTGAGCACTTATAGCGCGGCCGCGGGCCAAACGCCCGCCGACCTGTTGATCAAGATCTTCCGCATGGAGCCGAACGTGGTGGTGGTGCGCGACCTGGTCAATGCACAGACCGTGAGCTTGATGTGCCGGGAGATTGTCGAAGACCGGTTGATGATAAGCACAATTCGGGCCAAGGACTGCGCGGACGCAACGCTGCGGGTATTGGCCCTGGACGTGCCGCCGCTGGAATTCGCCAAGGCCGTATACGGGGTGCTTTGTCAGCGGCTGGTCCGCAAATTGTGCGAGTCGTGTAAGGAGGCATACCAGCCCGCCCCGCAAATACTGCAACAATTGGGCATACCGGAGGGCCGCATTCCGGCTTTTTATCGTCCCCGCCCGGCCGACCCGGACCGTCCCAAGGAAATATGCGATAAATGCAACGGCATAGGTTATTACGGCCGGACGGCGATATTCGAGTTGTTGACCGTGGGCGACAATACGCGCAGGATTATAGCCACCAATCCCAAGATAGATCTTCTGCGCCAGGCCGCGCGGAAAGACGGCATGGTCAGCCTGCAGGAAGAAGGAGTCCTATTGGTGGCCAAGGGCGTTACATCCCTGCCCGAGTTGATGAGAGTGTTGAAGCAGTGAAAAATTGATCCGTAAAACATTGTAGGCGGCACACTCCGCGTGCCGCATTCCCGCACACGGAGTGTGCGGGCTACAAAGCGAAGGGTAATCATTATGGTAGTTACCTTATTGATGTTCGTCATTCTGTTCGCCTGTACGGCGATGTTGTACAACGACGGGATGTGGAGCAATTCCATCCGGCTGATCAATGCGGTCACGGCGGGGCTATTGGCGATGAATTTTTTCGAACCCGCGGCCGATTGGCTGGAGTCGCAGGCGCCGGCCTACAGTTACTTTTGCGATTTTATCGCACTGTGGGGCTTGTTCATCATTTTTTCCTTGATATTTCGTCTCATAACCGACAGGCTGTCGCAGGTGAAAGTGAAGTTTTTGAAAATGGCCGATCAGATCGGCAGCGGCGTTTTGGCGTTGTGGATCGGCTGGGTGATGGTGTGTTTCACCATGGTTAGTTTGCACACCGCTCCTTTGGCGAAAAACTGCCTTTTTGATGGTTTTCAACCCGAACAGAAGATGTTTCTGGGCTTTGCACCAGATCGGCAATGGCTGGGATTCACGCAAAAGATGTCGCAGGAGGCTTACGCCCACTCGGCGAGCGACGCCGAATGGAAGGCGGAAAAAACAGTTTTCGACCCGCACGGCGAATTCCTCCCCAAATACGCCACGCGCAGGGCCACCCTGGAAAGCAACGTCAAGGATAAAGGCTCGCTTACAGTCAGCACCAAGTGATTGCTTATGTCGCCAGACATCCGCCAGCCCCGAGTGACCGAGCAAACCGATGAGCAAGTTGCGGAGTATCGGTCGATCAGCGGCTGGGCGGTGGCGGGATTGATCATGGGCCTGCTGTCGCCATTGGCCTTGGCCGATCCGCTGCTTTGGGCGGCGCCCATCGCCGCGGGCATGGTTTGCATCCGGGCGTTCGGCCAGATCAAGCAAAATGCTCCGGCCATGATCGGGCGCAAGGCCGCATTGGTCGGGTTATGGCTGGCGGTGTTTTCGTTGACTGCCGCATACAGCGATTGGGTTTATTTTCGCTGGCGGATTAGGGACGAAGCCCGGCAGGCCGCCCTGTTTTGGTTCGATTTGCTGGCCAAGGACCGGCCGGAACTGGCGTTCCAATTGACGGTGGTGCCGCGACTGCGTCATGCCTTGGACGATCGAATTTGGGAATTTTACGTGGATTCGGAAAACAATAAAATTAAATGGTTTACGGACTTTAAAAATTACATAGCGCCGGGCAAAACCGCGGAATCGCCCAACCTGGTCCGCACGCTGATGGCTTTGGGCGATTCGGCCGAAGTGCGATACCTCGGCACCATCGATCAGTTTTACGTCGAATCGCAATATATAGTCGATCAGGTGTACGCGGTGACATTTGTCGAATCCGGCGAGAAAAAGACCTTTTTTGTTACCGTCCGCCTGGCCCGACATAGCGCGAGCGGCGAGCGCGCGGCGTGGAGAATAGTTTATGCCCAGGGCGGCGTAGATCAGTCCGGCAACAAGGCTTCATAGGGCGATTCTAATTGAATATCCGAATGATCTTTAATCTCTGTCAGCGGCGCTTGTGCCATACAAATCAGATAAAGGCGGGTTATTCCAGGAAAGAAATAATCTTTGCTTTAAGTTGAGGCAAGCGATTGGAAGCAATCTGGCATTCCCAGATAACAATTACCCGCCAGCCATTGCGCCGCAATTTTCGTTGGTTTCCTTATCTCTCCTTGCATTGCGTTGCAGCTTTGCAATCCAGTATTTGCGCTTGCTCGATGGCACGCGACACCTTGGGCATTTGTGTAAATGCCAAAAACAGCCGTTGACATTGATGACTTTCATCAATCGGGGAAAAACCATATCGGGACAACCCGGCAGGGAGCGGACATGCAGGCGATAACGGTATCCGAGAGAATGAACAAGCCGGCTCACTCAAAACCTGGCGGGATATCCACCAAAATAGAATCGTCGCAGTGCGCATCGACAGCCCGTCGGTTATACCGGCGAAGAATATCGAATATTACTCGCTCCTGAGGCCACTCTAAGTTCCACGACGAAAATAATGTGCGAAGCGAGACGAAGCTGTCGAGTGCCATGATCATTGGTGTATGCGATTTTAGTGTAAATTCACATGCCCTCCAGAATACATTGTCATGTTTCGGTGGTACAAGTATCGTGATTGTGCGTGAACATGAAGCCAACTCAATAGCTTTTTCCAGCGCACTGTTGTTTATTTCTGGACAATATGCGTAGATGCAATCCCTTATCTGCCAGGTAAGATCTGATATCCGCTCCTCTAAATGAGGGGGTTGTTTGTCTTGAAATATGCCTGCTATAGCTATTTCGAGTGATGCCCCGATAACATGACTAGCAAAAACTGTTTTCGCTTTCACGTCAGGCAATTGCTGGAATAGGTCGGCAACAACAGCACCGCCGGTTATCAAACACCAATCTTTAGGCAATATCAACATGGTTTTGTACCTAATTTGGGAACATTCTAGCATGTTCCGATAATTGGAGCAATGGAAAAATCAACCCACACGACTGAATATGCCGCTCTTCGGGCGGAATTGCGGGCGGCACGAAAGCTCGCCGGTCTCTCTCAACGCGACCTGGCAAAACGCCTTAAGGTTCCACATAGCTGGGTGGCCAAAGTCGAATCTGGAGAACGGCGGATTGATCTAGTTGAGTTCTGCTGGTTTATATCTGCCTGCGGACTTGACCCAATCATTGTGTCTGAACGCTTGGTGCGTAAATGGCGAACATTTCACCCAAGACGTCATTCCAAGGAAGAACGATCTAAGTGACTGCGGGAAACGATGATCTTCAGCGAAAGATGATGGCGGCGGCCTTCCAGATGCCTTCCGTTCAAACGATGGTCTCTCGAAAATCGAGCATCACGAATGCATTCGTTAATACAATCATCCCGACCATTCCGCCGACAAATGATGAAATTGCCAAATCTTTGACTATTCTCGGAATGGAACCAGACGACGTGCGTTGCGCTTATTGTGGCGACAAGGCAACCGAATGGGACCACCTCAGACCATTGGTTGCAAAACGACGCCCAACCGGATTTATCAGTGAAATAGCGAATCTTGTTCCTGCCTGCGGGAAATGTAACCAGAGCAAGGGCGGCAGCGATTGGCGGAAATGGATGTTAAGTAAAGCTAGACTTTCACCTACAGGTCGAGGAATCCCCAACATCATAGAGCGAATAGCGAATTTAGAGCGTTACGAACAATGGCGTCCACCAACGAAACTTGACTTTGAATCCATTATTGGACGCGATCAGTGGGAACATTACTGGTCTCTTTGCGAGGCAGTAATCGAGGAATTGCGTAAGTGCCAAGAGTATGCCGTTGACCTCCGAGATAAGATTTTCAAGCAACTTGTATGAGTTCTTTCGGTGTACTAACCCCAGTAGTGTATAAAGTGGTGACATATTTTTCCTGGGAGAGGCGGTGATATTTTGCCCCGGAGGGGCGTGGTCATGTAGCCGGCGGCGTTAGCCGCCGGGAGATAAGACACACAAATACGAAGCCCTGAAAGGGCGACATCGAAGGAAAATACCTATCAATGCCGCCCTTTCAGGGCTTGATGCGACGTTTTGACCCATATACCAGGGACTCACGTCCCTGGCTACACGACTAATACCAATTCTAATTCAAACCTGCGCGTTGCTAGCATTCGTAAGTCGTTACCAATTAAGCAACTTCAAAATTTGCTAGCTGCAAGTTTGAATTAGAAAGCGTATAAGCCCCTCCGGGACAATAGATAGATTCGCTAAGCAAAACTCAAGTTATTAATACTGAAGTCTATCGCAAGTCTCTAAATCATACGTAATATTTACCAGGCTTTATCGTTTTTTCGCGTTCCGCAGATGGAGACATCCATGCCCATAGCCCGGGCCATGGCGGCCTTGGCGAGCATTGCGGAGTCGGCTTCCTTGGGGCTTTGGGCGTAGGCTACTTGGATGTGGTTTGCCTTGTGCTGGGCCATGAATTGATCGCGCGAAACGCCGTAGAGCACGGCGTGCATGATGGGCCATTGGGGAGTGGTGAGGTCCCAGCGGCGTTGGGTTTCTTCGGGGGGCAGTTCGGGGACGCGTGCGCGGCCCAGGTCCATTTTCAGTTTGCCTGCCTCGACGTAGATCCGCGACCAGATGATTTCGCCGAGCCTGCAAACGCCCTTTATCGATCCGCCGCCCAGGCGGAAGTACATTGCCGGCTGGCGTTCGCTCGTAGCGCCGGCCCAGCCGCCGATTAAATGAGCCGGGGGGACCGAACCGGAGATCTCGAAGACCCACACATAATCTTTTACCGTGCCCGAGCGGTCCCAATCGGCCCAGCGGACGTCGTGCAGTGTGGATTCCACGGGCTGGCCCATGGCCTTGTGGACGCGATAAGTCATCAGGGCGTCCAAGCCGGCGCATTCATCGACTTCGTTGAAATGCGGCAGCGGTTCGCCCTCGAAGAGGACCCCGTTGCCGCAGCGGCTTTTGACAGGGGGGCGGTCGGCGTTGTTCAGCGCGCCTTCGACCAGGTCGGAGGCCGGCAAAAGGTCCTTGAGCCCCTGCTGGTATTGGATGCCGATCACCTTGCAGCCGAAATCGTGGGCCATGCGCACCGCGGCGATGTACATTTTGCACTGAGTTAGGATCTGGTTGTCGGTGAGATCGGTTTCCTCATTCGGGCCGGTGAGGAATTTCATGCCGCGATCTTCCATCCACTTGCGGACGTCGCGGGCTTCGTTGTCGTCGACTTTGGTGGTTTCATAATACAGGGCCGACTGGCTCAGGCGTTCCTTGTACACGCCCAGTGGGTTTAATAGTTCGTCCTGGATGATGGCGTTGTACATGCCCATGCAGCCTTCGTCGAAGATGCCCATGATCGCCTTTTCGCGGGCGAGTTGATCGGCCAGGGCCTTGCCGAGTTTGGCTTCGGGCCCGGGAACTTTGATTTTTTTAAGGGGCTTGACGTGCTTTGTGGGATGCTTGACTTTGCCCTTGGCGAGCCACTGTTTCAGACCGGAGACGAACATCTTGTCGGTGAAATCATCGCTCCAGAGTGTGGAATATTTTTTGCCGGCCTTGGTAAGACAGCCGTTTAAGTTCAACATGCCGACCAGTCCCGGCCACGTGCCAGACCAGTTGGCCACGGTCAAAATGGGTCCCTGGTGCGAGAGCAAGCCGGGCAGTACGTGGTAGGAATATTGCCATACCGCTTCGGCCACGATGAGCTTGGCCGTTGGATCGATGCCTGCGAAGACCTCCAGACCTTGCTTTTGCGAGGCGATAAAACCGTGCTTCTGATCTTCGTTGTAGGGATGCGCCCGGACGAGTTCGTAACCCGCCGCGGCCACGGCCTTGGCCAGTTGGTCTTCCAATTCTTTTTGTTTGGGCCAGCAATTTTGATTGGCCGACAATCGCAGATCGCCGCTGGCCACCAATAGAACTTGTTTTTTGCCGACTTTAGCGGGTTTGTTCAATTTCGGTATGGCATACTTAGGCATCTTTATTTCTCCAATATAAACCGGTATTGCGCAATTCCGTTTATATTAACTGGGCGACGAGCGAAAGAAAAGTACCCCCACAAATTAGGGATTAGGCATGGAGCGCGACGATATTGGCGTCATTCTCGTTTAAAAGTTGCACAATGTTGATATGATAGTATGGATGTTTTACGCAGCGCAAGCGCGAATGAAATGGAACGCGCGACACAAGTGCCGCGGCTAAACATGCGTTCGGTTCACCGTCCACTGCTGCCTGTCCACTGCCTACTAAAATGACTGCAATCCGCTATCTAGTTCCGTTTCATCCGAAAAACGTGCCGCACTTTTTTACGGACGTGCTGGTTATCGGCAGCGGATTGGCGGGGATGCGCGCGGCATTGGCTATCGACCCTAGTTTATCGGTGGTAATGATTACCAAGGACGGCGTAGTGCAATCCAACAGCAACGTGGCCCAGGGCGGCATTGCCGGAGTATTGGATCCGGCGGACCGTTTCGAGAATCACGTTGAGGATACGCTTGTGGCGGGCGGGTCGCTGTGCGATCGGCAGGTGGTCGAGCGCGTGGTTTGCCAATCTCCGCAACGGATCCAGGAGTTGATCGATTGGGGCGTGCAATTCGACCATGCCGGCGACCGCCTGGCATTGGCGCGCGAAGGAGGGCACAGTCACGACCGCATCGCACACGCCCTGGGCGACGCCACGGGCAAGGAGATAATGCGCGTGGCGATCCGCCGGGTCCAGGCCTTGTCCAATGTATTTATTTGGGAAAACACGTTCACCATCGATCTTTTGACCCACGACGGCTCGTGCCATGGGGCGCTGGTCTGGAACAGCCGGCACGGCAAGACAATGGTCTGGGCGAAGCAGACGATTTTAGCCAGCGGCGGGGCGGGCCAGGTCTATCGCGAAACCACGAATCCCGAGGTCGCCACCGGCGACGGCATGGCCATGGCCTATCGCGCAGGCGCGGAATTGCGCGATATGGAGTTCATGCAATTCCATCCCACGGTATTGTATATAGCGGGCGGCAGCCGG
>JBEKZY010000160.1:0-10929 GCA_049509395.1 Thermoguttaceae bacterium | reverse complement strand
CGCACGATCCAAAGTTGGGTGGAATGCTACAACAAAGATGGCAGTAAAATGTTCAAGGAGCGTCGCGGTGGAGATCGCCGGGAAACCCTTACAGAGGATCAAAAGGCCGAACTAAAAAAAAGAATCGACGAGGGACCGAAGGCGGAAGACGGCGTATGTACGCTGCGCGGCGTCGATATGCAACGTATTTTGGCGCAAGAGTTTGGAGTTTGGCGGAAGTTGCCGTCCATCTATGTGCTTTTGCACAAATTGGGATATTCCTGCTTGCGTCCGCGTCCACGTCATCGCAAGGCCGATCCGGAAGCGCAAGCCAAATTCATAGAGCAACTTCCGCAAGCCTTGGCCTCAGTGGCTGTGTCTCATCCGGGTCGTCGTTTACGCATATTTTTTCAAGATGAGTCCCGCTTTGGTCAGCAAGGTTCGATCACCAACGTTTGGGCGCGTCGCGGATCGCGGCCCACGGCCGTCCGACAGACTGAATACGAATATCTTTGGGTTTTGGGAGCGGTATGTCCGGAAACAGGCAAAGCCGAAGGGCTTTTAAGCCCTCGCTTAAATACGGACGTGGTCAATATCTTTTTGAAGCAATTCTCGGTGACTGTGCCCGACGACGAGCATGCCGTAATCATTTGGGATGGCGCCGGATATCACAAAAGCAAGAGCCTGCAAAAACCGGAAAACATTACCTTGATTCAACTTCCGGCATACAGCCCAGAACTTAACCCTATAGAAAATCTATGGCACTATCTGAAAAGCCATTATCTTTCAAACCGCGCCTACACGGATTATGAAGACTTGGAAGCAACCGCCGTCGAATCGTGGTGCCAGGCTGTGCTAAACCCTGATCTCATGAAAACCGTTTGCTCCACACCATACCTAAAATGCGCAGATTTGAATTAGAAAGGGTATCAGATGAGATTGTTGACATTGAAGTACTCCGTAAATTTCGGGTCGAATCCATTGCGGTCTAGTGTTGCGGCGATCGCGTTGGCACGACGATAAGTTCTTGTCTTTGCCCTTGGATTTATGTTGCTTTTATCCGGATGGCTCGGCTTCAAATATATTTGGGATCGATTGCATAGTGAACATCCTCTCTGGCGTTGGCATGATCGTTTAGGCGGCCGGTCCGGGCGCCTTGAACGCAAAGGCGAAGAACGCGGCAACACCGATAAACACAAAGGCAACGACATAATTCCACGCGAGTTTCTCCTTTAGAAACACGATTGCAAATCCGATGAAGACGACTATCGTAACGACCTCTTGAATGATCTTGAGTTGGAAGCCTGAGAATTCGCCATAGCCGAGGCGATTCGCCGGCACCGCCAGGCAGTATTCCAAGAGCGCGATCGCCCACGAGACCAGGATCGCTTTCCAGAGCAACCAGTCGTGCCCGTATTTCAAGTGCCCATACCAAGCGAAGGTCATGAAGATATTCGACAAAATCAGCAGAAGGATGGTGATCATAGAACTGGTGCTCCCAGGGTTGGATTCAGAAATTGTTTATCGCGTGTCTCCGGCATGAAGAAATAAAGGATGCCGAATGCGGCTGACGCGACCGTGGCAAGGAAGAGAAAGCCCGCATTGGAACCAAAGTAATGCACGATGGAACCGGCAATGACCTGGCTGAGCGAAGCGCCAATGCCGACCGCCGTGCTGATGGCCCCGAGGGTGAGATTAAAGCGGCCCGACCCCTGCGTGAGATCGGCGATCACCAGGACCGAGACAACGCCGAATATACCCGCCCCCACGCCATCCAGAATTTGAATTGCGATCAGCGCGCCCGTGTTGGCGGTGAGCGTGTAGAGAATACCGCGAACGGGCAACACTCCGAACGCCACGAGCAGCAGCGGCTTTCTACCCCAGGACCCCGCTTTCCGCCCCGACCAGGAAGCAATCAACGTGATGACAAGCTGCGTGGTCACCACGCACGCCGACATGAACATCATCGAGCTTCGGCCCTGACCCTTGGCGAGCATCTCGCCCAAGAGCGGCAGCATCGCGGCGTTGGCAAAGTGAAACATCACCGCGCAGGCGAGGAAAATGAGCAGCGGCCGATCCCTAAGCAGCGCGTGCGCTCTGACGGGTTTGGCGTCTTTATCGCCTTTTTTCGCGCCGCGCGCCAGATTGTAATCGATCTCATCGGGGCGGATGATGAGAAGGGTAAGGATGGTCGGGATCGCACAGACTACCACGAAGAAAAAGATGCTGCGATTGGAAATGGAGTAACCAAGCAGGCCCATCAACACGGCCGCCACGACGTTGCCGGCCGAGTTGAATGCCTGGTTACGCCCCTGGCGGCGATCAAACAACCGGCGTCCCACGATCCCCAGCGAAACGGCACAGATGGCCGGACCGAAAATGCTCGAGGTGCCGCCGATCAAGACCTGGGCCGACATCACGGTCCAAAAGGCTGGCACGAGCGCAATCAGCAACGCCCCCACCGCAAGCGCGACGATTCCTGAGCCAATCAACGCGCGTTTGGATCGGAGGCGGTCGACCAGAGCGCCCGCCGGGGTCTGGGTCAGAATTCCGGCGATTCCGCCAACAGTGAGCGCAATTCCCACGTGCTGCTCGTTCCACCCATATCCCGCGAGGTAGATGGCGAGGAATGGCCCGATTCCCGACTGGACGTCGGCGAGAAAGAAATTCAACCAGTCCAGACCAAGGAGCGATCGGGCGGAAGGCGTTTTGGCATCTCCTTCTTTCGATGCGCCCGGGTTCCTTCCGCCATCCTTCCGCTCTTCCATACCTATCACCCATGCTGCTAAGTCGTAAAAAAAGCCATCGTGGTCCAATATTTATACCCAACCGAGCCTTCGCCCACCAGTCCCCCCTGCTGACAGGGAATACTGTTCACTGGATAGGGCTCTGTGGACAGCGATGACCACCGCGACGATCAGCAGTGTTCCGAGGGCTATAAACATTATCTCATCGGAATTCACCGCTTGGACCAGATCAGGTTGATCTACTGCATTGGCCGCACTTTCCGAAGAACCATCCGCTGCGATTGCGGAAGAGTCATAGGCTGCATGGAGAACGATAAGATCGGCGGCAAACCAGACCGCTACACCGATAACGGCAATTGCAGCGAGACTCACAAGTTGATGCCACCAAGAATGCCGCCTGAACTTCTTGGTCCGCAGTAGAATAGCCTCCTGTTGGTTGACTCTCCGGACGGCACGCAGGGCGAGGTTCTGGATCGGCTGATGCTCAGGCCGTGATTGCATCACGTCGCGCAGGATGCGGTCCAAATGGTCATCTTTCCAGCTAGGATTCATAGCCGATCTCCTCACGCTCGAAAATCTTGCGAAGTTGCTCCCTGGCACGGAAGAGCAATGTCTTGACCGTGCCTACGGGCATGTCCAACACCTCTGCGATCTGCTGCAACGGCCAGCCCCGCCGATAATACATCTCGACCATAACGGTCTGACGTGGTTCCCGTCGAGCCACCGCGTCCCATATTCTTTGTTGCAGTTCGGCATCCTGCAGAGCCTTATCTGGTGCCGGGCTGTCTACGTCCACCTGATGGTGCAATTGGTCGCTCGGCTGTACTGCTGACGGTTTGTTGCGACATTTCAGAATCGTCCGATAGGCGATGCGATAAATCCATGTCCCCAGCTTCGCACGGTTATCGAAGGTCGGCAGCGACCGAAACACGTTGGCAAACACATCGGCAGCCGCGTCCTCGATATCGGTCCCTTGTAACCCCATCGAACGACACAGGCCCAGGACGACAGGTTGATGCTCTGCGACCAGGGCCGCAAAGGTATCGAAGTCCTGTTGCCGCAGTGTTTCCAGGCTGCTATCTTCACTGGCCGATCCATTCACTCGCAATACTCCCCATGTGGAACGCTCTGTTGTTCTGTTGTTTAGTGGGGGTAATTGCGGCTACGGTTTTAAAAAAATGCCGATTTTTGAAACCGACCCGTCGCCATACGGCACTAAACTGGTGAAATCAACCTGTCGTCATACGACATTAAACTGGTAAAACCAACCTGGAGGACTCGGACATGTGGCACGTTTTTGTTAGTAGTTTTGGAGTTGCGGCGGCAATTCTGGTCATCGGAGGATACGTTCTGCTCCAATGGCAGCGTAATCGACACCGCTATGAACTAATGCGGGCGGCTCTGGAAAAAGGAATTACGGCGTTTCCTGATCGGAGCCCATACTGGCTGCTTTCCCTTCGCCAGGGGGCTGTGATCCTTGCACTGGGAGTCGGATTGCTGGTCGTCGGTGGGGTTGGCTACGCTATGGTCCGTGGAGTCCAACCGCCCGATGTGTCTATAGCGCAGTCTATCATGACCGAGATAGATAAGGAACTGCCCGCGCCTCGTGGGCCTGAAGAAAAGCTGAATCCGCCTCTCCCTGACAGACCAAAACCGCCAATGCCAAACCCAGTGTTGGAGCGTTGGCACCGAGCAGAGAATCAGAAAACCGTGGGGCTGGTGACGATGGGCTGCGGGGCCGTCTTGATGCTTTTGGGGATCGTCCGCATCGGATTTGCCCGCGTCGAGCGGAAGTACAGCCTCGACGTGAAATAGCGATGATATTTTGAGCTGCGCCGTCGAACTCTCCAGACCGAGCCTTCGGAAGCGTCGTGCCGGTATCGCTGTTTTCGCAATCGGCCTCACTTGCAACGCGGCGTTGCAAGTCACGTTACTTTCGAAGCATCTTCGCGATAATGCTTTAAGTGCTAACCCTCAGGTTTTATCCTCCGGAAGGTACAATCACGCGGGTGGTGTTTCGGTTGCCCTAGGTTTATTATTGACCCAAATTCGCGATGGCTGGATCTCCGCGTTGTGTTGGGCATCCAGCCCCGCCTCCTTTAACGCGGCCGCCACATCCGCGTCCGTAAGCGGCTGGCCGTCCATGTAAACAAGGCCCCAATTCACAGTGTAGCCGCCGTCGACATGCACACCCGTCGCTACTTGAACGACCAATAGTTTTGGATTCAACCGTGCCATCAGGTCCGCAATTAGCGGAAGCTCACGATCTTCACGTACGGAAAATGCTTTCGGCAGTTCTATAGTGGCTTTCATCGCATGACTCCCTAATCACTCGAACGCTTTTCTCACGGCTTTCTTGACTTTTGCGACGGCCTTCTGGGCGGCTTGCTTGGTTTTGCCGACCGCCTGGTCGGTCTTTCCTTCCTCGCGAAGCTTATCGTTGCCCATCAGCGCCCCGGCGGCTTCCTTGATTCGGCCTTTCACTACGTCTGTCTTGCCACTCATAATTGCGACTCCTTTTCCTAGAGGTTGTTCCTCGTATCAGGTTATCGATCAGAACTCTTGCGACGCGTCGCGGAAGGCTTTGTCCAATTCGTCCCAGGCCGACTGGGCTCCCTTCTGGACGTCCTTCCAGGCCTCCGCGCTCGAGTGACCAATCTCGGCCAGATTGGCGCGTGCCGCATCCCGTTTCTTTTCCAGATCGGCCATTTTACGATCCCATTTGACTTTGCCCTCGTCCTTCATATCGCGACCCTTCTCGCGGAGCTTGGCGATTTTGGCGTCCAACTCGTTGAGTTGGGCTTCGAGCTTCTTCTGGAACTCTTCCTTGGTTTGCTGTGAATACTCGGCAGCCGTCTTAGCGGCCTGGCCGGCATCGTGGCGCACGTCTTCGGGCGTGACATTTCCGTGCGTCCGATCAGCGGGGTTTCGTTCGCATCCTGGGGCCGCAAACAGCACGGCCAACATCAATATCCAAACACATCGGGCCATGATCAAACCTCCTCTTTTATGCACACTGCATCGGCCACCTAACGGCGGCGGCGGCTAAAGCCTAAATCGTATTCGCCCAGCAGTAGGCCGAGCGCAATACAAAACAGCCCCCAAATTTCGGGCCTCGGGACGATCGTTGACCCTATGCCACCCAAAAAAAGCACTATGGCCGCTATCACGAAGAAGATCATTCCAATAGTCATACATAGGTTCCTTTGCAAAAAAACGTTATTCACTACTTGTGCGGTTTTATGGCACTTCCATCATGCCCATGACAAGCGTGGGCATGGCACCCTACTTTCCGCAACATAAATTACCTATTTGTCTTTAACTTTGTCTTTGGCTTTGTCCTGGTTCTGTCCTCCTTGTGGCGGACCCGCCGGCGCGTTGCCCCGTGGCTGTGCGGCCGGCTGATTTACGTGTTGCTGCGGCTGTCCCGCCGATAGATTCACTCTCGGCTTGGGCTCGACCGTGAGATCCGGCTTGGGAGCATTGTAGGTCTTCGGTTGAGCCACGCCCTTGCCAAGCTGATCGAACGATCTCCCCACAATCGGAGACCCGGGAAGTTTCGCTGTGACCGGCTCGAATTGCTTGGTACGCGCTTCGGTTGGAGGGGCTGGAGGGCCCGCCGCGTTGATTTCCTGCTTTTGCCGCTCATCACGGAATCGCTGAACGTCTTGGGCATGCTGAGCTAGCTTTTGTCTTTCTAACTGGTCCACCGGCTGGAACCGCTGCGGAGTGCCTTGGCTCTTTGTCAGTTGGGTAAGCGGCTGAGCCACGACTCCGGTACTAACTCCACTCGTGCCGAGCGCTTTCTGGGCCGCAAATGTGCGCGGCGGCCGGGCATCCTCGTGATCGCGGCGATTCATAAAGTCCGCTGCCACGCCTCGTTCCCACCCACTGTCCTGCCGATGCTGCCAGCGGGTGTGAGCGTAAATCGGATCGTAGCCGAAACGGCTGGAGTTGTATGAATACGCCGAGTAGAACCCCGCGTCCTGATAATTAGGGGCGTAGTAATCGCCGAAGTAGTAGTGTTGGTATTGCGGCCGCACGAAAAGATGGCTGGTCAGCGCGGCCAGGTCGATCACCGTCTCGGGCGAATAGGAGAAACCTTGCCGCCCATACACGCCCGCATCGAAATAAACCGGCGCAAACAGCACGCCGCGATTAGCAACCGCATAATCATTGTATCCATCGACGAAGACGTAGCCGCGAGGCGTCCAAATATAATGGGGAGGGACCCACACCCAATCCGGCTGCGCTGTGGCCCAGAATCCGGGACGCCAGGCGTAGCGGTTGTTCTGCCATACCCAACAGCCCGGTTGCCAAATGTCGTCGGCCGAAGGCGCTGCAATATTGGGACCGGCTTCGACCGTCGCAGGCGGCTCGGGCAAGTACTGAACCTCGCTTAATTTGGCGTCGGCCCAGTACCCCGAAGTCCACTGAATGCCCTGCGCTGTCTTACCCCAATAGCCTGGCACCCATTGTCGGCCGGGCGGCAGTGCCCGCCAGATGCCGCTGACCCAAAGAAAATCGCTTCGCTCGTCGTCCCAGCCCCAGTAGCCGGGGATCCACGCCACGTTGTCGCCCGCGGGTTTCTGTTCTGGCGGCACTTCCTCGATTGCGGCAGGCGGCGCCTTCGGCGCCACGACGCCCGGCTCGGGATCGTATGTCACTGTTTCCGCGAATGCTTCGTGTACCGGCCCGCGCGTGAGCACTTGCACCCCTGCCTCGGCGTCGGCCGGGACCGGCTCGGCGGATAGGGCCTTGTTCAAGCCAAAGTTCGAAGCCAGGGCCAGCAGTGTGCCGACCACGCACAATTTGTAAACATTACGTACGCTCATACTTGCTCTCCTTTGTGAGATCGAATTCATCCGGGCGGTTCCAATTTTTTGTTCCGGATTGAGCACATCGTCGAAACTGCCAATTGTCATCAGAACTCGAATGGAATTCGAACCATTCGAAGGCGATTGAACGAAAGCTCCCCTTTTCAAGATTGACACCTTCCTTGATCTTGTATGTACATCAATCAATAAAACTGAAAATATTTGTTTTATGAAGCCGCCGGCGGGAATGTATGGCCCGCCCTTAACGCGGCTTCGTTAGTCCCCGTAATGTCCCCTTCTAAACCCATGGCCCAGGAAAGACAGCACCGCGAGGACGATGAAAATGACGAAGAGTATCTTCGCCCCTTCCCACGCAAGGCCTGCCACTCCTATGAAGCCGAACAAGGCGGCAATCAGGGCGATCACCAGAAAAACAACAGCTAAATGTAACATGACCAGATCTCCTTCAGAAAAGTCCGGGCTTAGTTGGCACCTTACCAACAAGCCCGTAATTACCAACTCAACAGCACAACTTTGTCTCAGGCGGATGGAGCCGCCAAACATCTATCACCACAAAGCGATCAGTCCCGCAATTGTCTCGAAGGCAGTCTCAAGGTCGGTGTTCTCCTTCTGTAACCATGCCGGTCCGCTCGCCGGTTTTCACTTTGACCTTTTGTCCGAAATCTTCCACCTTTTCCTTGGCCTTGCCCTCATCCGCTCGGATTTTATCTTTGTCCACGGTAATCGTAGCACTGGACTTTTGGTCCGTGCCGTGTGTCGTAATATGGAACCAACCCTGATAAAATCCCAAGCCGACGATGCAGGCCAGGAGCAGAAGGATCGCACCAAATAGAGCCTTCATAAATTAATCCTTTCTCGATTGTTCACGAAAAATACCCCCCCCAAATTCAGGTTGCCGGCTCCCGATGTCGGCTTATCCTCCACATTCCCGGCCTTGGCGATCAGAAGCCTCTCATCAGCAGCAGGACGAGCAGGATTACCACGATCAATCCAAGCCCGCCGCTCGGGCCATAACCCCAGTTTCTGCTGTGAGGCCACGTGGGCAACGTACCCAGCGATCCCAGTAACAACAGAATCAAAAGCACGATCAAAATAGTGTACATTTCTATTCCCCTTTCAAAAAGCGTCAAACACAAAGAAAAGTTTCATGTGTTGTTTCACAAGTTTGTTTAAGTGTTACAGTGTCGATGACCGAATTTACGCGTCAGGCAACCGGCACGGCCAGTTCGTCCATCATGGTGTCTGGCCGGTTGCCGACGTGTATTCGCAATCAACGCGCCAGGCAACCGGCTCGGCAAGGTCATCCATCACGGTGTCTGGCCGGTTGCTGACGTGTATTTGTAATCAAGGCGTCAGGTAATCGGCATTCCAAGGTCTTCCGTCGGGCTGTTTAGCCGCTCGCTGACGTTTATTCGATCCCAAATCTCTCCACGGTGTACGGGAACGCTGGGATCGACCTCGAAGCCCAGTTTCACTCTCGATCCTTTAACACCGAGCACCGTGACTTTCATCAGGCGATGTATGCCATCGGCTCCTCCGATCACAACCGATTCCTGGTTTTTCCTCGATAATACTAACATGTTTAAACCTCCATTTTTAAGGATTGATTGCTTAATTCATTCCCGCTCCAACTGTCCGCGGGCACGTCGCTGGCCAACAGGAACACCTGCACCACGGTGCCGGTCGTAAACACCTTCACCACGGTGCCGGTAGTCGGCTCGATTTCAGCGGTCGCCTCGCGGACTTCCGCCCCGGTGATTCTTTTGATCTCCTGCCGCAGCGAGTCGGCGGTGTTGTCGAACATCTGTTTATGGAACTTCTGCACCTGGGCGGCGCCCTCAGGGCTTTTGGCCAGGGCCTTTTCAGCCGGCGTCAGGGTGCCGTGCAGCGTGATTACCAGCGTGTTCTCGCTGAGGACCACGGTCACCGATTTGGGCACGCGGCCCGATCGCCGCTGCTCGAAATCGCTTGCCACTTTGGCGATCCGATGCGCCACGGTCGAATCTAAGTTTTCCATAGGATTACTCCTTTACCCATCGCTTTTGTGGAGCAAAAAAAAAGCCGACGTGGTCGAACACCCTCGGGTATTCGACCACGTCGGCTTACTCGTCATCGAGCCTCCCGGCAAGGCCGGGTTGCTATTCATCTAGTCGTCCGACGACATCAAATCTCTTTGGCGGAGCCACATTCAATTTCGCTACTGCTCCGTCTCTAATACAAGTCTAAGATTCAGCGCAGATAAGTCAATAGGAACTGGTCCATGGGCCAAACTTGGTGTTTGGCGGAGGCCGACAACTGTTAACCTCTTTGCTGCTATGATGTTACGTACGCAACGAACGCCAACTTGGACCCACAAATCGTGAATTATGGACAATCCCCATTGGTTTTTTATGCCTTAACTGGTACCCTATTTCCCAGATCACTGGAGATTTGATGGCTAAGGTTATTTTGACAAATAGAGGTTTTCACCCGTACGACCCTGTTACCATCAGCGGGGATACTAGCGAGGTCGCTATGAAAACGCAAGGAGAAATCGAAGCCGTCATTTGTGAAGGAATTAGTCACTTTGAACAAGATTACATGGGCCGGGGACCGAAGGAGATTCACACCTTCCTGCTTGGCAATTTCCTGGTGGTCCGTCTTCAGGGCGTTTTAACCGCGGCCGAACAACAACTGGTCCAAGCGCTTCCGGCCGAAAAGGGAAGGGACCTGCTGAAACAGGTGCGGACCCATCTGATCGAAACGGCCCGGCCGGTCCTGGAAGCGATGATCCAGGAGTCCACCGGCGTCAAGGTATTGACCATGCACCATGATATCAGCACCCTAACCGGCGAGGAGGTCGTTATCTTCACCCTGGCCGAGTCGCCCGATTTCCGCGATGTAAAGAAGAAATACTGATTCTGATTAATTGTTAATCGTCATCCGCGCCGGAGGCCTGGTGCGGGAAAACAAAGCACGCCCGCACCGGCGCAGGCATCGGCGATTCGATGCCCCGCACCGATTTCCAAACGATTTCATTCAGCCTTAGATCGTCGGCCGCGTCGGCCACGCTGAAATCGAGTTTCTCCGACGCTTCGGCCCCCCAGCCGAATAAAGCATTCTTTTCCGCAAGATCGACCTGCGCAGGCCGGCGCTTGTACGGCGCAAAATCGGCCTGCGCCCGGAACGAGGCGTACATCGGCAGCGCGGCCGCATCGAATTGCGTCATCGGCCCCAGGCCTAAAATCAATTCCATCGTCCGCAACATGCTCGACGTGGAATAAAAACTCGAATCGACGTAATGCCGTTTTGTATAAGGGCTGATCGCCAGGGCAACGGTCCGGTGCGCGTCAACGTGGTCGGACCCGTTTTGGGCGTCGTCCTCG
>JBEKZY010000016.1:0-46755 GCA_049509395.1 Thermoguttaceae bacterium | reverse complement strand
ATATCGGCGGCTGGCAGAATAACCGCCAAGGCCCGCCCCACCCAAAATTTCGCTTCGTCGAGAATATTTTTGAGGAACTAGATGCACCCGGCGAATGGTTTCTCAACACCAAGACTTCGACGCTTTATTTTTATCCACCCGCTGAAGTAAAACTCGACACCGCCACTATCGAAACGGTCCGCCTCCGCCACCTAGTCGAATTCCGCGGCACCCAGAAAGATCCCGTCCGCTACATCACTCTCCAAGGAATCACATTCCGCTACGCTGCCCGTACTTTCATGGACAACAAGGAGCCACTCCTGCGCAGCGATTGGACGACATTTCGAGGCGGGGCTATTTTCTTTAACGGCGCCGAGGATTGCACAATACAGGATGCGACGATTGACCAAGTCGGCGGCAATGCCATTTTTGTAAATAAATACAACCGTCGTATCACCGTAAAAGACTCCATCATATCCAATGCAGGGGCCAACGGCGTCGCATTTGTCGGCAGCCCCGATGCCGTCCGCAGTCCGCTGTTCGAATACGGCCAGACTCAACCCTTGGGAAAGATCGACCGCACGCCAGGCCCCAAAACCGACGACTATCCTGCCGATTGCATTGTGGATGACTGCCTCATCTACGGCACGGGCCGCTTTGAAAAGCAGACGGCGCCCATCCAGATATCCATGTCCATGTCCATCACCGTGCGTCATTGCTCTATCTATGACGTTCCCCGTGCCGGCGTCAACATCTGCGATGGCTGCTGGGGCGGCCATACCATTGAATATTGCGATGTCTTCGACACCGTCAAAGAAACCGGCGATCACGGGAGCTTCAATTCCTGGGGCCGCGACCGATACTGGTTGCCGTCCACCTCCGCCACCAGTAAGCTTGTTGCCGCCAATTCTGACATGCCGCTCTTAGACGCCATCAAGCCTATTACACTGGCCAATTCCCGTTGGCGCTGCGATCACGGCTGGGATATCGACTTGGATGACGGCTCATCCAATTACCACATTTTCAATAATCTTCTCTTAAACGGCGGGCTGAAGAATCGCGAAGGCTACAACCGCATCGTCGAAAATAATATTATACTGGGTGTCCGTAATGGTTCCTACCATCCTCACGTCTGGTACAGCAACAGCCACGACATTTTCCGCAACAACATCATCTCCACCGCGTACAAGCCGGTCGGAATGCCTAGCGGACCCTGGGGTGAGTTTTTAGACAACAACATTCTCCACACCCCAGGCCAATCCAACCCTTCGCCCGCCACCACTCTGCAACGGGCCAGTGGACGCGATGAACACTCGATCCTTGCCGACGTACTCTTTGATGATGCCGCCAAAGGCAACTACCAGGTGAAGGACAATTCACCCGCTCTGGCCCTGGGATTCAAGAATTTCCCGATGGACCAGTTTGGCGTCACTGATCCAAAACTCAAAGCTCTGGCCCGTACTCCCTTCTCCTCCGCCGACAAACCTGCGCCAGCGCCAAAGCTCATCGAGCGCGATTCCACGCAACGCAATTTCCTTGGCGCAAGTATCAAGAATATCGTGGATTTGGGTGAAGTATCCGCCTACGGACTGCCAGGCGAGGTCGGAGCACTCCTGGTGCAGGTTCCGGCCGGTAGTGCCGCCGATAAAACCGGACTCAAGCAAGGTGATGTGATCCTGAAATGCCAAGGCCGGGATATTAGCAGCATCGATGACCTGTTTAAATCCTTCGGCAACCCTGTAAAAGGAACAAAAATTACATTAGATATTTGGCGATTGCAACAGCATGTAAACGTAGATATAACTATTCAATGACAGATGTTTTTCTATAACTTTTAGTCCCACTGTATTAACAGATAAGAGAGTGCAGCATGAAACGAGCAACGTGTTTATTAACGATTGCGTCCTTGATGGCTGGAGCGATGACATTTGCTGCACAGGCACCGGAGGAGAAGGCATCGTCCACAGTTCCCGCACGAGCCGCGGTTGCCGCATCGACGAAGGTGCCTGACGGGATCCAATTCATGGTCGATGGCGGCACACTCCGTGTCCAGCTCTTGAAGGAAGACATTGTTCGCGTAACCTTCACCGCGGCCGCCGATCTGCCGCCTATCAAGAACCTATCCGTAGTCGGAACGCCGTCGGCCATGCGCTGTCGCCTCCGACCGTTACCTATCGCTTAACAAGAAAGTGACGACGGGATTTGAACTCATTAACTCATTATTCAACAACAAGCTATAGCTGCAAGCTGCGCCGACGTACAGACTAATTGAACCGCGCATAGGCTCGAAAAATCATCCGTAAAGTGCAGTTGCCAAAAGAAAAAACCATTCGTTCGCCCTGAAAGACCTGCCCCCAGTCGCTGAAGGCCAGGTTGCTGGTCAGCAGCAGGCTTGCGCGTTCATAACGATCGGTGAACACCTGAAACAGCAGCTCGGCACCGGCGCGGCTGAAGGAAAGGTATCCCAGCTAATAGCAGATTAATAACTCCGTCTTATCCAATAGCGTGAGGTATCGTTCCAGTTGGTATTGTTTTTGGGACTCTTCCAGGCGATTGACCAGCGTGGCGGCGGTGAAGAATCGCACTTTACGTGCCTGCCGACAGGCGCAGCCGTTTACCAGCTCGGCCAGTTCGGCACAGCGGCGAAGAAACTCAAAGAATGGGATTTGAAGCCATGAGGTAACCCACGCCGCAATCGAAAGGGCACTGAGTAGTCCTCATCCTCGTCTCGTAATCTCATCCGTTTTCCGAGACATGCCGGAATAGACCACCGTTTTTTCACGACCGGACAAGCATCGACCAAATTGATAGAATGCAGGTAGATTTAATGTCTTGAAAAATCAACCATTTTCGGAATGTGAAGACTTGGCTGGACCGCCCTGTCCTATTGTCCGGCCTGTTTGCTGCAACATTTGTTTGGTCTCCGGATGGACGAAAGATGAGTAAACATTACCCACAGTCCAATGCCGAGCCAGTTCGATGCGCCGATTATATCACTCGATTCGGGAGCCGCAACCCGCGCACAGCCTTGTCAGATGTTGGACTGATGCCACGCCACCGAAGCCGAGTGAACCAATCTGCGTCGGTCACATCGACCGCCATCAGTCCCAGCAAACGTGTGGCTGAGGCGAGACGCTTCAGAAAAGGACCCAAATTCGATGCTCGCGATGCAGCATCTTCGTGTCTCATTATCCGAGCGGAGTCTAAATGTCAAATGTCGGATTAACCACCAGGCCCATCTGTGCGAGTACATCACTGCCACCTTATAGTTTGCAATCCACGTCGCATCGAACCGATCCGAGTGGCCGGATTTGAGTCGATTTACCGCGGGTTCTTGACAGCGATTGGCGTTCACACTAACATCATGGGTGTCGCCTACGATCAAGATAGTCATCGTATCGAGCGATTTAAAGGAGGAGTAGAGAATGACAGGCAGAACTTGGCGCCGCGTGGCAGTATTGGCAATGTGCGGCATCCTGGCCGCAGTAACGGTCCCGCAGGTGGGCGCACAAACCAAGGACAATATCCCGGTCAACCCCAAGCTGTCGGTGGAGCCGCCCAAGGAGGCCATCGTGCTGTTCGGCGGCAAGGCTGAGCAGATGCGAGACAACTGGTACGCGCGGCGTAGCACTGATCCGGCCGGCTGGACCGTGGACGACAAGGGCGTGGCAACGCCCAATAGACGTGACATCAGCAGCAAGCAGGAGTTCGGCGACTGCTACCTGCACGTGGAGTTCTGCGAGCCACTAAAGGGCGGCGGCAACAGCGGCGTCGGGATGCAGGGCCGGTACGAGATCCAGATTCTGAACTCCTACGGCAAGCAGCCCGAGGCCCACGAGTGCGGCGCCATTTACAGCCAGACGCCGCCCAAGGTGATCGCCTCCAAGCCCGCCGGCGAGTGGCAGACGTTCGACATCTTCTTCCGCGCACCGCGGTTCGACGCAAGTGATAAGGTCGTTGAGAAGGCTCGTGCCACCGTGTACCAGAACGGTATCCTGATCCACCAGGATGCGGAAATCAAGGGACCGACCGGCATTCAGTACGAGCAGTACAATGGCGAGGTGCCGAAGGGACCGATTGTCCTTCAAGGCGACCACGACACCGTGCAGTTCCGAAACGTGTGGATTATATCGACGAAGTACTGAGCCGTCTAGGGTTGTCGGCACGGTCCAGAAGTGGCTGGCCGGAAATCGAGGATGCCGTCACGCGGCTGCACCTGTTCGAGGAATAGCGTTCATCGCAGTTTCGCCACGCGGTCTGGCCCAACTGTCTGGCCGCTACTGATGTCATACCGTCGTCCTGCAGCTAGGCCGGCAATTCGTCGCCACCCCAACTTTTTCGACCAAACCACTCCGAGAATCCATCTCGTAAAACAAATCGCCGGAAAGCCGTGAAAACTGAGGTTTCCAACAACGAAGGCACAGATACCTCTGGGGGGTGCCCCTGCAAGAGCCGTCCCAAAGCCCAGCGGGCGCAACCTCAGCATCACCATCGTCTAGAGCGTCCGCTGCAAGGAGATTTACGCTGTCATTCCTGCTTTCGGAGTAGTCAATTTCTGGGCCTTTTTTGTGGTGGCTTTCTTTGCCAGCTGTCATATCCTTTGGTATTGGGAATTCTTGTGGATCGCGACCTCTGCGAGCCATCAGGACAAACAGGTGCCTCGCAGGTGGAAGGAAGTCCAGCTAAATTGCCATTTTTTAAAGATATTTGTTTGTGCAGCAAACTGGTTACCATGAAACAGGGGGCATTGCCCTAATTGGAAGGATAAATGGCTAATGTTATACTATAAAAATGTATAAAAATACGTTATCGAGTAAATAAGTTTAGGGATAAATCCTGCAACTGAAATAGATTGCAATACTCTTCTATCAATTCCCTGAAACGGAGGAGGGCATTTTAAATGGTTGAATCGTCAAAACCTGGAAATGCCGGGATATGCCTTGATTTTTCTGGAAAGTATCCGGTTATCCACTTCTCGGCCGCAAGCCAGAAAAACCGGAAAACCCAAAGCATCCCTCTTTGCCCCGAAGCCGTGGAGTGGTTCAACCAAAACTATCTACCCGAGCAGCGGCAAGGAAAGGTGTTTCCAGTGATTCGGCCTATAAGCAAAACCAAGTACAGCCCCAAAGAGGCGGGCCGGGTTGTCAGCGACATTGCCCGAGCGGCCCGGGTGTTCACCAATTCGGACGGCAAATCGGCCGGATTGCACGATTACCGACGGGCGTGGATTACCCGCCTTGCCAAGCGGTTGCCCCTGGCCGTGGTCCAAAAACTCGCCCGACATTCCAGCCCGGTCACAACGGCAACCTTTTATATCGATTTGCAAACCGTCGAACTGGGGGCTTTGCTATGGGAGCAAATCCCGACAATTACAACAAATTTACAACACTCGGCGAATTATGAGCCACAACCCCTATCTCAAGAAAAGCAATAAGCCCTTAATTCATAAGGGCTTATCTAAGCGAGGGCGACGGGAATCGAACCCGCAACCACCGGATCGACAGTCCGGTACTCTAACCAATTGAGCTACGCCCCCAAATCAACAAAACATTGAATTATAGCATCAGTTTTTCAGCCCGCAATAAGGGTTCGCTCGCATGTTTTGCGGGGCATCATTCCCCCAGAACCGCCAGCCCGAGTCGCTTGCTCAGGATGCAACCTCTGAATATACACTTTAGCTAAAAAACCCGCCGTGTATTCACGGCGGGTTAAATAGCGGTTTTGTTGGAATACATTTATTTTAACGGGTGCGGCGCCGGTAAATGCCCAGTCCCAAGGCTGCCAGCATGAGCATTGCCCAAGTGGCCGGTTCAGGAATCGGCGAAATCGAGACCATACCCGCAAGCGGGCCGCCCGGAATGGCGGCAATGGTCACCGTGGATCCGGCGCTGATCGTCAATGTGCCCGCGCTGATCGAATCGACCGTGAGGTTTGTTGCGGAAGTTCCATCACCGACGCCGAGCGTTGCGGTTCCGGTGACGTTATGCATCACGGGCGATCCGACAGTATTGATCTGGAGGATTCCGCCGTCGATGGCCGTATTGCCGTTGTAGGCGGGCATGCCCGTAATGATTACAGTGCCGGGCCCGGTCTTATCCAGCCCGCCGTTGCCGCTGATCAGATTAGTGAAGGACAAAATCCCCGCGGCGTTGGCGGCGTTCACAGTGGTGGTGCTGTTGACGGTGACTGTGCCGGAAACGACGTCTTGAGAGATCGTGTTAGTGCTCGATGCCGAGATCGTGCCGCCATTCGACACGATATGTTTGGCCATCGAGTTAGTCGACGCTAAGAATTGCAGGGTTCCCGGGGCAGCAATCGTCACCGTCTTGGATGGATCGCCAAACGTGGTGGAGTCTTGAAATTTCAGGATGCCCTGGTTGATATTGATATCGCCCAAGGCGGTGTCGACGGCGACCGACACTAGCTGGACAGTGTTGGCGCCTGTCTTTGTGAGATTATACGAACTGCCGCCGGTGCTCAGGGTGGCGCTGGTGCCGCGGATGTCCCATTCGCCGCTGCCGCCGAAAGTGGTGTTGCCGCTAAGAGTAATTTGCGTCAGGGCATTTGTCTGAGCGGCGCCGGTGTTGACGATGGCTCCATTGCTGCCCACGCCGACCCCTTGCACGGTGATCGGTTCAGTTTGGAGGTTCTGGGCATTGATATCGAGCGTGCCGCTGGTGATGGTGGTGCCGTTGGCGTTGGTAGTACCCAGCGCGATATTTGAACCCGCCTGTAGAGTGCCGCCGTTGATCAGCACCGGGCTGTTGTCACCGATGCCGCCGGTTACAAGCAGCGTGCCGGCTGAGACAGTGGTCTGACCGGAGTAGTCGTTGGTCGTGGCTAACGTCAATGTGCCGGCGCCATTTTTAGTAAGTCCGGTGCCGCCGCTGATCTTGCCCACTCCCGAGAACGTGTAATTCTGAGTGGAATTGACGGTAACAGAGCCGGGCAACACGGTGCTGGTAATGTTGATTGCCGGGGAATTAGAGCCGGCGGTAAACGTGACTTGGTCGGCGTTGTAGAACTTACCGTCGGCGCCTGTCCAGTTCACGGTGGAATTGATGTCCCAAGCGTTAAAGTTCGATCCGCCTGCCCACGCCAGTGAAGCAGGTGCAGTGCCGGCCACTGTTAAGTCGACGTAGTTCGAGGCGGCGCTGAGGGTATATGTCTGCCGGGTGCCTACCGGTGCGCCCGACAGCAACAGGTTCGAGGCGGAACCGTAGGTGAGCGAGGCGGTGTAGTTGATCAGGTGATATGCGCCTATCCCCAAGTAGCCGTCTTTCGCATTAATCTGCACGGTCGTGTAGTTCCACAGCTGTAGGTTGCCATCGACCTCTATCCGATCGTTTGCGCCGGAGGGGCTGCTGGAGAGATCCATGTTGATCTGCCCCTGGCCGTTGTACCCGAGCGTGAGATCGCCGGAAAAGGTGAGCTTGCCAACCGTGCCGTTGGCGGCGCTTGCGCCCGGGGCGATAATAGTGCTAGTTGAGTCCTGAGTCGCGCCGCCGATAGTGCCGGTGCCGCTCAGGGTGGTTCTTACGGTGCTGGAGCTGTTGTTGGTTAAATTCACGGCGGCGGGCAGTAAACCGTTCACGATCAAGATGCCGTCGGTGAGATTCACGGTGCCGCTAAATGTGTTCGTGGCGGCATTCAGGATTATCGTGCCCGGACCGTTTTTCCTCAAAGTGGCCGAGCTTGACCCGCTGATCGCGCCGTTGATGGTCATCGTCGTATTGGCGTTCGCGGTAGCGATGTCGGACCGCACGCCCCCGGCGTTTAGTACACCGCCTGTATCCGCGATAGTGACGGGTCCGGCAACTGTGTTGTCGGTGGCCAGGTTGTTGTTTTTGGCGTAGAGGATGCCGCCGTTTTGGAGCACGATAATCTTGTTAAGGGGCGTCGCCTGGTTGTAAAACTGCAGAGTCCCGTTGTCCAATGTTTCCGTCGGTTCCGGCGAAGTTGCATTAGAGCTGTCTACAGTCACAATCCCTGAGGAATTGCCCAATGTGGAGGTCAGTTCGAGTTCGAGAACGCCTTGGTTAATGTTGACGTTTGCCAACATGGGATCAACGGTTGTCGCCACTAGCGAGACTTGGTTGTTGCCGGTTTTGGTGAGATTATAGGCATGCCCGCCGGTGCTCAGGGTGGACGGCGACGAAGTGGTGCCGCGAATATCCCACCGACCGGAGTTGGCGACGCCGGCGGAGCTTTGTCCGCCGAAGGTGGTGTCGCCGGTTAATGTGACGAAACGCAGGGCCTGTTGGGGAGTAGTGCTGCTAGAGGTGTTGCTATTAACAATTGCGCCGTTGCAGAGTACGCCGCCGAGTGAGCCGCCAACGCCTGGGCCCTGGACGGTGATCTGCTCGGAGCCCAGATTCATGTTGTTGATGTCCAGCGTGGCCCCGAAGGCAATCGTGGTGCCGGCGACCGTACTGCCCAAGGCCGAGTTGTTGCCGGCCTGCAACGCGCCTGCGGAAACCGTCGTTATGCCGTCATAGGTATTGGCGCCGGAGAGGGTAATCACTGAGTTGCTCCCTTTCTGCTCCAAGCTGCCGGATCCGCTGATTATTCCGGCCACGGTGTGGTTTTCATACTGATTGAAGATTAACTGTGCATTGTTTGTAATCGACCCGGTCCCAATACTGGTGTATTGCGTTCCGCCGTCGCCGATTTGCAAAATTCCGGCGTTGATGGTGATCGGGCCGGAGAAATCGTTGGTATTGCCGTAGGAACCGTTGTTAAGTATTAGTTTGCCGGTTCCTGACTTAGTCAGACCGGTTGCACCAGTGATCTTGCTCGATCCGTTGAAAGTATAATCCTTTGCCGCGCTAACGGTAATCGAGGAGGGCTGCACGTAAGTGGATGTAGAAGAGCTAATATCAATCGGGATGGCGTTGTTTCCGGAGTCGGTAAAGGTGACGCTGTCGAGGTTGTAAAAAATATTGGGACTGGCGCCGCTCCAGAAAGTATTACTTGCATTGGCGAAGTCCCATTGGTTTGAAATCCCGTCGCCCACCCACGTCAGGGAAGCGGAAGCGCCCCCTACGTTAAGGTTAATCTGGTGCAAAACGGAATCGTCCAGGTTGTAAGTCCGCCGGGAGCCGCCGGTCAGGCCCGTGAGGTTTAGATTCGCGGCCGCCGTGCCGGTTTTGGAACCGCTGTAGTTGATAAGGCGGTAGGTGCCGTTTGTCAGCGAGCCCGGACCGCTTATCTCATTGATCGCGATGTTGGTTTTTGCGGTTGCGGTGAGTGATAAATTACCGGTAAGGGTTAACAAATCGTTTCCGCTGGACGGGCTGGTCGAGAGGTCCAAATTGATCGTGCCGCCGTTAGTTGTATTAGTTGAATTAAATGTAAGGTTATTCAAGGTGAGCGTGCCTACCGAACCGGTTGTGTTGTTGGGACCGGGTGCGATGACCCCGCCAAAGGTGCTGGAAGTTGTGCCGCCCACTGTGACAGTGCCACCCCCGGCCCCGATTGTGCCAGTGCCGGCCAAAGTTGGGGCAACGCTAGTTTGAGGACTAATTGGAGGATTGCCGGGGGGATCGATGGGGGCAATAGTAATATTGCCGCGCAGCGCGCCGTTTACGATCAATACGCCGTCGTTGACGGTCGTCGTTCCGTTAAAGGTGCTCGAGGAGTTGTTCAGGGTTACAGTGCCCGGTCCGGTCTTGGTTAAAGGACCCGATCCGCTGATGGGGCCGTTTATGTTTATTCTGGCACTAGAGTTTGGAGTGTTCGAGGTATAGTCCGCCCGCAGGCCGCCGGCGTTCATAATACCGCCGGTGCTATCTATATATACCCCTCCAGCGATTGTGTTGTCGGTATCGGAGCCGTTTATCAAGGCGTATAGTTGGCCGTTATTTTTAAGCGTGACTTGCTTGTTGAGGGGAACGGATAGGTTGCGTAACTGCAAGATCGAGCCGCCGGCGGGCTGGCCGGCGCCGGAGCCGTCAACCGTAAGCATACCGGCCGGATTGCCGAGCGTGGTTGTGCTTTCAAGGCTTAAAACGCCTTCGTTGACAGTGACGTTGGCCAGCGCGGTGTCAACGTTGGTATCCACCAACATGATCTGATTGTTGCCGGTTTTGGTGAGATTATAGGGTTGTCCGCTGGTGCTTAAGGTCGCCTGTCCGGTTTGTGCCCGAAAAGACCAACGACCTATATATTGATTTCCCGGCAAACCGGAGTTAACTCCGCTACTATTGGTAACGATTGTGGAAGTGCCGCCGATAGTCGTATCGCCGCTTAACGTAACATTACTTACATCGTATTGCGTGCCGGCGGGGGCGGTGGCGCTATTGTTGACAATGGCGCCGTTGCCGTCCGCGCCCGCGCCTTGGACCGTGATTGGTTTGGCGTAAAGTTGATATGTGTTGAGATCCAGGGTGGCGTTAGAAGCGATTATAAGGGGGGCGGAGGCGTTGCCCAGGGCGGTGGCATTGCCGAGGACAGTTTTACCTGCGTTGGGGTTTAATGTCGTGCCGAGGTTTGTCGTGCCTATGTAATCGTTGGCCAAGTTCATGTACAAAGTGCCGGTGCCGAGTTTCGTGAGCCCGGTGGTGCCGCTGATCCTATCAGTGGAACTAGCAGCGTTAAATGTGTAATCGGTGGCGGAATTGACGGTTACCGAACTGGGAACGACACCGTTCGAGCTGGCGGTGTTGGAGAGCGTGATGATGGTCGCCAAGGATTGAGTGCCGAACGTCACGTTGTCGCCGTCGTAGTACATATCAGGTAAGGGCGAGGTTTCGGGTGAGGTCCAGACTTTGTTGTTGGAGTTTATCACGTCCCAGGTCCCGCTGGTTCCGCCGTTCCAGGTCAGGTGATGCCCTGGAACGTTGGTAACTTGAAGGGTCAACGCAGTGGCGCCCAAATTGGGGACCATATTGCTTCGAGTAGTGTTGGTAAAGGCTAAAGTGCTCGAACCGGTGAGGGTTCCGTACGAGATCAAGGTATAAGTATTATTTGGAGCTGCAGCAAAATTGTCGCCCAGCCTGGATATAAAAATACTCATGCCGCTGGAGCTAACGTTAAGGGTGCCGCCGTTTAGATTGATATAATCGCTGTCGCCGATATTGGTATCAGCACCCAGTTCAAAATACAGAGTCGAGGCGCCGGCAAGTGTCATGTTTGCGGCTGAAACGGTGTGGGCAGCGCCGTCACGCATATCGATTTTCCCGTTGTTGCCAATCGTCACCTTCCCGGTAATTGGAGAGACAGCGCCCTCGGCGATGAAATTGGTGACCGAAAGATTGCCCACATTGTTCAGGGCTCCGCCGTGGATAGTGAAATAGTCGATAGGAACCGTCGCAGTGCCGATATTATGGCCGCCCATATCCAGAGTCCCGCCGGTGAGGGTGATGGACGCGGTACTGGTACCTACTGGTGGTGGGAATGTGGCTGGGTTGGGATTGGCGAGGGTGCCGGCGGGCGTGACTCCTTTGTCGATGTCGCCGCCCATGGTGACTGTCCCGCCGCTGATGTTCAAGTTGGCGGTGGCGCTTCCCACGCTTCCGCCTGCGAAAGAGGCCATCTGCATCTCGCCGCTTACGGTAAGGTGGGATCCATTCCCGATATAAACCGTGCCCGTGCAGTTGGTATATGATCCGCTAAACGAATGCTGACCAATGCTCAGGGTGCTTGCGCTGATCGAGCCGTTGAAACTCAGCGATCCGCTGATTGGGCGAGCATTGTTCTGGGCTACAGTACTATCACGGGCCACAATTAACGTGGTTGCCAAGATATCCACAGTGCCGCCGGTTAAGTCTATAATTCCGGTGCATGCGTTAGAGCCGCCGCCAGAAGCATCGCCGACCGAGATGTAATTCACCGGGATGAATGTGTTGTCCCCGCCGGGAGTTGGGTTAACGCCGCGCATATACAGGGTGGAATTGGTAAAAAGGGGATTGGTAGTATTGAACGACAAGCTCCCGCCTGATTTGCCGGCGGCAACCCATAAGTTGTTTACGTTAATAGTATTTGTTTGGCCGAGATAAAGAGATGAGGACCCATTAATACTATTGCTGCTTGCATTCCCGTTGCCCGGATCAAAGCCGATCACGAGCCCGGCCCCGGATATGAGTTGTTGTGCCGGTGTATTCAAGGTTGAATTCAAAGTTATTGTATTAGTACGGGCAAGGTACATTGAGCCTGTGGCCTTCTGGTTTGCGGAAGAAGTTCCATTCTGTATAGACGAGTAGCCTATCAGCAACTGATCAATATTGGCGTTGAATGTATTTAGACCGGAAAGATCGACGAGCGCCATATGAGTGATGCCATTGGCGCCATTAACAGTAGAAAGTTCGCGGACTACGATGTCGCCGCCCGTGTTGCCGCCTGTCGAAGTTGAAATGTCGAGCGAGCCGCCTCCGGTAAAATAAGTTTTAGTTGTTAGGCCAACGGTCGTAACGTTGGCGCCTGCATAAAAGGAATAAGGGCCCGAAATACCGTAAGTGGTATCGGGATATGTATACGAGCCTGCAATCTTCAGCGTTACGCCGGGATCGATCTTGGTGTTGTGAAAGACTATACCAGGATTGCCGGTACTCGAGTCCACTTGGTTATATGTCAGAGAATTGATTGTCTGATTGGCGTGCACCTCGTTGGTAACCGTACTTGCTGAACCGCTTGTTCCACCGGTATAGTTTGGGCTGCTGCTGCTGCTATAAGTGCCCCAAAACGAAATATCATCTGTGCTCAACGGCACGCTATTGGTACCCCAATTGGCCGCAGTTGACCAATATAGATTAGCGCCGCCTGCATTCCACGTCACCGTGGCCGCCGAGACCGGCAAGACCATTGCCAAAATAATCGCGGCTGCCGGCAAAAAGCATACGAAATGTGGAACGGAGGTAAACACGTGGCGGGCAACAAGGTTCAATTTAGTCTGGCTCATGAGTTGGCTCCCCTTTATAGCGGTTTAGCGCGGTAATCCAAGGTTTCCCGAACGGGGTTTCGACCCGGATACGCTCCAGGCGGAAGACGCCCCGTATTGTGACAAAAAACGACGTAAAAGTCAACTATTTATTTGATATTTCACGCGGAATTCGATCCAAAAGCCCCCAGGGCGTTTGGAAATAACCCCTAAGGATGTAATTCCAGAGAGGTTTGTGTATAGAGCATGCACATTTGTGTGCCGTTTGGCAGCCGGCACGAGTCTTGTGCCTGCTGCATTGGCCGAAAATCTTCGTGACCAATTACCCAAAATGGAGGTATTCCATCTTTATTTTCTTGGATTCAAGTTTCCTCATCTTCGCCGGAGAAATAAAAAGGGCCCCTTGAAACTTCGATAAGAGTTCCAACGAGCCCTTGGATTTATTCTGTTTGTGCCAGCCGGATTCATGTTTTTCAAATCCGGAGCATTTTTGTTATTTGCCGCGAGAGCGCCTGAACATCAGGCCCAATCCGGCGGCGATAATCAAAAGCATCAAAGCAGCCGGTTCGGGAACTGCAACCACGGTGATCGTTCCGTCTGTATAAAATTGAGTGTGCGCAGGGTCAAGACTGTAATTCCAGGCAAGGCCCGGGGCAAGTGCCGGCAGATTAACGGTAGCAAATGATCCCGACTCGGTGACCCAGTTAAGTATGTCATAGGTGCTGCCGAGAGTTAAAGGACCGGACACCGATACACCGAGCGTGACGCCGCTGTTAATAGTGAGTGCGCCGGCGTTAATTTGGGCGATATTGTTGAGCGTGCCGTTTGCGAGGGAAACGGTGTCGATCGGGGAGCTGATGCTGCCGATAAGATGGCCCGCCATGTCGACCGTGCCGCCGGTTAGCGAGAGCGTGGAAGTGCCGCCGCCATCCATAATATTTGCGCCGGATGTGCCGGAAAGGGTTTGTAATGTCCCGCCGGCAATGTTCAGCGTGCCGGTCGATAATGATGTCGAGCCTGCCTTTTGCGCCAGAATAAGACCGCTGCTGCCAAATTGCAGAACGCCGGGTCCGTTGACATTAACAGTGCCCGTCGCAGGTGCTACGTTCCCCGTGCCGGAGGAGGATTGTAAGGCAACCGTCATGCCGGTTGTAGTGATGGTGCCAGCAGTGAAAGTTAAAGTCCCAATCCCAGCGGTTGAGACGCTTGTGGCTGAAGTCGAGGGATATCCTACAACAATCGATGTGGCCAGAATGTCCGCGGTAACGCCTGTAAGATCCATATTCCCGACGGAATTGGTAGAGGAATTCGTGTTGTTTGAATTATTGCCGATAGCGAGAAGCGTCACGGGGCTTGTCGTGTTTCTGCCGCGCATGGTAAGCGACCCAGAGGTTAAATTTGGACTTAAAGCCATCGTGCCAGTACCTTTTCGGCCACCGATAGAAACGTAGTCCGAGTACAACAAATTACTTTGACCGAGGTAAACAACGGATCCAGCGGCGGTCGTCCCATTGCCAGTTGCGTAGCCAATCATTAAACCGTATTTATTAGCTGTCGAGCCGGAGTAGTTCATTGTGATCGTATTGGACTTGGCAAGGTATACCGTGCCAACGGACCGCGAAGTGGAATTAGGGAGTGCATTACCCGCGGCTGAATAGCCCACAATTAGGCTGGTTATACTGGCATTAAATGTACCCAAGCCCGAGAGATCGAGTATCGCGTTGTGGCTACCATCACTGGCGGACATTTGGCCAACAAAGATGTCGCCGCCCGTGGTGCCGTTTGTAGCGCTTGAGACATCCAGCGTGCCAGTTGCACCTGTGATAACAGTTTGGCTAACGATGTTATTGCCTGCGGCGTTCCAATTGCCGGCCAATAGCGAGACATTGTCCAACCAAGGTGCACCAGATCCATCAGTTACTGAAGGTCCAGCCACACTCCCCGAAATTTTGAGTGTTTGGCCGGCGTCGATCTGCGTGGTGTGAACGGCTTGAGTCGGGTCCTGTTGTTTGTACCACAGGCTGTTGATCGCTATAGTAGCGCTCACCTCGTTGGTTGGAGGGGCAAGTAGCGGGGGCTGAGGGTCGTTAGTGAAAATAACATCCATACCAGCCGGGCTCCCCGGATTTGCCGCGGCCGGGAGCGGCCCGGTCAGATTCCAATTGCTATTGTCGGACCAGAGGATATCTGTCCCCGACTGTGCGGTCCACCAGATTGAAACGGCCAAAGCCTGCGGTGCGAGCACGACACCAAGCATTAAAGCCGCCAAACTCAATGTTGTAAGCCATCTTAACTTCTTCGCAAATGTGTCCATAGTTGTTCCCCTTGGTATAGTTGGGTTAAACACGAAGGTTAATGTAAGATTAAATTTCCGAACAATTGTTTATTGGATCCACCCAGTCGTGCCTTGCGATAAACACCCGGTGCAAGCTGGGGTGAAAAACGTTAGTCGCGAAACAGGCTTTTTTTCGGTGAGAAGAAAGAGTCAGCGGAATCTTGAGGCGTGCAGTATCTCTCAGCGGCCGAAGCTTTTGCCTGAATGCGTGCGACAGAAGCGCAAACGCTGCCTCAAGTTACTCGGAAACGCCATACTATAATCAGATAATGGCCGCCGTGGCGTTGTCGGACAGTCCTCCGAATGGATAACCGACACTTAGCCTATCCTGTTTAAATTCAATTGTCAATCCCCCGGGTAAAAATAAAATCAAAAATCATAATTGCGTATTCCCCATGGACTCCGCTGAGAATGTCTTGGCGTCGATAGGCCCAGCTTAGGGGAGGAGGCAGGCGAACTTCAATTACGCATGCCAGAGGTATGCGATAACCACCAACTTTGGTTATATATGTAATGAACTTAGTCTGTTATTAACATAGCGGAGACCCAATTTTGTGATTTTAATCCTTTTCGTCCTGCGTCGGATGCACGCCGAATTGGGACGCCCACTCGCTTGTGGTGTGGTCTCCACGCACAGCCGCCGCCATCTACGCCTTTAACGAGGACTCGATCGGCCTTTGTTTCACTTCCATCTCGAATTGCCTCCATCCGGACCACGAGTACATCTAATCTAAAAATGTTTGTGGACCAAATTTTGGGGTACTACATACCCCCCATACTCCGAAATGCTTCTAATTACAATCAATCCTGATTTTCCCCCCGGGTAATTAGCATCAAGTTTGCATCCCCTCGCCACGAACCGATATAAAATATCTTAGGGGCTCAAAACCGGCATGATCTGGCTTAATGCCCATTATACTTATATGATTCTGAACATGAAAATCGCTCCTTATTATTTCGCATGTGTAGTTTTAGCGGGAATCCTCATTTCCGCGGGGGGCGGTCAGCTTCGTGCAGCCGATGTTACGCAATCAAAACCCTCGGCTGAAAAATCGCCGCCCGAAGAAACAAAGAAGGATAATCCCGCCGCCAAGGCCAAGGATTCCGCCCAGCAGGAGCAGATCGACAAATTGATCGAGCAATTGGGCGACAAGGATTATTATGTCCGCCAACGAGCCCAAAGCGAACTGGCCCGCCTGAGCTTCGACGCCTTCGACGCCCTCACGGCGGCGACTACCAACGACGATTTGGAAATCGCCTCCCGGGCGAAATACCTCCTGCGTTTGATGCGCGTGGAGTGGATGGCGAAAAACGATCCGCCCGAAGTAAAGGAAAAGTTAAAAGACTACGAACTCCAGCCGGAAGACGCCCGCCAGGCCCGCATGCATGAACTGGCGGTCATGTCCGAGGGCAAAGGCCTTTTGGCCCTGTGCCGGTTGATCCGATTCGAAAAGTCGGATGTACTTTCGAAAATCGGCGTGATCGAACTCCTGAAATCGCCTTCCGGCCTCGAGCCGCCAAAAGGCCCCCGGGCCGAGACCATCCGCAAGCTTTTTGAAAAACGCGGTCGTACATCGGCCTCCTGGATGCTTGCCTGGATTGAACTGGCCGACGATCCGCAAACCATAACTCAGTGGAACGACTTAATCCAAGCCGAATTCTCGCTGTTGCAGCGCTCGCCCGGGGAATCCAACCGTGAAATTGTCAGTTCCTTGATCCATTATCAAACCGCGTGGCTGAAAAAGCAGGGCCAAACCCAAGAGGCCACGGCCGCCATGCGCCGGCTGATCGATTTGGAAGACAAAGGCGATTTGGAAACGCTTTCCGAATTGCTCGATTGGCTGGTGGAACAAAAGGCCTGGAAATTGGTCGATGAATTGGCGGATCGTTACAAATCCCGCTTCGAAAGCGAGCCCATGCTGCTGTACATCCTGGCCCAGTCTCAAAAAGAGCAAGGCGAGGCCGCAAAGGCCGAAGAGACCGCGCACCGGGCGTTCGGGCTTAATCCCAGCCGCGAGGAAATGAATCTGCTCAACCGTTACGACCCCTTGAATTTAATGAATTTATATCGAAATATGGTCGGGGGGGGCGATGAATTAAAACTCTACCATCGTTTCTTCATTGCGCAGCATTTTTTGCGCCGGCGGGGATTGTTCGATTGGGCAAAGCGCGAATTCGAATATGTCATTGCGCAAGGCCGCCCTATATATATCACCACGATCAATGCTCAATGGAGTCTCTCGGAAATGTTTCACGATCAAGGCGATGATATGGCAGCCGCCAATGTGCTGGATGCCATGCTCAAAATAGTGGACGCGAAGACTTACGTCGTTCTGCCCTCCCGCATCAACTCGGTCCTTCAAGGTTATTATTTATTCCCCAAAAAGTCGCAGGATAAGATTATCGAACAGACTATTGCCGAGGTCCGCGCGCGCAAATACTTTTTGCAGGCCAGCCACTGGGATGCCGCCGGCGACCAGGCCAAACGCCGCGAATGCCTGATAAACGCCCTGGACCTGGAACCGAGCGATATTGACGTGCTCATAGCCTGCTATCGCTTGCCCGATCAAACCCCCGAATACCGCAAAAAAATCACGGATTCAATTCGCCAGGCGACCGAGGATATTCGAGTGGAGATCGCCGCCGTACCGGATAACTGTGAGTACTACAATGAATTCGCCTGGCTGGTGGCCAACACCCAGGGAGACCTCGACGAGGCCTTGAAATGCTCGCAAAAATCCCTGGAACTCAAGCCTGATAACGGCGGTTTGTACGACACTTTGGCGCGGGTGTATTATGCCAAGGGCGATTACGAAAACGCGCTGAAAAATCAACAACGCGCCGCCGAACTGGAACCCCACAACGGTCTGATCGCCAAACAATTGGAACTGTTCAAAAAAGCCCGCGAAGAACACAAAAAGTAGGTAATAGGTGATAGGTAATAGGGGATAGGAAATACCCATCAAACGGCTTGCGGTTTCGCGATACACCGCACACAGATTTTTTTAGAATAAAATATCCGATTTATTTAATGCAAATTGGTCATTGCAAAATGCAAATTGAAAACAATAATGGCGTACATGAAGACTTTTTCGATTAACGGAACAAATCTATCGTTTGTCGATCGCGGCGCCGGCGCCGCGCTTGTGCTGGTGCACGGCTTTCCCCTGGACCATTCCATGTGGAGCGGACAGATCGAACCGCTTTCGGCCCGGCATCGTGTAATTGCTCCCGACTTGCGCGGTTTCGGTCAAAGCGGCGTTAGCGAAGGGATTGTAACAATGGAGCAATTCGCCGACGATCTGGCCGCCCTGATCGATTTTTTAGAAATTGACGAAATGGCGTTTTGCGGCTTGTCGATGGGCGGATACATCGCCTTGGAATTTTGGCGCAAATACGCTGAGCGCCTGCGGGCATTGATCCTCTGCGACACCCGCGCAGTCAGCGACACGCCGGCAGACGCCGCCAATCGCTTTGTGGTTGCTGAAAAAGTCCTCCGTGAAGGATCGAATACCGTGGCCGATGCGATGATTCCCAAACTTTTCGACCCCCTCACCCTGGAAAAGCAGCCGCATCTGATCGACTCGATGCGGCAGGTGATGGAGCAAACCGATCCCCGCGGCATTGCCGCCGCCGCCCGGGGCATGGCCCAGCGCGCCGATTTCACCGCCGAATTGCCCCGCATCGGCTGTCCCGCGCTCGTTATAGTCGGCCAGAGCGACGCGATTAGTCCGGTCGCCGAAATGCAGGCCATTTCCGAGGCCGTCCCCAACGCCGAATTTATAATAATACCTCAAGCCGGACACATGGCCCCGATGGAGCAGCCACAGGCCGTAAACGTGGCAATCGAGCGTTTTCTATGGCAGAATGGGATAGTTCCTAATTAGAACCCAGCCTTGCCTGTTGGGGCGGCAGTTAAACTGCCGCCCCAACAAGTTAGACCCAGACCCATTTCAAAACAGCGGTTTTTTTCCGAGTTTGCGACGGATGGGCACGAATTGCCCCGAGTGCATCAGCCAATGGTTCCCCAATATCGTAAGCACCGAGGCCACGGTTGGAGCATACTCGCGCATCGATTCCGGGCCGGGCTGATCCAGCGTGTTTTCCGGCGTGGCGTCGATGGCCTTCAGGCTCGCCTCCTTCATCTTCTCGGCCAAGGCAAGATATTCCGCCTTGGCGGCAAACTTTTTCGGATCGTCGGACCCGGCTGTCTCGGCCGTATATGCCTCCGCAAAGCCGGCGGGCAAATCGGGCGCCGGATGCCCAAGTCCCTTTAGCATGTGATGCGTGCTGTTGATCATGTGCCCCATCTGCCAGGCGATATGATTGCTGCCCGGCACCGAGCGGACCAAAAGTTCGGCATCGGAAAGGTCGCTTACATAATACTTTGTGACCATGTGGCCGAATTCCACCACGTCTTTGAGAATATTTTTCGCACCCATTGTTCATGCTCCTTGCATAAAGATTGATAATCTAAAAAAACGTTTGCGGTTTAAAGTCCCCTCTCCCATTGGGAGAGGGTTAGGGTGAGGGTGCTTTGCTGAAAAACTTGCCCTCACCCCTGTCCCTCTCCCAAAGGAGAGGGTAGAAATATGCAAAAATTCACACACAACAAAAAGTCAACAAGTAACGTGCATCAGCGCCGCCCTGTGCCGCTTCGATTTGTTATAACCTTCGGCTGCCTTGGCATTGGGAAGGAGTTTGAATTTAATCGAACGCAGGTCAAGGAACCGCCCGGCGTCTTGGCTCATTTCCACCTGGCCGCATAAGCCCGCCCCGATAAACAAAATCTCCGGCCCGCCCTTGCATAATATTTCCAATTCCCTGGCCCCGATCTTGTGCGGAAAACCGGTGACCTGTTGGGCCGCGATTTCCTCGAGTTTTTTCGCCTTGCCGTTGACGGTTATATAGACGTCGTCTTTGTATTGTTTATCCCCCACGGCAATCTCACCTTCCTTGCATCCGGCGATTTGGGGGTAGATCGGCCTTGCTCGATAGCGTGTTTTAAAGGGATTGCGCCCCGCCTTCCGCCGCGCCGCTGCAACGGCCCCTAGGACGACCGCGTCGTCGCCCAATGCGGACAGTAAAATTCCGCCGCCCTCCCGGGCGCCAACCAATGGATCCTCTCCGATGATGCACTGGACGACAGGTAGAATATAGTCCGCACAGGCTTCGATCACGCCGCCGCCCAGCACGATCAGATCGGGATCGATAAGGTGCCGGACGTTCAAACAAGCATGGCCCAGCACTTCCGACGCCCGGCGGACCACCTCCGACACCAACTCGTCCGAAGCCTCCAATGCCTTGCGGATCATGCCGCTGCGGATGATTCCCGGATCGCCGCCGGACAATTCAAAAATCGCGCTATTTCGCCCGGCTGCGATTGCTGCGCGGATGTCGCGCTCGATGGCCGTCCGGCTGGCCAGGGCCTCCAGGCATCCCAGGTTTCCGCAACCGCATTTCGGCCCGCCAATTTGCATGATCATGTGTCCGATTTCTCCGGCCGACTCCCGCCGACCGCGCCAAAGCTTGCCCCACAACACCAAACCGCTGCCGATGCCGGTGCCCACGCAAATGTAAAGCGTGCTTTTCGATTTCCGCGCCGAGCCCAGCCAGGTCTCGCCCAGTGCGCCCAGGTTTCCGTCATTGTCCAGCGTGATCGGCATTTTGAATCGCTCCTGCAAACGCGGGCCCAGCGAAACGCCACCCAGACACAAGTTCGGCGTAATCACCACATATCCCCTTTTCGGATCGACCACGCCGGGCACGGCGATGCCGACGGCCGTGATGTCGTCGCTTTCGATGCCGGATTTTTCCATCACGTCTTCGATGGCTTTTTCGATTGCCGCCACGACCACATCCGGATTGTTATCGCGCGGCGTGAGCGTTTTTTCGCTCCGCAAAATCAATCCCGACTCGTCGACCAACGCGGCCAGGATATTGGTCCCCCCGATATCCATTCCTATATACAAGCGATCCGATTCACTCGATTTTTTTGCCTGCTTCATTTGCATTCCTCCCGCTTAACGACATGATCCGGCCGAACCCAGACGTTGGAATTGTACCAGGCAAGGGAAGCGAATTCCAGTATTGGCTTTGTCGTTTATTTAGAGTCAGAAAAAAGAATGACACATGAAAAGTCAGAGCCGGGGCGTGTCGCTCCGGTAATTCCGGGCCGGCACGCCCCGGCTCTTAGGCGAGAGCGCGACATTCATCACGTGAAACTCAATATTTTAATCCAAAATAGACAGGCAAGTATGCCTGTCCTTTTGATTTGGATTACCTTTTCCTTCGCGCGGCGTAAAGCATTGCCAGTGCGCCAATGCCAAGCAGTACCAAGGCGCTCGGTTCGGGAAGCGGCACAAGACCCGATTGTTGTCCGATGGGGGGACCACCTGGTATCGCAGCAATAACTACCACCGAGCCCGCGCCTATGGTCAACGTATTTACATTTACTGAACTGGCGGTCAATACCGTGCTGGCACCGTCAACCTCCAGCGTGCCTGCTCCGGAAACGGCGACGAGGGTCGTGCTTTGCTTGTTATTAATTTTCAAGACCCCGGCGTTGATTGCAGTTGCGCCGCTATAGGTAACCGTGCCGTCTAATTCCAGAATGCCTGAGCCGTTCTTGGTCAGACCGCCTGCGCCGGCATTTCCGAAGATGCCTTTGCTAACGGTAATATTGTTCGCCTGGGTATCGAGCGTGGCCCCTCCGGCCTGGAAGGTTATTGTGCGATTATCCGAAGAAGGATCGAACGCGGCGGCAAACTGCAATCCGCCGCCGTTGAAACTCAGCGCGGCGGCATTGCCCAGGTTGCTCAGGGCGGCGGCATTGATCAAACCGGCGTTGAAATTGACCGCTCCGCTGAAGGTGTTGCTGCCGGTTAGGGTAAACGTGCCCGAGCCCGTCTTGGTCAGCGATCCGCCGCTGGCGCGGGTGATAATGCCGGCAAAGGTGGTCGAGGTGTTATCTCCCGTGGTCAACGTGCTTCCGCCGAGTTTTACTTCAGTGCCGGCCACGCCCGTAAGCGAGGCGATGGTCTGGGAAATCCCGTTGGCGTCCAGTTTTGCCCCGCTGGCAGTAAGGCTGACCGCCGTGGTGGCCGGCAAAGTGGCCCCTGAAGCAAGCTGCAATGTGCCGGCGTTGATGACAGTTGTCCCGTTGTAATCGGGCGACGCGGAAAGAGTAAGCATGCCCGAGCCTTGCTTTGTCAATCCGCCGTCGCCGCCATTGCCAATGGAATTGGCCAATGTGACGTTGTAAGTTTGGGTATCGAACACCGCATTACCTGTCTGGAAGGTTATTGTGCGGTTATCGGCAGTAACATCGAATGCCGCGCCGAACTGCAATCCGCCGCCGTTGAAATTCAGTTCTGAGCCATTGCCCAGGTTGCCCAGGTTGGAGGCATTAATCAATCCGGCGTTGAAATTCACCGCGCCATTAAAGGTATTGGCGCCGGTAAGAATGAGCGTACCCGTTCCCATCTTGGTCAATCCCCCGTCGCCGCCGTTGCCGATGGGATTGGCAAAGGTAATAGTTAAGCCCTGCGTATCAATTATGGCATCCGCTTGGAAAGACATCGTTCGCGTTGAGGGGTCGAACACGCCGTTGAATTGCAATCCGCCCCCGTTAAAGTCCAACTCGCTGCCGGCACCCAGGTTATTTAAGGCTGTGGCATTGATCAGACCGCTGGTGAAATTCACGGGACCGGTGAAAGTGTTTGCGCCGGTGAGGGTCAGCGTATTGCTGCCCAATTTGTTAAGGCCCTGGGTTCCTCCGATAACGCTGCCATAGGAGAAAGGCCCGCCCGTGGTGTCGATGCCAAAGTAACTGACGGTGTTGCTGTTGCTGTCGGTGTTGAATGTGGCGTTAGCTAGCAAGGTGTCGATTTGCGATGAGGTCCATTCGCCTGCCGCCGCCCCGGCCCGAACGGCCAGCGTGGCCCCGGGATCCACCGATATTTTACCAGATGAGTTGTATCCGGGCAGTGACGCCGGCATTCCCACGGTTAATACGCCGGCGACCGCTTCCGTATTTCCGCTGTAGGTGTTGCTGCCCGTAAGCAGCAAGGAGTTATCGCCCAGTTTAGCTAAACTCAGGCTTCCTCCCAAAATGCCGCCCGAAGCGCCGTAACTGAAATCGCCGTCGCTGGTGTCAATGGCCAGGTAAGAACCGCTGTTGAAAACCGCATTGCTTTGCAATGAGTTGATTTCCGATTCGACCCACTCGCCCGTCGAGGCCCCGGCCTTGATAATCAGCGCCGCCCCGGAGCTTACAGTAACCTTTCCCGACGTATTGTATCCTGGCAGCGATGCAGCCTGGGCTGCCGACAGCGAACCGGCTGTAATCAGCGTATTTCCGGTGTAAGTATTTGTGCCGGTAAGTGTAAGCCCGCCCGAGTTATTCAACGCCACCGAACCTGAGCCGCTTATTGCGCCGCTTATGGCCATGGATCCGTCGATGTCGATAATAGTATTATTGTTCAGGATCATCGGCGCGCTGATGGTATGGTCGCCAATCACGTTTATCAAAGAGGTTTTACCGCTGTTATCTATTATAAGGCTGTAACCGTTGGTGCTCTGAATGGTGGTGCCCGTGCCGGAAGTAAAGTAAATATTGCCGACCGTCCGGTTGGCCGAGCCTAAATCTATCACGTTGTTGGCGGAAGCCTGGCTGCCTATGCTCAGATTGACCCCGGCGCCGTTGGGAACACTGGTCCCGGAGCCCCAATTGGCGAGCGTGCCCCAGTCGGTCGAGGCGGAAGAGGCGCCGCCTTTCCATGCCACGGTGGAAACAACGTTCATGCTTAAGACAGTCACGAAAATGGACCCGTTTCCGGCAAGAGGCACTTCGCTGAATGGAGAGCCGTTCACGCCGGAGGGATCGTAAAGACTATTAAGGTTATACGTAGGCAAGCCGGCCACGGCATCGACGAGAGTCATGCCCTCGCCGGCCACCTGCCCGAACACCGTGAAGCCCCCATTCTGACTGTCCAGGTTGGAGGAGTTATCGGCAAGGTTGATGAACCACTGGCTCGTGGCGCTATTGGGATCACTGCCTAGTTTGGCCATGGCAATCGTGCCGCGTACGTTGGAGCGACTTGAATCGAATTCGTTTTGGATTGTTCCGTAGGTAGGTATAGGTGTTAAGCCCGTGACGGTGTTGTTGCTGACCTGCGTCTTAAATCCCCCGCCCTGAATTATGAAGCCCGGTACATCGCGGTGGATGATAGTGTTGTTGTACGCGTTGTTATTGACGTACTTGAGATAGTTGGCGACCGTAATGGGCGCCTCATTGTCGAAAAGTTGTATCTGATAGCTACTGACCTGGTCGCCGAATATCCCGGGCACATAGCCATTCAAGTTGACTTGAACCACAGTGTCGGCCTGGACTACACACACCATGATCGCAATAGCTAGAATTCCCGTGGACAGGCGCGCAAAAAGAGCGGGCACGTTAATCATAGTTATTTACACTCCAAAAAGTTGCTGTACGTGCGAACGTTCATGGGGAGCCAAGATACGTTAAACGACACCCCAGACTATACGTTTGATTATAATTGAAAAGAAAACCCCGTCAATTTTTTTGGCGTTTCTCCCTGCCTCCCGCCTAAAAAACGCGCATTTTCATGCTTAAAATGGGCCTAAACCCTTGTCCTGCGTCCCCCAATCCCCCCGTATGCCGTTTCCTCTCCCCTGTCCGCCGTTCTCTTGGGGAAAATACTACTCCACTACAATGCCTTCCAGACCTTCCTCTGCGGGCGGATACTGTGGGTCCATTTTCTCCAATGTCTTGCACAAAATGCGGCTGATCGTCAGATTGCGAAACCACTTCCGATTCGCGGGCACGATGTACCAAGGCGCCTCTTCCGTATTGCAGCGCGTCAGCGCGGCCTCGTAGGCCTTTTGATATTCATCCCAATATCGCCGCTCGGCCAGGTCCGCGCGGCTGAATTTCCACAGCTTGGTCGCGTCGTCCAGGCGCGATTGCAATCGTCTGCGCTGTTCGTCCTTGCCGATGTGCAGAAAGACTTTGACAATCGTCGTGCCCCCGGCAACCAGAATGTTTTCGAAAAGATTGATCCGGTCGTATCGCGTTTGCCACTCGGTCTTGGGCACCAAATTATGCACCCGCACCGCCAGCACGTCTTCGTAATGCGAGCGGTTGAAGATGCCGATGTTACCCTTGCGCGGGACCGCCCGGCCGATCCGCCATAGAAAATCGTGGTTCAGTTCCTCGATGCTCGGCTGTTTGAACGACGAGACCTGGCAGCTTTGCGGATTGAATCCCCTCATCACATGGCGGATGGTTCCGTCTTTGCCGGCCGTGTCCATGCCTTGCAAGACCAGCAACAGCGAGCGGCGATTCTCGGCGTAAAGCCGATAGCCCAACTCAGAGAGGCACTTGATGTTAGCCTCCAATTCCTCCCGGGCTTTTTTCTTGTTCTTGATGCCGCCCGTATAATCCGGATCAAAATCCTTCAAGCGCACCTTTTTACTCGGTCCAACTGTAATCGATTGACGCATGATCGCGGCCCTCTATAGTGTGGTGGTGTTTATCAATCATAGCATTTAATATTGCATAAATGTTCCACCCATTATGTTGGGGCGGCAGTTAAACTGCCGCCCCAACAAAGGGTAAAAGTTTAGCCCGGGCACTTGTGCCCAGTGTTTTATGGATAAAATTAAAGAATGGACGATCCTGGATTTCAGATACTTTATGAACAGGGTCCTTGTTTGGCGGTCAACAAACCCTCCGGACTTTTGACCCAAGCCCCGCCCGGCATCGACAGCCTGGAACTGCGTATCAAAAATTTCATCCTGAAGCGCGGCCACCCCTATGACTCCGTATACTTGGGCATCCCCCACCGCCTGGACCGCCCTGCCTCCGGGGCCATGGTGTTTTGCACCAAGCGCCGCGCAGCCCGGCGACTGGCCGAACAATTCGAACACCGCCTGGTCAATAAAATTTATTGGGCTTGCGTGGAAGGGCAAGTTGCGGAGGAATCGTGCACTTGGGAGGATTATATCCTCAAGATCCCGGGCAAACCCCAGGCCGAGGTCGTCGCGCCCGGTCTTCCCCAATCCCGCCAGGCCGTGCTACATTATCGAGTTCTAGGCGCCGGCCCTTGGGGAGCCTGGTTGGAAATCCGCCTGGAAACCGGGCGCACGCACCAGGTCCGCATCCAGGCCGCCTCACGGGGCCATCCCCTGCTGGGCGACCTCCAATACGGATCAAAAATCCCCTTCGGCCCGCAATACAACGACCACCGGCTGCGTGCCATTGCCCTGCACGCACGAGTTTTGGAATTCAAACATCCCATGACAAAAGAAATGGTTTCCATCACCGCCCCGGTCGATGAAAATTGGAACCGCATCTCCTGCGATTTCACAAAATTATACCCCCAAATACTGAACCCTGAATCCTGAATCCTACCATGTTCGATCCCTTCAACGCCCAAGATTCTTTCGACACCGGCGCAGGCCCGGCCGGCATTTATCGTTTGACCCGCTTGGAGGACGCCGGTTTGATGCGCCTGGGGGCCCTGCCCTATTCCATCCGCGTCTTGCTCGAAGCGGTGCTCCGCAATTGCGACGGCTATGAAGTCACTGAAACCGACGTAAAAAATCTGGCCTCTTGGAATCCTCATAAACCCGTCAGTGTGGAAGTGCCTTTCAAGCCCGCCCGGGTAGTGCTCCAGGACTTTACCGGCGTACCGGTAGTGGTCGATCTGGCCGCCATGCGCAACGCCATGCATCGATTAGGCGGCGATCCGCGGAAAATCAATCCGCTCATACCCATCGATCTGGTGATCGACCATTCGGTCCAAGTCGATCGCTTCGGCTCGTCCGACGCTCTTTTGGAAAACGTCAAATATGAGTTCCAACGCAATCGCCAGCGCTACGAATTCCTCCGCTGGGGACAGAAGGCATTCCAAAACTTTCGCGTGGTTCCGCCGGCCGTGGGCATCGTTCACCAGGTAAACCTCGAGTATTTGGCCAAGTGCGTGTTCTTGCGCGAAGACGCCTCCGGCATGGTGGCCCTGCCCGATACCTTGGTCGGCACCGACAGCCACACCACGATGATCAACGGCCTGGGCGTGTTGGGTTGGGGAGTAGGCGGAATCGAGGCCGAGGCCGTCATGCTCGGCCAGCCCCTGTACATGCTCGCCCCGGAAGTCGTCGGCTTCGAACTTGCCGGCGAACTCCCGCCCGGCACTACCGCCACCGATCTGGTGCTTACCATTACGCAAATCCTCCGCAGCGAAGGCGTAGTAGAAAAGTTCGTGGAGTTTTTCGGCCCGGCATTGGCCGGTATGAAAGTGGCCGAACGTGCGCTAATCGCCAACATGGCCCCCGAATATGGCGCAACCATGGGATTCTTTCCCATCGACGATCAGACGCTCGATTATCTGCGAGAAACCGGCCGGACCGCGGAAGAAGTCGATCTGGTCGAGCGCTACACCAAAGAGCAACACCTTTTCCGCCGCGCCGATGCCCAGCCGCCGATATACTCCAAGCTTTTGTGGCTCGACTTGAACACCGTCGAGCCCAGTCTTGCCGGTCCCAAGCGTCCCCAGGATCGTGTGGCGCTTAAAAACGCCAAGCAGGCATTCCACGCGGCATTATCCGCGCCGGTTAAAGATCGTGGATTCGCCCTTGCGCCGGAGGGCATCGGCAAAACGGCCGCCTTCGACGGCAATACCCTTTCACACGGCGCAGTGGTCATTGCCGCAATTACCAGTTGCACCAACACCAGCAATCCCAGCGTGATGCTGGCGGCCGGGCTTTTGGCCAAAAAAGCCGTAGAAAAGGGGCTAAAGGTCAAACCCCATGTGAAAACCAGCCTTGCCCCGGGCAGCCGCGTAGTGACCGATTACCTGGAAAAAACCGGCCTCGACAAACCGCTCGATCTGTTGGGATTCCAAACCGTGGGCTATGGCTGCACTACGTGCATCGGCAACAGCGGCCCCCTGCCCGACGAAGTGGCCAAGGCCGTCGGCGAGGCGAATCTCGTGGCCGCCGCCGTCCTGAGCGGCAATCGCAATTTCGAAGGCCGCATCAATCCTTTGGTCAAAGCCAACTATCTCGCCAGCCCGCCCATGGTAGTCGCTTATGCCTTGGCCGGAACCATCGACATCGACCTTACAACCGAATCCATAGGCGCGGGCAGCGATGGCAAACCGGTTTTCTTGCACGATATCTGGCCATCGCCCTCCGAAATCGAAGCCGTCCTCGCCCACGCCATAACTCCCCAAATGTTCCGCAAGCAATACGCCAATATTTTCCAGGCCAATGAAACTTGGAATGCCCTGCCCGTGGCCGAAAGCGAATTGTTCCCCTGGGACGATAATAGCACCTACATCCAAGAGCCCCCGTTCTTGCTCGATCTGGGCCTTAAGCCCCAGCCTATCCAACCTATCAGCGATGCCCGTGTTTTGGCCGTATTGGGCGATTCAGTGACCACCGATCACATTTCCCCGGCCGGTTTCATATCGGCCAAAAGTCCAGCGGGAAAATATCTCAACGAGCGCGGCGTGTCGCCCGTCGATTTCAACAGTTACGGCTCGCGCCGTGGAAACGACCGGGTGATGACCCGCGGCACGTTCGCCAACATCCGCATCCGCAACTTTCTTGCGCCCGGCACCGAGGGCGGCGTCACGCGTCATCTGCCCGACGGCGAACTCATGCCCATCTACGACGCGGCCATGAAATACAAAGCCCAAGGTGTGCCCCTTATCATCCTTGCCGGCGCCGAATACGGCTCCGGCTCCAGCCGCGATTGGGCAGCCAAGGGCACCTACTTACTTGGCGTACGCGCGGTCATCGCTTCCAGCTTCGAGCGGATCCACCGCAGCAACCTAGTGGGCATGGGCGTGCTGCCCCTGCAGTTCACCCCGGGCGTGTCCTGGGAAACCCTCGGCCTTGGCGGCGAAGAGACCTTTCACATCCCCGATCTGTCCGACCAGATTCAACCCCGCTGCGAACTTACGGTCCGTGCTGTTGCCCCGGAAGGATCCGTTATAGAATTTCCCGTAAAGGTCCGCATCGACACGCCCGTGGAACTTGATTATTATCGCAACGGCGGCATATTGCAGACGGTGTTGCGCAAGTTGGCCCGATCTTGATGCTTATATGTCCAAACGCAAGAAATCTTTTGATAAAAACGCTCCCCAAATCCGCTCGAAAACCTTTGTCCCATCCGGGCTGTCCCTTGGCGTGTTTGTCGGAGTAGCGATAATCGTCGTCGTCGCCTTCCTGGCTTACTTTCCTTGCTTAAGCGGCGACTTCATCTGGGACGACAAGGATCTATATCTGACGGAAAATCCAATTATCAAGGCCCCGGACGGCCTGGTCCGATTTTGGTGCACTACCGAATCTTGGGATTTCTACCCGGTAAGCAATACGTCTCTTTGGATCGAGTGGCGGCTGTGGGAAATGACATCGACCGGCTACCATCTCACAAATTTGATATTGCACATCGCCGAGGCCCTCTTAATTTGGATCATCTTGCGAAAGTTATCCATTCCCGGCGGCTTTTTGGCGGCCATCATCTTCGCCCTGCATCCGGTGAATGTAGAATCGGTGGCCTGGATCTCGCAGCGAAAAGACATGCTGGCAGTGCTGTTCTTTCTGCTGTCGATTCTATGGTATCTGAAGTCTTTAGCGGGTAGCCCAGGTTCTCGAACCTGGGCGGCTCTGCCGCAAGAAGTGGAAAGAAAATCGCGAAATTTTGCTACAACCTCTCCGGACTTCGTCCCACCGGTTCAAGAACCGGTGCTACCCACTCTCCCCACGCCCTTTTGGTACTGGCTGAGTTTGGCGGCCTTCGTTTTGGCCATGCTCAGCAAGGGATCGGTTGCGATCCTGCCGGTGATGCTGCTGGGAATCGTCTGGTGGCTGCGTCCTTTGACAAAACAGGATCTACTGCGAATTATGTCCTTTTTCGCCGTTGCCGCGGCATTGACCGTAGTGAATGTATGGTTCCAAAGGCACGGTTCCGGAGAGATAATCCGCAGTGCCGATTTTGCCCAGCGCCTGCTGGGCGCGGGCGGCGTGGTGTGGTTTTACCTTTACAAAGCGTTTTTGCCATTGAACCTGCTTTTCATCTATCCCCAGTGGCGCATCGAACCCGGCAATCCGCTATGGTGGCTGCCTTTGTCGGCTGTATTGATAGTCACGGCAATTCTGTGGCTGAATAGAAAAACCTGGGGCCGGCCGGTTCTTATTGCTTGGGTGTTTTTCTGCGTGGCCCTGACTCCAGCCATGGGATTTACCGACGTATTCTTCATGCGCTATTCCCTGGTGGCCGACCATTATCAGCACATCGCCCTTATCCCAGTGATTGCATTGCTCGCGGCCGGTTTCAGTTTGTGGCATCGCAGTTTGCAAGGCAAGACACATCGGACGGCAACCGAATTGGCCGCCTTGGTTCTGGGAATTCTGGCGTTTTTAACTTGCCTGCAAAGCGCGCAATATTCCGATGAAATCACGGCCCTCGATCATCTTCATGAGGCCCTGAAACTCAAATCCAATGACTCCCAAGCCCTTTTTGTCCTTGGCAATGCGGCGCGCGAAGAAGGCCGGCTACAGGAAGCAATCGATTATTTCCGGCAGGCATTGTCGGCCAAACCCGACTACCTCGATGCGCTAAACAATCTGGGATTGGCGTTGGTCCGGGCCGGCAGGCCTCGGGAGGCTATAGAAAGCTACCAAGCGGCCTTGAAAATCGACCCTGACCTTTTTGCCATTGAGTCCAATCTTGGCAATGCTTACATAAAGATGGGTCAATTCCGCTTGGCAATCGAACACTTCGAAAAGGCCCTGGAACTAGCCCGATCTCAAGGCCAGACTGACCTGGCCGATAAGATTGAAAAATCGTTGATTTCCTATCGCGCCGATCTGCCAAATGCGCCAAACTCGCCGTCCCCTGCAAAGACTCCTTCTCCACTGCCTTAGAGTTTATTTTATTCAACGCGCATACCACGCCAGTAGTCTTGTGAGTTCCCCCAGGTGGTTCAAAAAGGCCACCCGCCGCCGATGCCGCCGACCAAGCAGACAGTCACACCCCAGGCCCCGGTCGATCGTCCTTAAGACCTCGACAACGTCTTCCAATGCCGGTTTCCTATCGCCGCAGATTAACCGCATTAGCCACATGGCCGCGGCGTGCGAAACGGCCATCGTGCGAAATCCGTCGACCAGTGTCCAACTCATATCGCCCAAAAGTAAATACTGCTTTGCCGTCGTGCTTTTTTCATAAAATCGATTAAGCGGCCGCATAACGTCTTCTGCTACTTCACCCAGGGATTGCTCCAAGGCCGAAAAGGTCGTGGCCGGAAAATGCTCCCCGGCAAACGTAAGCGGGCCTTTACCCCGGGCAAAGGCTATCGCCCCGCGGATTACCCGACACCGCTCGCTCCACGTCGCCCGGGCATGATAATCCGGGTGCAATCGCAGGTATTCAAACAAAATCTGCCGGAACAATAACCGGGCAACCAGTTCCGGCCGCCGCGCCTGGCGAAATATCTCCCCGCTTTTCTCCTCCGACGACGCCGCGGCCGCCAACTTTTCCAGCAACGCCGCAAGCTCATCGCTGTCTATCTCATTTACCCGGCTCTTTTCGAGCAGATCGCAAAATTGCACGCCGTGCACCAACCTCCGTGCAAGCGGATAACGCTCGTCGTGCATCAGCCGATCCAGGATGCCGGCGACCATGAGCAAATCCTTCCAAGATAGCATGCAGCCCGGGAATATCGCCGGCAGCTTAATGGGCCGTATCGTCAATTTGCCTTCTTCGGCCAGTTGAGCGATGTACTGCAGATGCTCCTCCAGGGGCCGGCCCTTATCGGCCGCCGCCGATGGACAGTATTGCCGCAAGGTTACATAGGCAAAATCCTCCAAAGGCACCAATTGAAAGGGAAACAAGCGGCAAACCAAGGGCTTGGCCGACTCGCCCAAATCCCGATGTATGCGGCACAGGTTGTCACCGGTCAAAAAAATGCACGACCCATCCGGCCGTTTGCCCAGTTGATGATATTTCCGCAGCCAGCCGCGCACTGTGACAATCGGCACGCCCTGAAAGTCGGGATGATTTTCCCACTTTTGCTCGCGGAGTTTTTTTAAATCCTCGTCGCTGAGCCTGAACTTCGTGCTGCGGCAGCAAAATCCGCAACTGTGGCAGTCCCAGCGTTCGACTATCGGAAGCGTGCGTATGGGCAATGTCATGTTGTTATCAACTTTTTTCGGAGCAATAATTTTCGGAGCCTGGCCGTGTCGGCCCGTACATGCCGGGGCGACACGCCCCGGCTCTGATTTTCTTAACGATTAATCTCAATCAATCTCATATAAAAAAATTCCGCACCGGACGCAGCAATTCATCGTCCGAAAAACTCAGAATCGCCACCAGATTTCCTCCTTCATCAACCGCGGCCGTCTCTGCTGGGTGCCAGTGACTATCCGCCGTGTGCCACTGGCTATGCCAGTGCTTTGGCGCGTTTTCAATTCGTTTCGCGATCGATTGACCTCGATGAACGCATCTGATTTCCTCGGCCGAAAGATGCAAACGCGGCAGATTATCTAAAGCGCAGATCATGGGCAACATGCGACCGCATATATTTTCCTTTGTCAGTTCGCCTGGCTCTTGTGCTTCCTCCAGGCAAAACTTGCCGATCGCCGTCCGCACCAAGGCGGACATCACTGCCGCGGTCCCCAACGATTCCGCCAGGTCCCGGCCCAACGAGCGGATGTATGTCCCGCTGCCGCAGTCCACTTCCAACACCATCTGCGGATATTCATACGACCGCACATCGATGCGATGAATGCACACGGGCCGGGCCTGCAATTTAACCTCCTCTCCCTTCCGCGCCATCTTGTACGCCCTGCGTCCATTGATTTTAAGCGCAGAAAACGCCGGCGGCCGTTGCAAAATATTGCCCTCAAGTTTTTTAGCCGCGTCTTGAATTTCTTCCAACACGGGCATGGGCGGATCGGCCAACTCCACAACCTCGCCTTCGATATCCTCAGTCGTGCTTTGCCGACCCAAGAGAAACGTGCCCATATACGACTTCGGCATCTGCTGCACGTACTCGATCAATTTGGTGGCCGATCCCACGCATACCACCAACACGCCGGAAGCCAACGGATCGAGCGTGCCCGCATGTCCGACTTTGGCCGGCCGGACCAGGCGCTCGACCATATCCACTACCCCTCGCGAGGTGATGCCAGTGGGTTTGTTTATATTTAGAATTCCCGATAACGTCATAATTTATTATTGTATATCCTGAATCCCGAATCCTAAACCCCGAACCCTGAACCCTTAAATAATAACCCTCCCTATGGCGATTCCAGCACCTGCGATATAAGATGTAAATGTCAGTCAACCTGGGACTTTTTATACCAATTACAACTTAAAACAGCGCTTCTCCGCGTGTTTACGCTACGCGAAAACACGCTCGGTTAAAGAAAATAGACGCGCTGAATTAAATTAGAACACGTATTACATGCAAATTGAACGGCTCGGACCTTATCAAATCGTAGGGAAGCTCGGGCGGGGCGGCATGGGAACCGTCTTCGAGGGCGTCAATCTGGAAACCGGCGAACCCGCCGCCGTCAAACTCCTGTCCGCGGCCCTGGCCGAGGAGGAAGGATTTCGCGGTCGCTTCGAGGCCGAAATCGAAACCCTCCGTAAACTCAACCATCCAAACATCGTCAAGCTTTTCGGCTTCGGCAAAGATGACACCCACTTATTCTACGCCATGGAACTGATCGACGGCAACAGCCTCGAGGAAGAACTCAGCCGCGGCCGGCGCTTCGATTGGCGGGAAGTTGTCCGCATCGTCATCGAAATCTGCCGCGCACTTCGCCACGCGCACGACCGCGGAGTGATCCACCGCGACATTAAGCCCGGCAATTTGCTCTTGACCGCCAATGGCCAGGTAAAACTCTCCGACTTCGGCATCGCCCGTCTTTTCGGCAACACCCGGCTTACCAGCGCCGGTTCGGTCCTGGGAACGGCCGAATACATGGCCCCGGAGCAAGCCGCCGGAAAACCCGTCGACCAGCGAAGCGATCTTTACAGCCTTGGCGCGGTTATGTACGTGCTTTTGGCCCGCCGCCCGGTTTTTCGCGGCAATTCGCTGGGCGAAGTCATTTATAAACAGCAGTTCGAAACACCCGAGCCTCTCCGCCGCCACAACGACGACGTGCCCGAGGAACTCCAACGCATCATTATGCAGTTGCTGGAAAAAGATCCTGCCCGGCGCATTCCCAACGCCACCATTCTCAGTCGGTGTCTCGAGGCCATGCAGCACGCCATGCCCTCGCCTGCCATGACCCTTCAGGCCGACGCCTCATATTATCAAAGCGATGCGACTATAGACCCTCCGCCTGGTCCGGATGCCGCGACCGTTACATTGCCGGCGTCGGAAAATGGCCCCGCGCAAGATGTAGAACTTCCTGACACGCAGGTATTTACCCCTTCATCCCAACAGCCGCCTGCGCCACCCGCTCCCCAACCCGCGCCCGAGCTGCCCGAAACCGTGGCTACCGTTGCCCTGCCACTGCAAACAGATGCCACAGCCGGCACGGAAACAAAATCCACCGGCCATTTCGTGCCCGTCAGCGCTGAAGAACTCGGCAAAACGGAATCCGAAGAACCAAAGCCGGCTATTATTTCTCTGCAAACCTGCGCCCTGGCGGCCGGGCTGCTTTTGGTGGGCTTCACCGTCTGGTATTTTCTCAAACCGCCAACCGCCGATTCGCTTTACCGGCGCATCGCCGCCCGCACTGAAGATGGAAAAATAGAATCCATAATCCAAGCCGAAGACGACATCCGCGCGTTTTTAGAGCAATATACCAACGATCCCAACTACGAACGTTTCAAGTTCGCTTTGCCCAAGCTCCGCAAATATCTACATGAGATCGCGCTCGATCGGCTGCAAGGCGACTTCGATCAGATGGCCAAAGGCTTCATCGTCAAGGAAAACCTCCTGCCCATCGAACGCGCATATCTCGAAGCCCTCGGTTATCAACACTTCAGCGCCGAACAATGCATCGCCAAACTCCAGGCCCTCGTCGATCTGTATCAGAATTCCGCCGAAACGGCCGGGCCCACCGGCGATTGTCTTACCCTCGCCCGCCGCCGCCTGCAACAATTAAAAAAGAATGTCGAAGAATTTGCACCCGAACAGCTTGATATAATCCAAAAACACCTGGACGAGGCCGACACCGTGCTGGCGACCGATCCCCGCCGCGCCCAAGACATGTATCGCGCGGTCGTCGAACTCTACTCCGACAAACCCTGGGCCGCCGACGCCGTCCGCCGCGCGCAAACCGCACTTGATAAAGCAAATAAACAATGATTATCGTATCATTGCATCCGTTTATTTTAACCCCAATACTCGAGCATGATTTTGTCCAATTTGCAATTTGCAATTTACAATTTGCAATAAATTACTTTACTGCCACAGGCCGCATAGCGGAGTAAATAACAATGACCGATTTCTCATCCTTCCCCACCACTCGACTGCGACGCCTGCGTTATAATCCGGCCATTCGGGAATTGGTAAAAGAAACCCGCATCTCGCCGGCCGACCTCATACTGCCGCTTTTTGTCCGCCCGGGCAAGGCGGTAAAACAGGAGATCGCCGCCATGCCAGGCAATTTCCAACTCTCGCCCGACATGCTCGCCGACGAAGTCGCACAGGCGGTCGAACTGGGCCTGGGCGGCGTGATCCTCTTCGGCATACCCGAACGCAAAGATGCCACCGGCTCCGACGCACTTTCCGACTCCGGAATAATTTCCCAGGCAATCCGCGTGGCAAAACACGCCGCGCACGATTTCCTGGTTATCACCGACGTCTGCTTTTGCGAATACACCGACCACGGCCATTGCGGACCGGTTACTCAGACTACCGGCCGGCACGACGTGGACAACGACGCCACGCTCGATTTGCTTGCCCAACAGGCCCTGGTCCACGCCCGGGCGGGGGCCGACATGGTGGCCCCGTCAGGCATGATCGACGGCATGGTGGGCGCGATTCGCCAGGCGCTCGACGGGGCCGGGTTTACGCACTTGCCCATCATGAGCTATGCAGCCAAGTACGCCAGCGCGTTTTACGGGCCGTTCCGCGAGGCGGCCGAAAGCGCGCCCCAGTTCGGCAACCGCCGCGGATATCAGATGGACCCTGCCGCCGCCGCGGGCCAGGCCATGCGCGAGATCGAACTCGACCTGGGCGAAGGGGCCGACATCGTAATGGTCAAGCCCGCCTTGGCCTATCTCGACATTATCCGCCAGGCCAAAGACCGTTTTCCCGGCGTGCCCTTGGCGGCCTACAACGTATCGGGCGAGTTCAGCATGGTAAAAGCCGCAGCCCAAAAAGGCTGGCTCGATGAAAAAGCGGTCGCCCTGGAATCGCTAACCGCCATCCGCCGGGCCGGGGCAAGCATTATTCTTACGTATTGGGCTAAAGACGTGGCACGGTGGTTAGGTTGAGGGGATTGGGGATTGGGGATTAGGGATTGGGGATTGGTTAAGAAAGGGAAATTGTTTTACGGGGGATTTGGGATTTTTCACCGTGGACGGATAAAAAAATTTTTACGACCAATGGGGCAGGTATTAAGGGGTTGGAAAATAAGGGGTTGCGGCGACGGTTTGGGGCACTCTTAAGCAGGGAAGAAAAAAGTTTTGAGTTTTGCGGGGGACGGTGCGCGCAAATGGATTGAGGGATAAGGAGTTGGAATTTTTCCACAGGAGATTTTTCAAAATGAATTATTTCTGAAAAGTCGAAAAGATGATTTTTGGTAGTGGTTGAATATTTTGTTGCTGAAAAATTAGAGGTTAAACAATGACTGAATTACAAGAAAGATTATTAGATTATGTAAGAGAACTGGATTTACCTAATTTGACATGGGAAGAATTAGTCAAAAAATTAGCTGATACGGACTGGAGCCAAAATTACTCTTGGCAGGGGTGCATTCCCAAAAACTTACAATCTATTTGGTCTCAATTTTCTATAGAAACTCGTATTGTATCTTATATTTTTGCCAAAGAGGTTAGCGATCAAGCTGCTTGTTGGGATGATCGTTAGGAATAATCTTAGTTTCGGCTTGTTGCACCGAACGCAACAATATCGAGGTTAATACTAACAATTCAGCTCTTACTGTCTTGTGTGTTGCAATCTCATTTGGATCTCGCCCTATCCATGGCAAAATATCAAATATGGGTTTAATCAGGGTATTATCTAAAATAGGTGCTATTTCCTTATGTGCGAAATCGTTTCGCATGTCAAAGAGTTTGCAGAGAGCTTGGCAGACAGTTTTATCAATCCAGCCAAGTATACGTGCAAGCTTTGCCCTTATTTGTGCGCTGCCTAAAGGTGGCAATGGACGCTGAATTAACAAATAATCCATCTCTTTTTTTGTAGCATTAGATAAAGTACTCCATTTTGTCCTAATTAACTTCTCTAATGCCCGATCCAAAACAGCCGCACATATCAGAACAAATCCACGGTCACTTTCTCTAGCGGTGGCATCAATAACCAATCCTAAAGCATTATGTCGTGATAGAAATGGTTGTTGTGTTTTTTGCCGCTCGCGTTTCTTTGCCATAGCAATCATCCTCTTTGGAAATGGTATTGCCAATTTTAACCTCTTAATCACACCGACTGCTAGTTTACATAATCTTGCCTATATTCTCCAGAGCACCAAATATACAATATCTACGAATCATCCTATTCAATGGATTTCATGCACCATAATTTTGTAAGAGTGCATCAAACTTTGAAAACTACACCTGCCCGTGCAATTGGGATTGAAAAGCGAACCTGGAAAATCCGGGATATTGTGGAACTTTTGCCAGCCGCGTGCCATTTGGAAAAATTCTGAAAATCAAACTGGCCCACGACCAAAGAGCGATAGGGGTAAAGACACTATAAAAAAGTTGCGAGGTGGAAATTTAATAGTTAGTCAATTTTGGTGATTTTTGGGCAATTTTGGGGTATTGGTGGAAATGGATTTTGGAGAAAAAGGTGAATTTTCGAAAGGATTTTGCCTAAAAATGACACCTTTAGACGATACAATTAATAAGTAAGCGCATCATTATTATATATAATGATCTTTATTATATTGACATATGATGCTATTATGTTATATTAATGTTGTAATATAAATAATAGAAAGGAAGCCTATGATCGATTCTATAGATATTAAGCAATTAAAAGAGCACATGCGTGTGCAACAGATTACGCAGGCAAAACTTGCAGAACAATCTGGTGTATCTCGGGCACAGATTAGTCGACTTTTAGTACAAAAGCCAACTCAAATTCGCCAAGCTACTCTTACTCGACTTGCCCGGGGATTAAATATCAATCCATCTGAATTACTTGTTGGCGGTCCTTTAAAGGAATATTGCCATTGGCTTGCTGACATGCAAGGTCATATTGACTTCCGCGGATTTGGAATGCCTAGTGTTCAAAAGCAAAAAATTCAAGAGATGTTTGTAGAATTTGATGTTCGTGAACCTGAAGAAGTCAGCGAAGATTGCATGCCCCAATCGTGTCGTCAATACAAAAGAAATATATCTTCCAAGCCAATACTCTCTACGGATTGCATCAAAACAAATGATCGAGTTATGATTTTGGGAAATCCTGGGGTTGGAAAAACAACATTGCTTAAGTTTATGTCGCATTCTTTAGCCAATTCGTATGTAAGTGGTGAAGACGGTAAAAGAGAGATACCTATATATATAAGGTTACCTGAGTTTTGCCGTGCGCAGGAAATTGATGAACGGGTAGATTTTGTGAAATTCATTGCTGCGATTTCCGCAGATCATTGTTGCTCTGATATCGAACAACCTCTTAGAGCAGAATTGGGACATGACAGACGTCAATGTTTGCTTTTATTAGATGGACTAGATGAAATTGGGAATCAAGAGCAAAAAGAATCTTTAATCGAATCAATAAAATCATTCATTGACAAATATCCCAATAATCGTTTTGTTATAACATCACGAACAGTTGGTTTTGATTCGACTCCGTGGAAAAATCAACAATTTGTCATATATCAAATTCAAGAATATAACGAAAAACAAATAGAAATATTCGCACAGAAATGGGCATCTATTTTTTCAGAGAGCGAACACAAATCAAAGGAAGAGATTCTAAAAAGTCTAAGTACCGCGATATTTTCTAATCCGCGAGTTCAAGGTCTAGCTTCAAATCCTCTGATCCTAACAATTTTGGTTCTCCTAAATGAAGCCCGAGGTGGTATGCTCCCTCGGCGGCGAGTCGATCTTTATGGAAAAGTTGTGGAAGTGTTTTTGGATACATGGGAAAGCAACAAAAGACCTAATGAAAAATTCGACAATACATATAATATTGACATAGATGCAAGAGAATTTCGTTGGTTGCTATCTGATCTAGCCCTTGCGATGCAAAAAGCAGAAAAAATTCTTGCTCCAAGATGGTGGATTACCGATAGAATGCAAGATTATCTTCAAAATAAACTAGGATTCACCATAGAGGAGGCCAAGGATGCATGTGATCGAATAATTCGTTATCTTTCCGAACGGACGGGGTTGATTGAGGAGCGGGGGTTAGATCTTTTCGGATTTTCGCACCGTACACTTCAGGAATATTTTTCATCGCTAGGAGTCATAGATGAGGCAGATGCCTCATATTCGCGAGATGTAACTTCTGGTCTGCGAGGGTATTATTTCCATCCACAATGGTCGGAGGTGATACGACTTGTGGCCGCCCAACTTACACCCTCATTGGCTGAATCGCTCATATCAGCAATCATGGACGATCCTGATCCCGTGGGTCGTTTTCTCCATCGAGGTTATTTATTAGGGTTAAAATGTCTTAGTGATGGCACTACAGTGGCAAATCGGCGATTAGTTGATTCAACTTTTGAATCAATAAAAAAACTTGGCAACTCGCGTTGGCTTGGAATTACATTAGAAGCTTTAAAAGTACTTGAAAGTTTTCAAGGAACTAGATATCAGAAGCAAGCAGATGAAACCGTGGATAGCATCTTGAAAACTGCTGAAATAAATCTTAAAAAGGAAGATTTTCACTGTCTTTATGAAAGAGTTCACTTTAAAAAGATATTCGAGTCTGCGCACCAGAAATTGTTAGCGGAAGTCATGGATACAGAAGCCGCTCGTGAAGTTGTCGTAACAATCTCTGACAAACAATGCCATATTGTTTTTATCAATGCAAAACTTCTTGCAGAAAATCCCAAAAAATGGCGTAAAAGTATTTATTTATTATTAAAAGACAGTCAGCAAAGCGATTGTTTAAAGGAGATATTGATAAAAGAACTTGGCCGCAAACTTGCCACCGACAGGTGTTACAGGCTCTGGCTTAGACAAATCCTTCTTTCCAAGGAGAATGTCCCACTTAGAGTTGCGAGTGCTACTGAGCTTGGGTCTGCGGTAAAGAATGCGCGTAATACAGCAGAACTTTTGCTACAGGTTCTCGATTCTGATCAAGATGAAGAAGTTAGGTCGGCTTGTGCACGTTCATTGCGGGATGCAGCAGAAAATAATGAAATTATTGCAAACCGATTATTGGAAATTGTTAAAAGTGATAAATCAACTATTGTTAGATCCGGAGCAGCGAGAGGATTGGCCAAGGCCTCCGGGACACAACCTAAAGCCCGTAAAACATTAATAAAATATGCTTCGCTTGAAAATAAATCGGAAGATCTAAGAGTCGCTTGTGCCTGGTCTTTAAAGCAGTATATAGGAAAGGATCCAGAAATCACGGAAGTTTTCAAATCTTGGTTAGCATCATCGCGTTATACCAGACTCCAACGGGTCGCTGCACAGTCGCTGGCGACATCTATGGCGGAAGATAAAATCGAATGGGACCATCAAGTTGTTGAAAATGCCGAAAATATAATTATGAATCTTAAAAATCCATGTGCATGCGCCTTGGAAAGTCTTGAACAAATTGCATCAGCACGGGAAATCCATCAGGGACTTCGGCTAGAAAAAATACTTCGTGAGACACTTCAGGTCATTAGTAACCGAATAGAATTGGCGTTCATTTTTGGTTCAACGGCACGAAACCGTCAGATGGTAGATAGCGATATTGATATATTAATCATAGGTGATATTAATCTCAAAGAGCTTTCGGGACCGCTACGCCAAGCAGAGAAAGTATTAGGGCGACGTATTAGTCCAGCTATTTATACAAAGGATTCATTCAAGGAGCGATATCACACTGGGGACCCGTTTCTGTTAGATGTATATAACCGTGAAAAAATCCCGATAATATACAAAACCAAAAGCGGCTCTATAAAGGAGTTCTATAATGAGCTTGGAACAATGGTTGCAGAACGGATGGCTGCAAAAGCATAATCCCACACTGCCCGAAATTCATAAGTTATTCCAAATTGTGGATCGGGATCTATCCGATGCTGAAGTTGAGGGACTTAGTGCAGATGGTAAATTTGAGCATGCATATGACGCGGCTTTACAATTATGTATGATCCCTTTAACGGCTTGTGGATATAAGGTTCCTAAAGGCTCTGGGAAACATAAAAGGGTAATCGAATCTTTGTCATCTACATTAGGCCATAAGTGGATTGATCCATCCGAATATCTTGAGCGATGTTCTCGCTTAAGAGGTCAGGCAATCTATGATCGTATTAATGCTGTCAGTAAAAATGACGCGAATGATTTACTACTAACAGCTAAACAACTTAGAACGGATGTGATTGAATGGTTAAAAGTAAACTATTCAGCTTTTGTGCCCTTGGGTATATAGCTGAAAATAAATCTGTTTATCTTTCGGTAGTCAGATTGTCGTTTATCCATATAAATCAATCAACATTAAAGTGAGGCTCGATAGCCAAGCCAGGTTAAAAACAGGGGCGCGGATAGGTATATTTCTTCTGCGAATTGAGAATTATTTCTTCTTTAATATTATCAATGATTCCCTAGAAATTGTGCCAACCACTTTACTACAATCCGCCCAGTTTGATAATGCACGATTTACACACCTCGGCTGGAAAAGCAAGAATACGGAATGGCAAACGTAGAAAATTCGCAATTTAGTGCCCAAACAATTGAGTCGTAACAAATAAGCAACAGCGAACGACTCCGGTTACAAACGTGGAAAAATCGCAATTTGTTCCCCAACTAACAATCCAGATTTCAGTGTCTAAGTCGGTGCGCTTGGGAGAGATTTTTCCATATTCAGGAGGCCCGTTCACGGGCCTTCTCGGTGTCGGGGGTTTTAGCCTGTTAAGTGACTCTAGGGCCGTCCTGGGCAGGAGTCTCGCGAATGGGACTGACAGAGAACGACATATCGGGATGGCTCCTTACCCGGCGTAAAACACCGGGGCTAAGACCGGGATGCGGAAAGGATCGTGAACGACCCTCTCGGTTTTCCATCCAGCAACTTGTGTGTAACAACGAGGGCTTCAGCCCTGGGCTATCGTTGCGCGCCCTTTCGGGGCTAAGGCATTCACCACCAGCGGACAAAGGGCCGGACATAATAGCGCGGATAATAATAGGCTGACGGTGCGTAATAGGCCCTATAGGGCACTGGGTAGTAGGCGGCGGGCGGCGCGTAGTAGGACGTATAGGCCGGGGCGTAGTAAGAAGTATACGGCGCTGGGGCGTAGTAGGATGTATACGGGGCGTAGTACGCGGCGGTCGGCGCGTAGAAGGACGTATACGCCGGGGCGTAATATGCGGTTGTCGCGTAGCCGCACCCACATTGCGCTAAGACGGACGAAGCAACCAGGCAGGACACTAAAAACGCAAGACTGGCAATAGACCTTGTGAACATGGCTGTCTCCTTTCGTTGGGTTGTGTGCAAGGAATTCCGCAATCCCATCGACGTTGGTTCGGCGGGAATGATGGGGTTCCGGGCAAGGAATTTGCTCTATTGTATTATACCTTATTAGGGAAATGGGCTATTTTTGCGGTATTGTGCGGGCGCCACGACGAATCGGAGCATGCCGTGCGTGGCGCCCGACGAGGCTAGCAGCATGTTGAAAAAGTCGAATTTTGAGAATTTGGGTGCCACTGCTGCTTGTCCAGCAGTGTTTTTCCAGGAGTTTATCCTACGCACTGCTGGACAAGCCAGCAGTGGCACCCCTTTTTCAATCAGAACCCATGTGGAAGCAATCAGTAGAAGGCTGGACAAGCCAGCAGTGGCACCCCTATTTCAATCAGAAACCATGTGGAAGCAATCAGTAGAAGGTTGGACAAGCCAGCAGTGGCACCCCTTTTTCAATCAGAACCCATGTGGAAGCAATCAGTAGAAGGCTAGACAAGCCAGCAGTGGCACCCCTATTTCAACGGGCTGCTAAGCACAACGGTTCGGCGGCAGGCCGACGCCCGGATAGCAATCGTACAACGGCGTCAAATCGAGTTGTTTCATCGCCTGCACCGTCTCTCGCGCCGGATGATCCGCCGATACTTGTCGATGCCGAATTAGCCGCTCGTCCGACCGCTCATTTCAGGGCGGCGCGGCGAATCGCACCTTGGCCCTCTTGCTAGGCCGGCTCGTGCAGCCTACCATAATCTAGTCTCCTTGCATTTGGGAGCGGACCGTTATTTGGACTTAACTAGTCTGCACAAAACGCCTAAATGCGGGGAGGTCAATTATTTTACTGCTATGCCTCAATTACCAAAAAAACTTCTGAACGACTGGGCTGGAGAAAAGACAAGAAGGAAACAGATGTCATGCGTTACGGGCATTTTGACGACAAAAATCGGGAATACGTAATCACTACTCCGCAGACTCCCTTGCCCTGGATCAACTACCTGGGTTGCGAGGCGTATTTCGGGATCATCTCGAACACGGCCGGGGGCTACTCGTTTTACCGCGACGCCCGCATGCGCCGCTTGACCCGATACCGCTACAACAATGCGCCGTTCGATGTTGGCGGGCGGTATTTGTACATTCGCGACAACGAGAGCGGCAAGTTTTGGTCGCCGTCGTGGCAGCCCACGAAGAGCGATTTGGAGAAATACGAGTGTCGGCACGGCATGGGCTACACCACAATCGGCTCGACGTGCAACAAGATCGAGGCGGAGACCTGTTATTTCGTGCCGCTGGGCGAGAATTTGGAGATCTGGAAATTTCGGGTGACCAACCGCCGCAGAAAGCCGGCCAAGCTTTCCGTGTTTTCCAGCATCGAGTTCTGCCTGTGGGACGCGCAGGACGACGCCACCAATTTCCAGCGCAATTTCAGCATCGGCCAGGTCGAGATCGAAGACGGAGTGATTTATCACAAGACCGAGTATCGCGAGAGGCGCGATCACTTCGCATATTTCGCATGCTCGGCAAAGCTGGCCGGGTTCGACACGCAGCGCGACGTTTTTCTGGGCGCATATCGCGGATGGGAAAATCCGGCGGCGGTCGAGCGGGGCAGATCGTTTAATTCGGCGGCCCACGGCTGGGCCCCGCACGGATCGCATCACGTAAAAGTGAACCTGAAACCGGGCGAAAGCAAGGAGATCATTTTCGTTTTGGGTTACCAGGAGAACCCGGTCGATAAAAAATTCGATCCGCCCGATTCGCAAACGATCAACAAGCGGACCGTCAAGCCGCTTTTAGCCAAGTACCGCGACGGCGAAAACGTCGCCGCGGCCTTCGAGGCGCTGCGGGAATATTGGGACGGCCTGCTGGGCATCTATCAGGTGAAATCGCCCGATCTGCACGCCAACCGCATGGTCAATATCTGGAACGCCTACCAGTGCATGGCGACATTCAACATGTCGCGATCGGCTTCGTTTTACGAGTCGGGCATCGGGCGCGGCCTGGGGTTCCGCGATTCGAACCAGGACCTGCTGGGTTTTGTACACATGGTTCCGGCCCGCGCTAAGGAGCGGATCCTCGACCTGGCGGCAACGCAACTGAGCTCCGGCGGCGCATTTCACCAATATCAGCCCTTGACCAAACGCGGGAACAACGACATCGGCTCGGGTTTTAACGACGACCCGCACTGGCTCATCCTGGGCGTGGGGGCCTACATCAAGGAAACGGGCGACTGGGGCATCCTCGACGAGCAGGTGCAATTCGAGAACGAGCCTGGTTCCGAGCAGCCGCTTTATGAGCATCTTCGCCGCAGCTTAAACTACACCCTGGAGCGGATCGGCCCGCACGGTTTGCCGCTGATCGGCCGGGCCGACTGGAACGACTGCCTGAATCTGAACTGTTTTTCCGACACGCCGGGTCAATCGTTCCAGACCACGACCAACAAAGAAGGCAAAGTGGCCGAGTCGGTTTTCATCGCCGGGTTGTTCGTGCAGGCCGCAAAGGAGTTGGCCGCCATCGCCAAGAAACGCGGCCTGAACGGCGAGGCCGAACGCTATCTGGCCGAGGCCGGCAAAATGGAAAAAGTCATCTACGAACACGGATGGGACGGGCAGTGGTTCGTACGGGCTTACGACGACTTCGGCAAGCCGGTCGGGTCGAAAGAGTGCGAGGAGGGCAAGATTTTCATCGAATCGCAAGGGATGTGCATTATGGCCGGCGTGGGAGTGGAGGATGGCAAGGCAAAGCAGGCACTGGATTCGGTGAACAAACAGCTTGCCACCGAACACGGCATCGTGCTGCAACAGCCGGCTTATTCGAAATATTATCTGCATTTGGGGGAAATATCCTCATACCCGCCGGGCTACAAGGAGAACGCGGGCATATTCTGCCACAACAATCCCTGGATCATCATCGCCGAGACGATTTTGGGCAACGGCGACCGGGCGTTTGATTACTACACCCGCATCAATCCATCGGCGCGGGAGAAGATCGGGCATTTGCACCGCTGCGAGCCTTATGTGTTTGCGCAAATGGTGGCGGGCAAAGACGCGCCCACCCATGGCGAAGCCAAAAACTCCTGGCTTACGGGCACGGCCGCCTGGACCTACTGGACCGTCACGCAATGGATTTTGGGCATCCGCGCCGAGTTCGACGGGCTGAAGATCGATCCCTGCATCCCCAAAAAATGGGACGGATTCACGGTGCAAAGAAAATTTAGAAACGCCATTTATAAAATCACTGTAAAAAATCCCAAGCACATATCGAAAGGCGTCAAGGAAATCCTTGTGGATGGAAAGATCGGCGGGAACGTCTTGCCTGTTTTCGAAGATGGAAAAACCCACAATATCATGGTCATCATGGGTTAACAATAAACCAAAACGGGTAGTATATATTTGTTTTTCTCTAGCCAAGGCGTTTACGCCTGGGTCAGAGAGAACGATCACCTTTTTTCTTTCAGCCCCTTTAGGAGCGGCAGAAGCGTCGAAACAGGAAACCGCGAAATGCCAAAACATTTTTTTCACATAACATTGACAACATTGTTATTTTACGTCTTGTCATCGAACTTTCTGACAGCACCATGTCTGGCGGAATCCCCCGCCCAGATCCAAGACATTCAAAGCGGCGTATTGAAAATTCCCGGCATGAACCTGAAGGTACAATTTTACGCCGATAATATTGTTCGGATTGTCAAGTGGCTGCCAGACGGATCGGCTGAAAAAAAGAGCCTGGTAGTGATTCAAAAAGAAGCGCCGAACCTGGACGTGAAATCTCAGGCAGAT
>JBEKZY010000159.1:0-20640 GCA_049509395.1 Thermoguttaceae bacterium | reverse complement strand
AAAACCGCGGACTGGCCGAAAAACCCATCCTTTTCGGCGAAAAAGAAGGCAAAATCGCCTTGGCCAATCGCCGTAAAGATCCTTTATACCTTTTTGCCGCCCTGCAACGGCACCTGGGCTATCCGGGCGTCCCGCGGCCCAAGCCCGAAGATACCCATCGCTACGTCCTTCCCCAACTGCAACGTATGGTCGAGCGGATGGAAATGCGCGTCAAGCTCCTGGAAGAAGAGCTCCGCGGCGGCATCAATCTCGCCCGCTTCTACGTCCCGCCGGAAGAGAAAAAATGATGAGAGATAAGAGATAAGGGATGAGGGATGAGGGATGAGGGATGAGGGATGAGGGATGAGGGATGAAAAAAGTGGTTAAAAAAACCGCTTGCATTTTCACAAGCGGTTTTTGATGTCTTTTTTAGAAGCTCTAAAATCCCATCCCCTCTCCCTTTGGGAGAGGGGCTAGGGGTGAGGGCGTTCTGGAATGTATATTGAGTTTGAATTAAGTTCCTTATTTTGCTTTGGATAAAGTCCTTTATCTTTGACAGTTATCCCTTATCCCTCATCTCTTCATCCCTCATCCTTTCTTCGCCTGCACCTGCTTGATCGTGGGCAAATTAATGCCTTCCGGGGCTTTGGAAATCTCCTTTGGCGTATGACTGGTGCCGGCCAGATAGTTGTGGATCGTCGCCGAGTCCTGTAGTTTTTCGAAACACTCGGCCATCTTCAGGTACAGTTTCTTTTCGTACAGATCCTTATAGATTTCGTCGCGGACGTCGGCGAATTTCACATCCGCCGGCTTGGTGAATCCCTCGCATCGCAGGAGGATGAATTTATCGCTCGCCTGAATGATGCCCGATAGTTCACCCGGTTTAAGTGCAAAGGCTTCTTTTTCCAGGATCGGTTGGCCGCCCCATTTTCTGATCGGCGGGACTTCGCCCCGCAAGGCATTGCTGCCCGGCTCGATCGAATATTGTGCGGCCAGTTCGCCGAAGAATTCCGAGGTATTGCGTTTTCGGGCTTTTTCAAAGACCTCTTGCGCCCGGCGTTGATTATCCAGCACGATCGCCAGGCAACGGACTTTCACTCCGTAGTTTGCCTCAAAGCCTTTTTGCAGATCGTCCTCGGAAATATCCACTTTTTCGCCCGCCAGTTTTCTTAGCGCCGCCGAGGGCCATACTGCGTCATTGCGATACATTTCCAGCGTAACGCCCTCCGCTTTGGTAATCTGCTCGATCCATGCGTCGACGTCTGGCGACCCGTCGGGTTTTGGTTTTACGGCCAGTGACGCCGCCCGGGCGATTTCCTCGCTCATATCCTTATCGGAAACTGCAACGTCCCGTTTTTTGCACTCCACTTCGAGCAGAACGCGATTAATCAAAACTTCCAACAATTCTGTGCCGTGCCGGTCGATGCACTCCAGGGCCAAATCGCGGATAGTAATCGGCTCGCCATTTATCAAGGCGGCCACGCCCGGTGTTTTTTGCTGCTTGGCCGGATCGCCCCACACAATCTCCAACTTGGCATTGTCCTTTAACTCCTGGAAAACGCCGTTTGCCACCTTGCGCATCTTGCTTTCGCGCACGACCTCTTCCAACTGCCCGGCTACTTCGTCCAATTTGCAATCTCGGGCCGGAATCAGGCTCTCCCGCTTGATGATCACGTATTGCCCACCGGCCGGAATCACCTGCGATATCTCGCCGTCGCTCATGTTGAAGGCGGCCTGCTCGATGCCCTCATAACTGCCGTGCATGCGGATAGGTTGTATCAAGCCCTTGGCCGCCGCACTGGCTGTGTCCTCGGAATAGTCCTTGGCCAGGTTTCCAAAATCCTCGGGCTTGGCCATAGCCATTTCACGCAGCTTTTTGGCCTTGCCCTCTTCTTTGCATGAAATCAGCCGGGCTTTAACCGCCGGGCCGTACTGAATTTCAAATTCCTTAACCAATTCGTCCTTGCTGACCTGTAATTTGTCGCCGGCCAAACGGCGCAATGCCAGCATGGGCCAGATTATGTCGTCCGCGTACTGGTCCGGAGTGATGTCTCGCTCCTGTTTGAGCAATTTAAACCATTGATCGACGGGAATGCCGAATCGGGCCGCCATGTGCTCGATCTCGGCGTCGATTTCCTTGCGGGTTATAGTGATGTTCCGCCGCCGGCACTCGCCGACGATTAACTGCTTGTGGATCATTTGCTCCAGGATTTCCTTGCCGCAATGCACCAGGCACTGCTGGGCAAGATCTTCGCGCGTGATCCTGCGGCCGTTCACATCGGCCACAATCTCCGGAGGCGGCGCCTTCGAGTTGTCTTTAATCGATGAGGTCTTGGCCTGCGGCGAAGTTTTAACCTGCGCCGTTGTTGCGCCTGCGGTAGCAGCCGATGCGGGTGAATCCTGCCTGGTATTAGATACGGTGCTGACCGTCGCCTGCTGGGATTGGCTTTTTTGCGGCGGCGTGGCAGCGGCCTTTTCCGGCCCTCCGCCTATATGGCGAATCAATACGCAAAAACCGACGACAACCGTCGCCGTGGTGATAATTCCCAACCATTTTTTCCAAGACGAGCCCCGGGAAGCAGCCGTCCCTGTGTCATTAAGAGTCATGGCGGTTCCTCCTTAAACCGTTGACATTACTGAATTTGCGCACGCATACACTATGCGCGCCTATTCTAGCGAGTGTGGTAGTATAAAAATCCCAGGCATCAGAAGCAAGAGCGATTCCGGCAATTTCTCGATTAAAGGAGCGCATTCCGCACTTTTCATTTGCATGGAATTGTGTAATAAAGCATTTTGAAAGGACTTACTTGCCGGTATTCATACTTAATATTGATAAAGACTACCTAAACCCATTTCATGCCAGCATTAATAACCTCTTATGTATTTTCGAGTTAAGTCAAATTCAAACCGATACAGAAAAATTGCCAAGGCATACAAGGTGTTAGCATTATGGTTGGAATTCTAAAAGATTTCTGGCGACTGTTTCGGACTAAAAAGTGGCAGGCGACCGGCGCTTGCACCACTACTCCCACGTGGAACCGCATCCCGCGGCAGTACAGGCTCGAGGAAATCACCTATGAGCTATTCGGCATCGATCCGGGAAAGTTCTACGAGACCAAGTTTGCTAACGGCGCAGATCCCGACATGTTGTCCAATCCATTCCACCACTACAGTGTGGAATATGAAAAGATACGGCGGCTGGTGGCCGATTTGCAAGCCTTGCTGCCAAACGGAGGTACGGCGCTAGATATTGGCTGCGGTTCAGGCACTTACGGTCGGACGCTGGTTGCCAATGTGCCCGGTTTGATCTTGCACAACGTGGACATGTCGAAGAAATGCCTTAAGCAAGCAAGCATGAACGGCTACGCCGCCACCCGGTTATTTAACCTTGAAGAACCGCTCCCCTACGATGACGGGACATACGACGTGGTGTTTTCGATGGACCTTTTCGGCCACATCGAGTTCCGCCACAAAGACGCGCTGATCGGCGAAATTGCGCGCGTTACAAAACCTGGCGGGGGAGGCCACCACGGCGTCGAGAGCGGCTATGTGGATTATTTAAACTGCAATCCCAAAGATCCCAACAATCCGGTGCGGCGCTACGTCTATATCGACGGGCACATCGGTGTGGAGCCGGCGTCAGACATTTGCCAACGCTTCTCGCGGCGATTTGCCGAAGTCCGCCATCATGTCACCTACCTTTATCCATTTGTAGTGCAATCAGCTTTCGGAGAGTTATTCGGCGATGAATTTCAGAAACTCTTATCACAGTACAACCAACCCAAAGCCATCGAGGTATTTTCACTGGTAATCGGACGGCTCAACCGCTATTTCGTTGATCTATATGAGAGGGTTTTTGGGGCTGCCTTTCAACCTTCATACTCTTCTTTGCCCGATTCGCGCACCCCCGAGCACGAACGAGCTTATGATCTGTTGCGTAGGCAGATCGACGATCACAACAGCCGCTTCGGACCGGATTTCGTGCCCTTGCCCAAAGAGTTGTTCCGCCCCGCGGGTTTCAGTTCCTTGACGCTGAAGAAAGGAACTGGTCGATAACGGTAAATTAAAGATTACTTCATCCCAATCTGCGATAATTTGCGCCGCCTAACAATAGGGAAAATCTTTCGGCGCTTGAGGATCTCGGCATTTCCTCTACTTATCTTTCACTTTTACATCTGTTCCCCCAGCACGTCGTTCAGCACGTCTTCGCTGACGTAAATCGGCAGCGGCGGATTGCAGGTTACGGCCACGGCTATGGCGTCGGAGGGCCGGGCGTCGATCTCGATCAGTTCGCCGTCGTGACGCACCCGCAGCCGGGCGTAATAGGTGTGGTCTTTCAGCTCGTTTATCACCACGTCCTGAAATTCGCCGCCCAGATGTTCGACGATGCTCACGATCAGGTCGTGCGTCAGCGGCCGCGGTGCCGAATAGCCCTTTACCCGCCGGTCGATGCTCGTGGCCTCGAAAATCCCGATTAAAATGGGGAAAGTCCGCTCCCCTTCGACTTCTTTCAAGTAAATCACCTGCTGGTCGTTGACCTCGCTGATGATGATCCGCGATAATTCCATGGGAATAGGCATGGCAGAGTCCTCGCACCCGGTTCAAAATTCAATCTTTGAGAGTGGCATAATATCAAGGGAAACCCAATGGCCGCCGTATCGTTCTTTTGTATTATAAACCCGCGGCCGACCGCTAGGCTAGTAGGCTAAAAAATAACATTAACCCGGATTATTCATAGCCTAGGTTTTTTCAGGCAAAGTGCGAAACAACAGCCCGAAGCGCTAGCGAGGGTAAACCATTTGTCATCCCTCGCTTGCGCTTCGGGCTGGTGTAAACTCATGAATAATCGGGCTAGCGGCTTCGCCAGGTTTTCCAGGAAGTTTTGACTATTCCCGGCACGGCGTGGAACAAGAAAGAATACCAACTTCGATAAGGCATTTTATAATGCGGCACGGGTTGCATTTGAATCGCCTTCTTGGTCTCGCAGCTTAGCATGCACAGCCCGCAACCGATGCAACGCTCGACTCGATGCCCGTGTGTTTTGGCCTGCATGTCCACGGTAATCGCCCCCATGGGACAAGTCTTTGCGCATTTGCCGCAAAACGAGCATTTTTCAAGATCAAATTGGGGCAGGAAATGTGGCGGGGCGATGAATCCAGGCGTGTTAAACTCGTTTATCGCCCGCATGCCATGGCAGCAGCAACCGCAGCAGGAACACGAACTTTGCCCTTTGGACGAGGCCACGTTCATCATCCAATTGACCATTCCGTGCGATTCGGCCTCGCGCTTGATTTCCAAGGCCGCTTTTTTCGAGACGCTTTTAAGAAAGCCTCGCTCAATGCCCTTTTCGCCCCATTGGCCCATGACCAGGCAATTGCCTATCGGTTTGCCGCAGCCATGCCCCAAAGACGCCATGGCCATGCGGCATTGGCAATTCCCCACCCCAAAGGTGTCGAATTGGTCCAGTACGATTTCCAAACGGTCTGAAGGCAGTGCCATGGGATGGGCATCGAGGGCCTTTCCCACCGGCATATAGCGGACCGAGGGCGGCAAGGCAAGGGCATATTCCAGTGTATAACCGGTTTCGTAAAGGGCCTCGAACAACTCGATAAAACGGCGGTACCAATCGGTCAGCGTGTCCATGCTGCAGGAGATCAACACCATCTCGAAGATGCCGCCGGTAATGGGCACCAGCGCGTATTTTCGCCGGTTATCCGGCCCAGAACAGGCGATGGCCCGCTTTTCAAAGGCCAAAGCATGCAGAATCGGCTCGATTTCCTGGATCGACCTGTGTTCGGCCCGGGCCAGAGAGGCGGCGGTTTTGCCGATAAACGGGGCCATGTGCCGAACCACTCCGGCCTCTTCCTCGGTGAAAAGGTGTTGCACAAAGGCTATCAATTCGTCGCAAATCGGAGGCCCCATCAAAAAAGGACTGGAAAGTTTTTGCGCAGCCTGCAAATACACCTGGGGAACATGCGGATAATCGCTGATTTTTCGAGGCTTGACGTTTTTGAGCCGAGGCGCGGTGGGTTCAATAAGGGATTTATTTACTTGAATTACATGACGCGCTTGGCTGGTTGTAGACATGTTTATCTCCATGATGCAATATAATAAGCGATAATATAGTAAATAATGTCCAATTTTAGAAACGACATTTTATGAATGGCGTGGTATGTCAAATCAGATAATGGCTATTGCCCCGTATTGGGTCGAGGAATTGGGCGCCTGGGTATTCGACGATCCGCGCGTTGGGTTGCGGCAAGAGCCGTTCGTCAGCGGAATGCCGGAGATGATCGATCACTTGGTTCGTGATATTCCCAATGCCCGGCGGGGATTTCGCCTGTTATTCTCCGCCGAGCCCTTCCCAGGATGGCAAAAGCGATTAACCCGAAAGCGGGAAGAATACGGCGGCCACTGGTATGCATCGGATGATCCGCCCATGGAAGGCTGGTTATGTCCGGCTTTGTTTCATTATTTTACGTCCGCCCCGCCCGAGTTGTACGTAAAAGCCGAGGCCATGCAGTTTTACGACAAATAATTAACTTTCATAAATAATCGGCCGGGCATATTGCCAATCACCACCTGCTCAGGTATGTTATCGCAATAGGACTCAATAAGCCAATTCTGGTGTCTTGGGGAAGGTTCGCGGGAAAGGATCTGTGGCCATGAATAAAGCCCGATCTGCCGGGTTTACATTGATCGAAGTCCTTGTTGTGATTTCCATCATCGGCGTTTTAATTGGGCTGACACTGCCCGCTGTTAACGCTGCTCGCGAAGCAGGGCGACGCACCACATGCTCCAGTAACGTTAAACAGATCGGTTTGGCTCTATACCAATATCTCGACGCCCACCAACATTTTCCACCAGGCACTACGCTGGCCCCGTATTTTCCCAAATTTGCCGGCTACTGCGATCCCTGGGAAGAAGCCGCCGGAGTCGCCTCGGGAAATCACGGGTACAGTTGGATGATTTACATCCTTCCGTTCATTGAGGAAAATCGCATATATAAGAGTTGGAATTTTACAAAAAGTGTAATCGGCAACAGCGATCTTGCCCAAACCGATATAAAAATGTTCTATTGCCCCAGCCGCCGCGCCGGCATCCGTCCGGGCGATGATCAAATCATGTTTCAAAATTGGAGATCGGGAGGAACTGATTATGGCGGTTGCCTGGGCCGGTGCAATGGCTGGTGCAATGGTTATTCCTCTAAATTTACTTCTCCCAAAATCAGTCACCAATTTGTTTACGGCACTACAATTTATAAAGACGAAACTTATCCTGGCATTTTTGCGCCCAATTTTGCCGCGAAACCATCGGATATTCGCGACGGGATGTCCAAGACCATTATGATCGGCGAAATGCAACGTCTACGCCCTTTGCCCGATGCGACAGGCTATGATAAATACAACCGCACCAGCAACGACGGCTGGGCCACCGCTGGCGTGGCTACTCTGTTTGATACCATGATCGCCGGTGAGGACAACGACGACGGGGCTCCGGGCGGGTTTAACAACTGGTTCTTTGAATCGGCCGGCAGCGATCATCCCGGCGGAGCCAATTTCGGTTATGCCGACGGGTCCGTGCATTTTTTAAGTGAAAACATCGACTCCCTCCTCTACTCCTACCTGGGTAGCATGGCCGACCATAACATGCCCCAAACCCCGGAGTAGATCCATTGCGAAAACGGCACACCGCGTGTAATAGACATGTTCCGGCAGTTTCATTCCATCACCCCACTTTAAGTGGGGTAGCATTTTATCACCATTTTGCAATGGACTCTCTTGTCTTATTATCGTTTTTTTGTAAACTGAGGTATCCATTGGAATTGGTATCAATGATCAATTCGATTAATCGCTTCCAAATTAAAGTTTAATAATACCCCTTTTTTGAGTTTACGAATGGCAAGAAAACTGCAAGTAAATAAAGTCAGTAAACGGCATACCAAGACAAAGATTCGCGGCAAAAAGAAAGACCCCATCTTCGTCGACGGCCAACGCCCGCGACCAATGTATGTCGATTACAAAGACGTGGAATTGCTGAAAAAGCTGACCAACCGGCAGGGAAAAATCATCAGCCGGCGCAAAAGCGGCTGTACCGCCATCAGTCAACATGCGGTGACTAGGGCCATCAAACGCGCACGCTTTATGGCGCTTTTACCCTACGTAGGCGAATAAGATCTAGTAATTCGGCGTCGGCGGGCGGTATAAGTCCATGTCGATCGAACGGAACCATTCGATCGTCTTTATCAGGCCTTCACGCAGCGGCACTTTGGGCTCCCAATTCAAACGCTTACGGGCCAAAGCTATATCTGGCTGTCGCTGAGTTGGGTCGTCGGCCGGTAAAGGCATGAATACCAGTTTGGAACGCGAACCAGTCAATTCCAACACTATCTTGGCCAATTCCCCGATAGTAAACTCCCCTGGATTCCCCAAATTGACCGGTCCAACAAAGTCGTCCGGCCCGGACATCATCCGGATCAATCCTTCGACCAGTTCGTCGCGATAACAAAACGATCGGGTCTGGCTGCCATCGCCATAAATACTGATATCTTCGCCTGATAGAGCCTGCCGGATGAAATTAGAGATCACCCGGCCGTCGTATGGGTGCATTCTAGGGCCGTACGTATTGAAAATCCTTGCCAGTCGGATGTTTACCGCGTTTCGACGGTGATAATCCATGAATAGCGTCTCGGCCGCCCGTTTTCCCTCGTCGTAACAAGCACGCGGCCCGAGCGTGTTGACCGATCCGCGGTAAGTCTCCGGCTGCGGATGGACCTCTGGATCGCCGTAAACTTCGCTGGTCGAGGCCTGCAGCACTTTCGCCCCGCATCGCTTGGCCATCCCCAACACAATAATTGCCCCCATTACCGAGGTTTTCATGGTCTTAATAGGATTGTGTTGGTAGTGTCCCGGCGCGGCGGGACAGGCAAGGTTATAAATCTCATCAACTTCCAAAAAGATCGGCAGGGTAATGTCGTGCCGAATCAGCTCAAAATTGGGTTCCGCCAGCAAATGAGCGATGTTCGTTTTTTGCGCTGTAAAAAAATTATCCAGGCAAATCACGTCGTGTTTCTCATGGACCAGGCGTTCACAAAGATGTGAGCCCAAAAAACCAGCGCCGCCAGTTACCAAAATCCGCTTTAGCGTCGACACGGCAAGTAAATCCTACTTAGTGGGATGGGATGGATTTCATCAGATTGCGAATATAGTCCGTACATCATATTCTGTACATCAAGGAGGTGAAATATGAGGCCAAAAGAAACTATAGCAACAATATCCGGATCTCCTTGTGGAAATCTCGTTCCCACGCTCTGCGTGGGAACGGGCAATAGGGGCGACTCTACTGCCTCTCTCGCCAAAGCAGAGCATCTGGAAACGGAACCCCATGATGCTATCACCTCCACCAGAATCTGTTTTCCTCATTATTAACTGATTAATCTGTTTTATTACGTGATTTATTCATTTGCCTGCTTATGATATGATAGTTTATTCAAATCCGTGGTTTTCCACGTCGCAGGCCGTAATTAGGGTGTTCGCACATAAATGCTTATGTAGAATGTGGTTTTTGCAAATAAAGGGTTCTTATCGGCCCTTTAAGCGAATTTTTTGCTTTGCTGGAAGACATGAATTGGTATGACGAATCGTAATCGCTCCCAACTCTTGGAAACCGAGACGGCCGCAGAATTACTCAAGAAATCAGACGCCCTAATACCAATATCGCCGGAATTCCTGCTACAGGTAGTCCAAGTATTGCCCGCTCGAGTAGCCGTGCTCGATGACCGGGGAAAAATTGTGGTTGTAAATCGGGCCTGGATCGATTATTGCAAAGAAAACGGTTTATCAGACAAGAAGTTCGGCGTGGGAAGCGATTATCTGCGACTCTGCCGCAAGTCGCAGAGTTTTAGTCGTGAAAATGGACCAAAAGCCGCAAAGGGCATTGAAAGCGTCATGGCGGGCCGCCAGGATTCGTTTTACCAGGAATACCCGTGTCCATCATCGAACGAGCAGAAATGGTTCCAGATGCGGGTTTCCCGGTTCAATTATGATGGAAAAAGTTGGATCCTGGTAAATCACGAAAACATCACCGAACCCAAGCAAGCCGGTATGATGCTCGGGCAACTTCGCGACGACCTGGAAGCACGCTTGGAACAGCATGCCGCCATATTAAAGGCCGCCAATTGGGAACTCCAACATGAAATTGCCCGACGCGCGGCCACTGAGCAGGCCCTCCGAGAAGAGCGCAATCGTTTTCGCACCCTGGTCGAAACGATTCCCCATGGCATTGTAGAACGTACTCTCGACGGGATAATCACCTTCGCCAATGCCGAGTATCATCGCATGTATCAGTATCCCCAAGGAACCATGATAGGAAAATACCTGTGGGATGTTCTCAAACCCTCTTTTCCAGACGCGGAAAAAATTTTGGGACGAAATCTATCCACCACACCGTATTTTCGCAGTTTTACCACTCCTGCCGGCAAGTTTGTCCATTACAGGATCGATCGGAATTACAAACGCGATGACAATGGCAATATAACTGGAATAGTTGCGATAATTACCGACATAACCCAGCAACGCCGTTTGGAAGAAGAGGCCCGGCAACACCTGAACCAGTTGGCCCACGTGACGCGCGTGTTCACCATGAGCCAAATGGTAAGCGGCCTGGCGCACGAATTGAACCAGCCCCTGGCGGCCATCGCCAATTTCGCCCAGGCATGCAGATACCGGATACGCAAATCAACCGTCAAGGATCAGAAGGCGTTCTTGGAGTCGATCGAGCAAATTTCAAATCAAGCGGACCGGGCAGGTCAAATCATCCGCCGCTTAAGAGACTTCGTCCGCCGCGCCGATTCCAGCCGCTCCCGAGAAAATATCAACGACCTGGTCGACAACGTCTTGCGCCTCTTGGAAATCGAAGCCCGCCCCTACAACATCCGCTTTGAAAAGGCCTTGGCGGCCGATCTGCCCCAGGTCGTCGTGGATCGTGTCCAGATCGAACAGGTAATAACCAACCTGGTGAAAAACGCCTTGGATGCGACGCGAGATTTATCTGCCGAGCCGCGCTTGGTGACCCTGCGCACGGAAATAAACGACAAGGGAATGTTGCAGGTATCGGTAACCGATAGCGGAAAAGGCATCGAGGTTGAGCAACTAAATCATATTTTCGAGCCTTTTTATACCACAAAACAATCGGGTATGGGGCTGGGGCTTTCCATCAGCCGATCGATCGTGGAAGCCCACGCCGGACGCCTGGAAGCGGCGAAGAATGTCAAAAGGGGCATGACATTCCAATTTACCCTGCCTATCGACCCTGAGGGAGAAAAAACATGAGTTCCCAGGAACCCACGGTTTTTTTAGTCGACGACGATCCGGCCGTGTTGCGATCGTTGACGGCCTTGGTCGAGGTGGTTTTCCCAAAGGTAAAAGCCTACGGCTCGGCTGCCGAGTTTCTGGCCGCTTTCCAACCCCCTTGTCCCGGCTGCCTGGTCCTCGACGTCGCCATGCCCGGCCTTAACGGCTTGGAACTGCAACGCAAATTGACTCAAGACAAGATCGATTTGCCGATAGTTTTTATCACCGGCCACGGCAATGTGCAAATGGCCGTAAGCGCCATGCAGGCAGGAGCGGTTAATTTCCTGGAAAAACCCTTCCACGAACAAGAACTCTGGGACAGCGTCCGAAAAGCCTTGGAACTCGACGCGCACAACCGCCGCCGCCGAGCGCGCCGCCAACGCGTGGAAGAACGCCTCACCCTATTGTCCGAGGGAGAACGCGCAGTGCTGAATCTGGTCATCGAAGGAAAACTTAACAAGGAAATCGCCGCTGAACTTCAACTCAGCAACCGAACCGTCGAAGACCGCCGCGCTCGGCTAATGAAAAAAATGGGCGCACGATCCGTCGCCGAATTGGTCCAGCTTGCCATGACGCACTAATAGAGGCGAGAAGGATGAAGGATGAGGGATGAGGGATGAGGGATGAAATAGAAAATCTGGAGTTTTACAAATTTCTCCCCTCTCCCTTTGGGAGAGGGGCAGGGGGTGAGGGCATGAATAAAGAACATAATCAAAGAAAAAATATTTATTTCAACAAAACACCCTCGCCGTAACGCTCGCCAGGCGCCGACTGAAGGTTGGTCGGGAAAGGATATTGTTGATATGGGCTCTTAAATTCATCCCTCATCCCTCATCCTTCATCCCTCATCCTTCATCCCTCATCCTTCACCCCTCATCCTTCACCCTTTCTTTCCCCATCTCCTTTTGCAGGCACTCGACGGCCTTGGCTAGTTGCCGGTCCACGAATTTATCCGCCCCCTTTGCTTTTACCGCGGTCTCAGCCGCTTTGGAAATATCGCGGCGCATGCGCCACAGGCGGAGCCGCGTCAGATCGTCGCCTTCCACCCGCACTTCCCAGCCGGAATCGGGGCTCACGCCCCAGTCTTCGTTTTCCCCGGCGTCCTTTCGGCGGTGAATATTCTTGTTGCTGGGCCGCCAATAACTGGCCGTTGTTAGCTTCAATGCGCCCCGGCTGTCGTCCAATTCAATGACTTTTTGCACCGTTCCTTTCCCGTAAGTGCGTTGGCCTACGATTGCCGCGCGATGCTGATCCTGCAGGCAAGCGGCTACGATCTCGCTGGCGCTGGCGCTGTATTGATTGACCAGCACGACCATGGGGAATTTCGTGAAGGCCCCTTTCCCGCTCGCCTGCCAGGCATCCAGATTGCCGCCGTCGCGGCCCCGGGTGGATACAATAATGCCGGATGGGATGAACAAATCGCAAACTCCTATGGCGGCAGGCAACAACCCGCCCGGATTGTCGCGCAAATCCAGGATCAAACCCTGCATGTCGTGATCCACAAGCCGCTGCACCGCGCGTTTTAACTCGGCCGCCGTTTCGTCGCCGAAACTCGTAATCCGCAGATAACCTATGCGGTCGTAACCGGGGAGAAAATAATTCCACGAACCGTCGGCATTTCGCGTGTCGCCCAGTACTGTTTCACCCTGGATGACCGCCCGGACGATCTTTATCTCGACCGGTTTGTCCTCGCCTTGGTGCAGTACGGTGATATTAACGGGATCGCCGGTCTTGCCCCGCAGCAGACTTGCCGCGTCTCTTATCGACATGCCTTGCGTGCTATGATCGTCGATGCGTAAAATTTTATCGCCGGCCAGAACGCCTGCCGTAAAGGCCGGCGAGCCGGGCAAAGGGCTGACCACCGTTATCTCCCGCGTCTTGGAATCGATCGCCACCTCTATGCCCACGCCCCCGAACTGCTGATCGATCATCTCCCGGAACTCAGGCAAAGTCTTGGGCGGAATGTATGAAGAATTTTCGTCCAGGCCGCCCGAATTCAAGCGATCGACCATCCCCTCCATGGCCCCCTCGAACAATTCCTCGGGCTTTACCTTTTCCAGTGAAATCCGCTCGATAAGATCCAGCGACTCGGATAGAAGCTCCCCATATTGATTGGTCTGTGTTTTTTGATAACAGACCAATGTAAAAATACAAACCGCCAACAGAAATAACAGATTTCGACGCGGCATGTGAGTGAACCGGGAAATCGATCAACGTTTGGAGAACTGCGTACCGCGCCGGGCCCCGCGAAGACCGTATTTTTTGCGTTCTTTCATCCGCGCGTCGCGGGTCAACATGCCCGTGTCGCGCAGCCCGGGTGTAAAGCTCTCATCGATCTTTTTCAACGCCCTTGCGATCCCCAGCTTGCAGGCGTCGGCCTGGCCGTTGATCCCTCCGCCTTCGACGCGCACCAGCACGTCAAAGTCGTTGCGCTTGCCGGTTTGCACCAGCGGCGCCAGCACCGCGTTGCGCTGCTTGAGATTGTGGAAGTACTCTTCCAGGGTTCGCCCGTTAATTGTGACGTTGCCGGCCCCTGGACGAAGTCGGACTCGGGCAACCGACGTTTTCCGCCTTCCAGTGCCCAGAAAATCGGGGGTCTTAACAGCCATGAATTTCCTTTTTTTATTTGATTATTACTTGCACCCCGGTGTTTTTATCCGGGGCTTCTGTGATGGGGCAGCAGTTTAACTGCTGCCCCATCATAGCGGGTTGATATGTTTATTATTTGATTCCTAATTCAATAGGCTCGGGTTGCTGCGACTGGTGCGGATGCTCGTCGCCGGCATAAAGTTTCAGCTTGCCCAACATCTTGAAGGCCAGCTTGTTCTTGGGCAACATGCGGCGAACCGCCTCGCGAAGGATCAGTTCAGGCCGTTGCTGCCGCCGCGTGGATGCCTTCATTACATGCTGGCCGGGATGGCCCGTATACCAGGCATATTGTTTCTGGTCCCACTTTTTGCCTGTAAAAATTACCTTCTCCACGTTCGTTACAACCACAAAATCGCCCGTATCGACATGCGGGGTGTAGGTTGGGCGATGCTTGCCCATCAAGATTACGGCTATATCGCTGGCTAGGCGGCCCACTACCTTGTCCGTCGCGTCTACCATCCACCACTTGGCCTCGATCTCGCCGGGCCGGGCCATATATGTTTTGCTCATTGTCATCTTCCAGGCTCGCTTACATAACGAAAACTCACAATTTAACTCTTTATCGGCCTGCTGACAAGGCATGGGTCTTTTTAGAACGAAAAGAATTTGTCAAAGCATCATACACGCCACTGTATGGGGGGTTTCCGAAAAATGTATAATGGGCATAATTGCTGCTTTTATTATATTATGTCCGAACCGCTAAGGTGTTGTGGGCATCAAATCCATATATGAAACCGAAAATATCTACCCCCCATAAACAGTACTAAATTATCCAATCATGAAAGCAGCAGTTGCTCTGGAAACCTTTCCCGGCGAACGGCGCGTTGCACTTATACCGGCCTCGGTTCCGACCCTGGTTAAGGCGGGCTTTGAAGTGCTGGTCCAAGCCGACGCCGGCGCGGCAGCCGGTTTTTCCAACCAGCAATACCAGGAAAAAGGTGCGAAAATCGTCGCCTCCCGCGACGAAATCTTTGCCGCCGACGTAATCCTCCAAGTCCGAGCCGCCGGCGCCAATCCCGATGCCGGCAAGGACGATCTCCACCGTTTTCGGCAAGACCAAATCGTAATCGGCATGGCCGATCCGCTTGGCAATCCACAGGCAGCGGCCGAAATCGCGGCCCGGGGCGTCTCGCTCTTTGCCCTGGAATTGCTGCCCCGAATCACCCGGGCGCAAAATATGGACGTGCTTTCCTCCCAGGCCACCGTGGCCGGCTACCGGGCCGTACTACTAGCCGCCTGCACGCTGCCCAAGATGTTTCCCATGCTGATGACCGCCGCTGGAACAATTACGCCGGCCAAGGTCTTTGTAATCGGGGCCGGCGTTGCCGGATTGCAAGCCTTGGCCACCGCCCGGCGCTTGGGCGCGGTGGTTTCGGCCTACGACGTTCGTCCGGCGGTAAAAGAGCAAATCCAAAGCCTGGGCGGCAAGTTCATCGAAATGGAATTGGAAACCTCCCAAGCCGAAGCAAAAGGCGGTTACGCCCAGCAAATGGACGAAGCGTTCTACCTCAAGCAACGCGAACTCATGGCCAAGGTCGTGGCTCAAAGCAACGCCGTAATCGCTACAGCCGCCATTCCCGGCAAAAAATCGCCGCTTTTGATCACTGCCGACGCGGTTAAAGGCATGGCCCCGGGCTCGGTCATCGTCGATCTGGCTGCCGAACGCGGCGGCAATTGCGAATTATCCCAGGCCGGTCAAACCGTGGTTGCGCATGGCGTAACCATCCTTGCCCCCTTGAATTTACCCTCCGAAGTGCCCGCCGATGCCAGTTTGATGTACTCGAAAAATATCTGCAACTTCCTCACATATTTGGCCGTGGACGGCAAGATCGCTTTGAATCTTGCCGACGAAATCACCCGTGAAACCCTGATCGCCCGCGACGGCAAAATCGTCAACCCGCGAATTCAGCAATTACTTGGCGAGAATGCATAATTGTGTGCCACTGCTGGCTTGCCAGCAGTGTGGAACTGCCGAAAACCCTGTCACTGCTTGCAAGCCAGCAGTGGCACACACGACGGAATTTATTTCACAGAATAACATAGGATAAATCGAACCATGTCACCCGATCTTTTAACGCTCCTGGCCGCCGCTCCCACGGCCGCCGCATCCGAAGGCCTGCCCAAGGCCGACTTCATGACGCTTTCATTCGTATTTGTGCTGGCCACGTTCACCGGGCTGTTGGTCATTCGCAACGTCTCGCGCTTGCTCCACACCCCGCTCATGTCGCTTACAAACGCCATTTCGGCCATTGCCGTGGTCGGCTCGATCGTCTTGGCCGGCAGCATGGAAACCGGTTTTACCACCGTGCTCGGCGCAGTGGCCGTCTTCGCCTCGATGACCAACATCGTCAGCGGTTTCATCTTGACCGATCGCATGCTCAAGATGTTCAAAAAGCGGGAGCCCGGCAAGTCATGAACATGGACATCATTATACAACCGATTTATCTGTTTTCCGCGATTCTGTTCGTCCTCTCCTTGATGTGGATGAACCATCCCAGCACGGCCCGGCGCGGCGTGTTTGCCGGCGTGATTGCCATGCTTGCCGCCATCGGCGGCACGCTCCTATTGCCCGAAATACACAGTTATACCTGGATCGTAATCCCAGTTTTAGCGGGCTTCGTGATCGGCGTGCCCCTGGCCATGGTCCCCCTGACCGCCGTCCCCCAGCGAACCGCGCTCTCCCACGCCTTCGGCGGTCTGGCAGCCGGACTGGTGGGTGCTTCCGAATATTACCTGTACTTGGCGACCGATACGCATCCGCTTAGCGGATTCGCCACCGGCGCACTTGTGGCCGAGGTGATCCTCGGTTTTCTGACCTTCACCGGCAGCTTAATGGCCGCGGGCAAACTCATGGAAATCATTCCCACCCGGCCTATCACGTACAAAGGCCAAAACGCGATCAACCTCTCGCTCTTGGGCGTGGCTATTTTGGCCGGCGCGTTGCTGGTTATTCATCCGGGCTGGTGGTCGTTGTTCCCGCTGATTATCTTGATCTCCCTGGCCTTCGGCGTGCTGTTGATTATCCCCATCGGCGGCGCCGACATGCCCACCGTCATTGCCCTTTTGAACTCCTATGCCGGGCTGTCGGCCGTGGCCATGGGTTTTGTCCTCAACAACAAGCTGCTCATCGCCGCCGGCGCACTGGACGGCTCGTCCGGTCTGATCCTGGCTATCATCATGTGCAAGGCCATGAACCGCTCGTTTGCCAACGTGCTGTTCGGCGCTTTCGGCCAGGTCCAAGCCAAAGCGGGCGCGGTCGAAGAGCGCACTGTCAAAAGCGCAACGGCCGAGGACGCCGCCCAAATTATGGGCGCCGCCCGATCCGTGGTCATCATCCCCGGTTACGGCATGGCCGTGGCCCAGGCCCAGCACCGGGTCCGCGAGTTGTACGATGCCCTCACCAAGCGCGGTGTCGATGTCAAGTTCGCCGTGCATCCGGTCGCCGGCCGCATGCCGGGCCACATGAACGTTCTGCTGGCCGAGGCCGAAATCCCCTACGACAAACTGATCGAGATGGAACAGATCAATCCCGACATGCCCGAAACCGACGTGGCCTTGGTTATCGGGGCCAACGACGTTGTGAACCCCGCCGCGCGCCACGACAAGTCCAGCCCCATCTACGGAATGCCGATCATCGACGCCGACAAGGCCAAAACCGTGTTCGTTATCAAGCGCAGCATGAATCCGGGTTTCGCCGGCATCGAAAACGAACTCTTCTACGCCGACAACACCCTCATGCTCTTCGGCGACGCCAAGGCCATGCTCACCAGCATCGTCCAGGCGCTGAAGGAATAGCGTAATTAAAGAGAATAATAATACCCGGTGTAGAATAATAGCCGGCGGCTAACAGCCGCCGGGATTCACTCGTTCCCACGCTCCGGCGTGGGAACGCAGCTCCCCGCCATTTTCCTCGTTCCCACGCTCCGCCTGGGAACGTAACTTCCCGCCTTTTCCTCGTTCCCACGCCCTGCCCCGGAGCTTGCTTCCGTGCTTTTTTTATCTGCGTCCATCTGCGTAATCTACGGATGCCTGAAATTTTTTATCATAGGGCAGGGGGGATAGAAGGCGGGCAAGCTAAACAGTGCTGGGCGAGTCAGGCTGTGGCGCCCGGCGAAACCGGTGCTCTTGATAAAGCACATGCAACCGGATTTGCCGTTTTTTCCGTCGCATCCTCATACCATACCACCCAAAATGTAGTGGAAATACGGGTGATTACAACCTCGATTAGGGCAACCCCGCTGAATAAAAGTAGAATTTCATAATAGTACCTTTGATATGTGGAAAACGTGCATCCATGACGACATGTCCTGCGGCAACCTCATCGCAAAACGGCGCGCTGGCTGGTTATACAGTCGTGCCTGCGGCAATTCTAATTGCGCTCCCCGATTCTCGAATAAATATCTACGTCGCCGATGAATCGATGAAACGCCCAATCTTATTTCGGGCCGGCGACTATTGCTTGACCCGCGAACAGTGGAAACAATTGGGCCAAGGCGACGCTAGAAACTTCTACGTCCGAAATTCCGACTGGAGGATTTTTTCGACCGAGCTTAACACCGGGCTGGATGCGTTTCTGGAACGGGAAGACGTCCCCGTATCACAACGCGTCACCGTGCTCCAAACGGCGGCCTTGGAACGTTTCCAATCGGCATACCGTACCGAAAAGGTTGATGCGGCGATTGAGGAATCCCAACGCTTTGGGCAACGCATCTCCCACTTGCTGCGCATTGAAAAAGTGTTGCCCGGAGAACTCTTCTCCCTCTTTCAGCACGATTCCAACGCCTTGACCCATGTCCTGAATGTGGTGGCCTATTCGGCGGTCTTAGCCAAGGAAATGCAATATTCCCCGGAAGAGCAAATGTCCATCGCCATCGGCGCCATGATGCACGATCTGGGAAAACGCTTTATACCCGCGTATATCCTGGCCTATCCCGGCCCACTCAATGCCGAAGAAAAGCAAATCATGCAATTACATCCCAAAAAGGGCTATGTCGATCTGGTTCCCAAAAACCGCTTGACCCGCGATCAATTGATGATCGTCTACCAACATCATGAACGGATCGACGGCAACGGGTATCCGGTGGGTCTCTCGGGCGAGGAGATTCATCCTTGGGCCAAACTTTGCGCGGTGGCCGATGTCTTTGAAGCGCTCACGGGAAATCGCCCTTACCGCAAGGCATTCACTCTGGCTGCGGCGCTCCAGTATTTGGAACAGATGTCTTGCACTCAGTTTGATCGGGAGATTGTGCAATGTTGGATTCGCGCGATGAAAAAGACGTGATGCAAGCTCTTTGGGAGCAAATCGGCTGCAAAATTTGCCTGCCCGAGGATGAAAAAGTTTTCTTGGGCGTACAAGGCCCTCTGCCCATTTTATTTCAGGATCGCCGGAAATTCCGCCGTTTTTATTGCCGATCGCGAGCCCTCCTCCTCCAAGATGACGCCCTGGAAGCGATTTATATCGGCGATCTTTCGCGAGGAGGAGTTAGTTTCTTTTGTTCTCACCAACTCTTGCCCCAGGACCGCGTGGAACTGATTTTTCCCAATGGCGAACTTTTGCAGGCGCTCATCCAACGATGCCAAAAACGCCGCTTCCGCTGCTTTCTCTGCGGTGCAGAGATTAAAGGCCATTCATCCGAAGGACGGAATAAATGCCTCGCCTTTCTTTCTCTAAACTGTTCACCCGCGTCAAGTTGCCCCACCGGCGCGCCCCGGGACGAAAGCTGAAAAAGGGGAAGCGGAATTTTTTATCGGCAGGCAGGGGGCGGTAAGGGCTGGGCAATTCATTGCCCAGTCTTGAGTGGACGCTGGATCCCATCCAATCCCATTTAGCCCGGGCGGCGCCATGCAAAGCATGGTCGCTCCCGGTGCGTTTCCCTCGTTCCCACGCTCCGGCGCTGGGAACGCAACTCCCCTACCATCAACTATTTACTACCTACTATCTACTTCGTACTCAGCGGGTAGCCCAGGTTCTTGAACCTGGGCGGCTCTGCCGCAAGAGGTCGTTAAGCCAGTATTTGCACTCGGCAAGAAAAACACTGCTGGACGAGTCGGGCCGCATCGTGCACGGACGGGTCAGGGCACCGTGCGAAGCATGGTCGCGGAGCATGGCCGCGTTGGTCGGAATGCTCGTTTGGTCGTGGCATCTGATGACGTTTTACTTTTACACACTCCACTAACCCTTTCCACTCCATACTCCCGCTCCTCCGCCCTCTCCACTTTGTACTCCGTACTTCCGTACATCGTACTCCGTACTCCGAACTATTCATCCCACTTTGTTCCTCTAGGTATTCCTGTAGTAAAAGCGGATGCAATTCAGTATTCAGGGCCATTCATGGCCCTTGGCCGCTAGGTATTCCTGCAGCAAAATCGGTCGTGATTCTGTATTTAGGGCCATTCATGGCCCTTGTCCGTCTAGCGGTCTTAGACCCGGGCGTTCACGCCGAGTTGACTGAGAAATATATTTCTCTCAGTGCCCATTTTTTGCCTCAAAAATTACGCCCATTCATGGGCGTTGCCCGCCGCGGGCGGTCTTAGACCCGGGCGTTCACGCCTTGTCCTTACCCATATTTACGTAGTGGAAGTCGGAGGAGTTCAACATTAAGCGGCATGAACATAAGTATAATAGCAAAGACGCATTGCATCAACAGTTCAACCGTTTTAG
>JBEKZY010000158.1:0-10979 GCA_049509395.1 Thermoguttaceae bacterium | reverse complement strand
AATATCTATTTCAATGTCATTTGTTTCTATATCATTATTTCCTATTTTTAACTCACGCCAAAAAGATAAAAACATTTTTTTGTTTGTACATAACAGAAAATTTAGGAAAGCAAAAAATGCATGTGTATTTTCATTTTCCTCTTGTGTGTACCCTTTAAACAAATTAATAGATTCTAAATTGCAATTCATAAATCACCTTCGATGGACAATATTCCCGGCGTATCCTGTATTTATGTCTAAAATTATCAGCCTCTTTCATGGCATCCATCCTACCCTTACAGGAACTGCTCAACAAGCCAGTAGTTGCACACGTCTTTTCACATAAGTACTGTCTCGATATGATAATGGATTCGATACAATACAATCACCCTCACCCTAGCCCTCTCCCGGAGGGAGAGGGGACCAAATTACCATGAAATCAAACGAATTACGCGAAAAATATCTGGCTTTTTTCGAGACCAAGGGCTGCACGCGCCGGCCCAGCGACGTGCTGGTGCCGCGATGGGATCCATCGGTATTGTTTACGCCGGCGGGGATGAACCAGTTTAAGGACCATTTCTTGGGCCGGTGCAAGTTGGAATTCACCCGGGCCACGACCTGCCAGAAATGCCTGCGCACGGGCGATATCGACAACGTGGGACGCACGGCCTACCATCACACGTTTTTCGAGATGCTGGGCAATTTCAGCTTCGGCGATTATTTCAAGCGGGAAGCAATCAATTGGGCCTGGGAGTTTTTGACCGATAAAAAATGGCTGGCATTGGATCCCAACCGTATTTCGGCCACGGTCTACCTCGACGACGACGAGGCGGCGGGCATCTGGCTTAACGAAATCCGCCTTCCGCCCGAGCGACTGCAGCGACTGGGCGAGGACGAAAATTTCTGGCCGGCAAACGCACCCAGCCAAGGGCCCGACGGGGTGTGCGGCCCGTGCAGCGAAATTTATTATCAAACCGAATTCGGCTCGGTCGAGATTTGGAACCTGGTATTCACGCAGTTTAACCGGGTGGGCGATCCGCCCCATAATCTCCGCCCGCTGCCCAGCCGCAACATCGACACCGGCATGGGCCTGGAGCGAACAGCGGCGGTTTTGCAAGGCGTGGATACAAATTTCCACATCGACATCCTCCGGCCGCTGGTCGAGGCGGCGGGCGAGGTGTGCCACGTCCGTTATGAGCCTGAAACCGAGACCGGCCGGCGCTTGCGCCGTATCGCCGATCATGTCCGGGCCTGCACGTTCGCCATTCACGAGAACGTGATTCCCGGCCCGAACAAGGAAAAATACGTTATCAAGCGGCTCTTGCGCCGTGCAGTGTTGGACGGGCATCAGATGGGCATGAAAGAGCCATTCTTGCACAAGCTCGTGGGCACGGTGGCCGAACTGATGAAGCAGCCTTATCCCGAGCTGAGCGAAACCGTAGCCAAGGTCTCCAATGTGATCGAAAAGGAGGAGGGCCATTTCCTTTCGACCATCGACGCGGGATTGGACCGCATCGAACGTATTTTCAGCCAAATGCGCAGCGAACATCGCGGCACGGTATCGGGGAGCGAGGCCGCCGACATGTTCCAAACCCACGGTTTCCCGCCCGAGTTGTTCGAAACCCTGGCCGCCGAGCGGAATTTCACCTTCGATTGGCCCGGTTTCCAGGCGGAGATGGAAAAACACGGCGAAATTTCCGGATCAGCCGAAAAAATTCAGGTCTTCAAGCACGATCCGCTGGAGGCCCTGAAAAAGGCCGTGCACGGCAGCACGTTTTTGGGCTACGAAACCAACGAAGTTCGGGACGCAAAGGTATTGGGCATTATTTCCAACGAGCAACTCTGCGACCGGATCGACGAGGTGGATCACGAGCGGCCGATCGTGCTGGTGCTCGACAAGACGCCTATTTACGGCGAGATGGGCGGACAAGTGGGCGACGTAGGCGAGATCGACGGCGAGCATTTTCACTTCGAGGTAATCGACGCACAGGTCGAGGGCGCCTTCATCCTGCACGTCGGTCATTTGCGCGAAGGACAAGTCGAACTGGGGGCGATTGTCACGGCCCGGGTCGACGCCGCGCGCAGGCAAGGCATCCGCCGGGCCCATTCGGCCACGCACCTGCTGCACTACGCCTTGCGCAAACTCCTGGGCGAGCACGCCATGCAGCAGGGCTCGAAAGTGGATAACGATCTTCTACGGTTCGATTTCGCCAATCCATCGGCAGTCGGGCCGGAGGAGTTGCAGCGGATTGAAATCGAAGTGAACGACAAGATCATGGCGGCATTGCCCATTCGTTGGGAAAACATGCCCATAGCCCAGGCCCGAAAAACGGGGGCCATGATGCTTTTCGGCGAAAAGTATCCCGACGTGGTGCGGGTGGTTTACGCCGGCGATTTCAGCAAGGAACTTTGCGGGGGCACGCACCTGGAAAACACCGGTCAGATCGGCCTCATGAAAATCATCGGCGAAGAGAGCGTGGCGGCAGGCACGCGGCGAATCACGGCCCTTACCGGGCGCGGCGCATTGGAATTCATCCAGCGCACGCAATCCATCCTTGCCCGAGCCGCGGGAATATTAAAAATCCCGGCTGAAAACCTGCCCGATCGCCTGGAATCGATCGGGAAAGAACTGCGGGATCTGAAAAAGAAGGCCGCCGGTCCAAAGGCCGAAGGGGCGGGCGTGGATCAGCTTCTCGCACAAGCCGAGGTAATCGCCGGGGTCAAAATTATTACTGCCGAAGTGCCCGGCGGTCCTGCTGAAATGCGGCAATTGATCGATCTGCTGCGTCGCAAGAACGCTTCGCTCGCCGTGATGTTGGGCAATGCACAGGCTGAAGAAAAGAAAGTAACACTGATCGCCGGACTTACCAAGGACCTGGTCGCAAAAGGCCTCGACGCGGTGGCCTGGATCCGCGCGGCTTCGAGCATAATAGGCGGCAGCGGCGGCGGACGCCCGGACATGGCCCAAGCCGGCGGCAAATCGCCGGAAAAATTACCCGACGCCTTCGCAGCGGCGAAAGAAGCCATGAAAAAGATGCTGAAATGACGACTCAAAAAGTAGAAGTAAAATGTTACTAAGGAGTGAAACTAATGAAATTGGAATACCTTCACGCGGGATCATCCAATTGCCCATTAATACGTTTGTATGACTTTACAGTTGCCGAAGCCGCACAACTCCATGATATAATAAAACAATTAGCTTCAGAAAATAATCAAGAAATGGAAATCCACAATTTGCCATGGGTGGAATCGATCGGAAGCTGCCACCTAACACTTATCTTGCAAAGTTGTGATCAAGCGGTTGTTAGAAAAAAGGGAAAAGAAGAAAACAATTTCGAGTGTGGTTTCACGGCAGGAACTTGGGACAACATCGCAGGGTTGGTTAAGCCGTTTTCCAAGGAAGGCGGAGGATTTCAATGGTTGGCAGGAACCCCGGGAGAGGCGGCCATATTGATTTCTTGCAATGGAGAATGGTAAAAGCAAACCCTGAAGGGGTTAAAATATGACAGCCCAGGGCAACGCCCTGGGGATAGGATATCGTTAATTATTCAAAAGCCCTGAAAGGGCGTTATAGAGGTTGAACATGGCCCAATCGCTCGCCAATGTTCTGGTGCACATTATTTTCAGCACGAAAAATCGCAAACCCTTCATAAAACCCGATCTTGAAAACGAATTGTTCCCATATTTGGCCTCAATATTCAAAGCCTGCCGTTCTCCGGCACATCAAATCGGCGGGACGGAAGATCCTGTACATGTTGTTTGTTCATTGTCGAGGACCATTGCCGTTGCCGATCTATTGGAAGAAGTTAAAAAGAGTTCCTCAAAATGGATCAAGACGAAATGCGATCAATATTCAAGGTTTGCATGGCAAAATGGTTATGGGGCATTTTCAATCGGGCAATCGCAGTTGCCCACGGTTAAAAGATATATTATTGGGCAGAAGGACCATCACCGAAAGAAAACATTTCAAGATGAATTCCGCGAGTTTTTGCAGAAATACCAAATCAAATTCGATGAACGATATGTGTGGGATTGAAAGATTATTTCGCCCTTTCAGGGCTTTAATGTGCATTGTTGAGATCCCTCTCCCCAGGGCGTTGCCCTGGGCTATCATATTAAAACCCTACGGGGTTTGAAATAAGGAGATAAAGATCATATTAAATCCCTACGCGGTTTTAGAATAGGGAGATAAAGATCATATTAAATCCCTGCGGGGTTTTGAAATATCGCCATGAAGATCCTTGCCAAATGCGATAAATGCAATTCGAGTTTCTCGGTGGAAGAAAAATTCATCGGGCGGAAGGCCAAGTGCTCGAAATGCGGTGAGTCATTTATAGTTCAGGCGGCGAAGGACGCGATCGCACCGGAAAAAGCAAGCGAATCCGCGCCTGCCTCTAAAGAGAGTTCGCCGGCCGCGGCGGGCGAGCAAAGCTATTATTCCGTATCCGCCGCCGAAGCGCCTCGATGCCCAAATTGTCAAAAAACCCTCCAGCCCAATGACATACTATGCGTGAATTGCGGTTACGACCTGCTCACTCACACCCAAGTGCAATTTCAAAAAGATACGCAACAGCACATGCCCGGCGGAAGATCAAAAAAACTCAAGCGGAAATCCTATGACAAATCCGCGGGGAAGACCAAGAAGAAGTCCGGAAAAAAATTCCCAACACAAAAAGTTGTGAAAGTGGGGGTGGTGATTGGCGTTTTTGCGGCATGCATAGCCAGCATATGGGGCGTTATGGCCCTGTATCGGCATATAACCGAGAGTTGGGATCAGTACCAGGCCTTTGTGCGTTTGGACGCTATTTTTTACGAAGATCATGTTAGCGCAAAAAAACTGTCCCAGGAACTCCCTTACATCTTTGCATACGTGCAACAACTGCCTGTACGGCAGCCGAAATACGCCGAAATTCAAGAAGAACATTTTTTAGAAGCCATTCCCAACATCCCCAAAGATACCGATCTGACGCCGCTATTGCAGTTTCCTCCCAATTCTCCGGCCTATTTGCCTATTTTCAGTTTGCTCGACCAAAGCAGCGATCTTTCATGGCGAATGCAAAAGTCCTGCGATTCCTCGAAAACCGCGCGGCACTACGGCGCGGATTTGCTGATGGCGAGGCTTCCATTTATTTCCTGGAGCGAGGCCGACAAGAGTGCGTTGCGCGAGCGGACCGAAACGGCCGAAAAACAGCGCCGTTTCCAGAAATACGCCCAACAAAGCCAATTGGCCGCGGAAAAGATGCTTCCCGGACGTTATTACCTCCAATTGGAGGCCTTGTTTTCAGATCTGGCAAAGGAGAAGAATATTTTTCCGAACAACAAGGAAACCACAGCCAAAACGCCCTATCCCGTGATGGAAGCGACGAGTAAAAACAATACCTGGAAGGTTTCGTTTTTTGGCCGCGAGTGGTCCGGTCCCATCGAGCAATTAGCCGAGATCGATCTTGATTGCCCGGTGATGGAACACGGCAATATTTTTAAGGCTTTGCCATTATCCGATCAACTAAAGGATGCCGTGATGCACCTTCGCTTTAAGGGCAACGGATTTACAATTGAGATGGATAAGCTGCCCTTATTTGAATACATGACGGAATATCAGCATCGGATAATGCGCGTCTCCACATTCACGGGCTTTCAAGGCACGCTTATAAAAGCCGGACCGTAAGAGCAAGCTCCCGGGAGTCAACGACCGCCGGAATAAAAGCGAATTCCCGCCGGCGGCAGTAAGCCGCCGGCTATTGCAGATGTCATTAATATTTGATTTTCTATTAGTAGTAATCCTTCTATATATACTCTATCCGCTCGCTCCGATCCCCTATCAATGATCCTCCGCGTTGGCCATTACCAATTCGCCCTTGAAAATGCCTTTCATTCCGCGTAATTTGGCGGCGATTTTTTGCAGGCGTTTGGCCGGGCCGCGGAGCACGATCACTTCCAGGCAAAGATCGTGGGTCAAGTGGGCGTGCAAGGTGGAAATCACAAGATCGGTGTTGTCGTGTTGCAAGGCCGTCAGATGATCGCGGAGTTGCGCTCTGTGATGATCGTAGACCAAGGTCAATGTTCCGGCCGCGTCCTTGCTATCCGACTGCCAGGCATTTTGCGTAAGCTTATCGCGGAGTAATTGGCGAATCGCTTCGCTGCGCGTGGCAAAATGCTCGTCTTTGCAATAACGGTCGAACTGTTCCAACAGATCGTCTTCCAAGGACACCGAAAAACGTACTACGCCGGGCATGATAGGTGTTTCCTGTTTAAGAGTTCAGGGTTCGGGGTTCAGGGTTCAGAAGACATAAGGGCCTGTCCGGGAACGGATGTAGCTTTAGTTCACACTAATAAGTTTACAGTTTTTTAAATAGCCTTGATCATTCAGGGTTCAATTTTTCCCCCTCAATTTCAATTTCCTAATCCACAATCTCATTGTCGGAATCCTGAACCCTGAACCCCGAACCCTGAACCCTGATGCCGATAAACCAAATTTTCTCTGTTAATTAACCCCTCAATAGTAGTATTTATGTTAGATTGGGAAAAGTATAATGCCGGCAAAACAAAATCCTTGTGATCAGCGGTTGCATGAACCATAAAAGGTGGTATGCTACAAAGCACCAGTGGTGGCTATTGGGGCCGCCTTCGGGGAGCGTGGGCCTGAAAACCCCGAGACCCGTGTGTCCTTGTTATGCATGGTCCATAGTGTCCGTGCCGGTTTTGGAGTGTTTTTTTCGATGAGTAAGAAATTGTTTGTTGGCGGGTTAAGTTGGGGTACGACCGACGACGGGTTGCACCAAGCATTTGAGCGGTTCGGCGAGATTGTCGAAGCCAAAGTCATTACCGACCGGGAAACCGGCCGTTCGCGCGGCTTCGGTTTTGTAACCTTCGCCGGCGATGAAGGCGCCATTAGTGCCGTGAGCGAAATGAACGGCGCCCAATTGGATGGCCGGACAATTCGGGTCAACGAGGCCGAAAATCAGGTCCAGCGTCGCGGCGGCGGTGGTGGTGGCGGCGGCGGTGGGCGCGGCGGTCCGCGGGGCGGCGGACATCGCGGCGGACATCGCGGCGGTTACGAAGAATAATACCGTCCCGGCATTACGCGCGATCGCCTGGTTTCGATCTGCTTTATATACTCCGGTTGCCTGTTGTAATCGGTGAAGGTTGGGGTTCTGGCATAAATGATCCAACATGCATTGAACCGGATCGTTTGTCACATCGTATTGTCGGCTGTATGTCCTCTCTTGGCGATATAATGGCGAGTCGGCCGTTTCCATGCCTGTTTTTTACCAATCCGTGCAAGGAGAGGTTACTGATGGATAAAATCCGACACTTTCCAATTTTGAGATACGGCATTGCTGTCATTGCCGTCACTCTGGCTACGCTATTGCGATGGTTGCTTGACCCGATCTTATTTGACCATATCCCCTTTACAACCTACTTCGCAGCCATCATGTTCACGGCGTGGTATGGCGGCGTGGGACCTTCGATTTTCACGCTTATCTCTGGAGCGATGCTGGCGTCTTATCTATTCATCGAGCCACGCGGTTCTTTTTTAATATCCGATTTGGAACATCAAGTGGGGTTGGGGCTGTATCTTTTCGTAGGTCTCGTTGTGACCTTGCTCACGGAATCACTGCGTACTAGGCGCCGCCAAGCCGAAGTAGCGCGTGCCGAACTGGCGGATGCCAACAGTCTGTTGATGAAAGAAATCGCCGAACGCAAGCGGTCGGAACGCTGGCTCCTGGAAAGCGAGGAACGGTTTCGCAGCTATTTCGAACAAGGGCTGGTAGGCATGGCGATCCTCTCGCCCGAGAGGGATTGGATAGAAACGAATGGGCGGCTTTCCAAGATGCTCGGCTATCCGGAACTAGAACTCCCATCGGCCTCGTGGACGGAACTGACTCATGAAGCCGACCGCGATGCGGAAAAACGACATTTCCAACGGATCGATGAGGGGCTAGTCTCCGGATTCACTCTGGACAAACGATTCCTTCGCAAAGACGGGAAAATCGTAACCGCCAGTGTTTGGGTGCGAGCGCTGAGAGACGTCGAGAACACGCTCAAAGGCATTTTGGTTCTGGTTGAGGACATTTCCGACCGAAAAAAGGCCGAAGAGGAAGCCCTGGCATCGCAACGGCAGATTCTTGATATGGAACGGCTGGAGAAAGAACACGTGCAAGAGGAGTTAGCGAAAGCCAAGGAACAAATCGTGCGGCAGACGCGGCTGGTATCGCTGGGCCAAATCTCGGCTGGAATCGCCCACGAGTTGCGAAATCCGCTTTCGGCGGTTCGCATGGCCGTCTATTATCTTAAACGCACCGTGCCCGAAGGAGAATCCACGTTGTGGGAATATTTAAGCATGATCGATGATGAGGCGCATCGCGCGGAACAAATAATCACGGATTTGACCGCAATAAGCCGTGGAACTCCGCTTCAGAAAAAGCCTATATCACTTGATCAAATAGTCGCCGATGTTCGAGGTCGGGTGAATTCGCCTGCCGGAATTCAATGGCAGGAGCAGTACCAGCCCCATCCGCTGGTGGTGTCAGTTGATCCCTCCCAATTCGAGTTCGTCCTGAAAAACCTGTTCGTCAACGCTATTGCCGCCCTGCGGGAATCGGGAACCGTCTCCATTACCGGAAACCATAGGGAAGAATATGATGAAATTCTCGTTGCGGACGACGGTCCGGGCATTCCCCGCGAGGCCCGGGACCAGGTTTTTGAATGGCTTTACACCACGAAAAGTTCGGGGATGGGTATCGGCTTGGCCCTATGCCGGCAAATCGTCGAATCCCACGGCGGAACGATCGAACTTTTGGACACCCAGCCCGGCGCCGCCTTTCGCATCCGGTTGCCTTTGTGGGAAACAAAAGAAGTTGAGCGTCCAACGGACCGACCGCCCGGCAATTTGAACTCGGCATCGCCACATAACGAATTTCCTGAAAAGTAATATAGGGAGCTTACCCGGTATAATACGGTATATAAATCAAGATGACCGGAACATCCGGGTTAACCACTGCATAACAGTATACATTTCATACAAAATTATCAGCCGCGAACATTTACCACAAATCGATATTGAACGAATCCATGTTTTGTAAAAAACCATACGCAGAAGTCGCCCGCGGTTCCGCGCAACCCGCCCCCAATATGCATTTTGCAATTTGCATTTTGCATTATGCAATTATTTGTCTTTTGTTTATCCTTCCGGCCCTGCTGTTATGTCCGTCTCCGCTTGCCGCGGATGAAGAAAGGACCTTTCAGGAAGGGCGGTTCGAGGGCGGCCAACTGCGCTACATCAACGATCTGCCGGTGCTGGTCGTCTCGGGCACGCCCGGGGAAATCGGCCGGCAAAAGGCGGCGCTTACCGGCGACGTGGTGCACAAACTCGCCGACTATCCCAAACAGTTGATGCAGATCGGCAATAACAGCGACGACCGCTGGCAAAAATTATTAGAGATGGGCGAAGCCTTAAAACCGCAAATCCCTCCCGACTACCGTGATGAAATGCGGGCCTTCGCCGATAAGGCCGGCTTCGAGCGCCAGTGGGAAATGGGCGTCCTGAGCAATGTGATGGTCGACATCTACCGCGGCGGATTCGGCTGCTCGTCGCTGATCGTCGAAGCCTCGCGGAGTTCCACGGGCGGGCCGCTGTTCGGGCGCAATCTGGACTTCTACACCCTGGGCATACTCGACAAGTACGGGCTTGTAACCGTGCATCGTCCAATAGGCAAGCATGCTTTTGCATCCATCGGATTTCCCGGAATTTTCGGCTGCATATCCGGAATCAACGACTCCGGACTGGCCTTGGCCGTGCACGAAGTCTTTTTGAGCAAGGACAAGGCGCCGATGTTCAATCCCAAGGGCTTGCCTTATTCAATGTGCTTTCGCCGCATGCTCGAGGAATGTTCCAGCGTGGAAGAAGCGGAAAAATTATTGCGCTCCACCGAGCGCACCACGCTCTTGAGCCTGGCCGTGTGCGACCGCCGCCAAGCCGCGGTGTTCGAGATGACGCCCAACACCGTGGCCGTGCGCCGCGCTAAAGACGGCCTGTGCTTTTGCACCAATCATTTCCGCACCGACGAACTGATCATGTTCGCCTGGTGCCGCCGCTATCCAATCCTTGAAAAGGCCCAGTCCATTAAAACTCTCGACGTGGATGACGTGGCAAAAAAACTGGACGAAGTCAGCGCCGGCCACATGACCGTGCAATCGATGATTTTCGAGCCGGAACCGCTGATCCTGCACTTGGCCATGGGTTCCTGCCCTTCCTCGGCCCTGCCCATGAAAAAACTCGAATTGCAGCCGCTCTTTAAACCGTAAAGCGTGTGCCACTGCTTGCCTGCAAGCAGTGCCGTGATTTCTTCTACCGGCCGGCATTATTTTCCGCCCGCTTGCCAAGGGCGGCATACCGCGATAAACTGGATAGTTTAATAATGCGTTATTCTGCTCACATGGGCGCGGCATGGACAGAGAGCATCGTGAAATCCGACTCGATCTTGAAGAGTGCATCCGCCTGCGCGGGGCGCGGATGCACAATCTGCAAAACCTCGACGTCGATATTCCCCGCAATCGGATCGTGGTGGTCACGGGCCCCAGCGGGTCGGGCAAAAGTTCGCTGGCCTTCGACACTCTTTATGCCGAAGGCCAACGGCAGTATATCGAAAGTCTTTCGGTCTACGCCCGGCAGTTCTTGCACCAGTTGGAACGCCCCGACATCGATCTTATCGAAGGCCTGCAACCGACAATATCCATCGATCAGCGGGCCGGGAGCCACAATCCGCGGAGCACCGTGGCCACCGTCACCGAAATCTACGATTACCTGCGGCTGTTATATGCGCGGCTGGGCCAACCCCGATGCCACCAGTGCGGCGAACCGATAAGGCAGCAAACGCCAGAGCAAATTTTGGAAACCCTTTTGCATCTTTCGCAAGGCACGCGGATGATGATCCTGGCCCCGCTGGTTCGCGGGCGAAAAGGGCAGCATAAAGACGTGTTCGAGCAAATCCGCAAGGCCG
>JBEKZY010000157.1:0-10986 GCA_049509395.1 Thermoguttaceae bacterium | reverse complement strand
GGGTTTTTTGCCCCTCTTCCCTGTATTTCCAAATTCTGATATGCTTATCGTTGTTAATATGCAAGGTAATTTCAGAGACCGGCATGTTAATAAGCACCACTAGCTCAATTGGATAGAGCATCGGTCTACGGAACCGAAGGTTACAGGTTCGAGTCCTGTGTGGTGTACTTTTTTGAGCACTTCCACCAAGGTCTTGTCCGTCTTGCGGTCAGTTTTCATGTAGGCGACAGCAGTGCGACGCCTAACGTCAAAGCTAAGCGGTGCGGTTCCGCCGGGTTCACTTAGCAGACCGCTTGCAAGTCGCATCGGCCTTCCCGATATTCCCCACCATGATACCAGAATTTTGCGTTTTGAGGCGGTTTTTTACCTCTAATTGATGCTTGGCAATGCAATTTCTGCCAGCTAAGGGCATATTTTTAGGGGGGTATTATTGAAAACGCTGGTTGAAATTGCTAAGATATTTTTAATATCACTTTTCTACATGCATCAATATCAAAGGCAGCCTTATCAAATTCGGGTTATTGGGTAACTTGAGCGTAGGGGATCATGTGAGGTTCATATAAACATGGAAACCAGCGGTGACGGTGGAAAATCGCTTTGTGAAATAATAGAAGGAGACCTCCACGTCGTCCGGGAAATCGAGAGGGGAGGAATGGGATTCCTGTATCAGTTGGTTACTTTCGCTGGTTTTTCCGGTCAAATAGCCGCGGAGTTGCTGTTTTTCGTTACTTGGATCTGGGGCGTATCAATCGCGTACGGGCTGGAAGGCGTACTGGGGGCCATGCTGACTTTTTTCCTGCCAATACTTTCGCACGCGTATTGGGCTATCCGCTTGGGCTGGCAAGCATGGCCTTGTGCATACTCTATCTGTGTGGCGCTAATTCCGATAGGCGCATCCGTCGCAGTCCTTTGCAATCGCATCTTTATGTCCGCGGCTTCTGGTCGCAATTGAGACTGGCGACATTATATCACGGCCCGCCAGGATGGTGAGACGTTAACCGGCACACTTGCAAACGGTGATGTAATCAACAACCAGTTTATAATCGGAAACTCTGCCTCAATTACCCTTGTCCCCGAACCATCCACGACAGTCCTCCTTGGTGTCGGTGCCATCAGCCTGCTTGCCTACACTTGGCGACGGTTGTGTCAGACTTACTAAAAGTGAACTTTCTGGAAAGGGGAAGCTAGATGTCAATGGGTCCCATCAAGGCCGGAGGGACCGCCCGGGGTTGTACCCACTCTCATGTGTATATAATTACCTAGGTGTTAAGTAACATAGAGAAAGAAAAATACAAAGCCGATCTCCCGAGACCAGTTTTGTACTGCTCATGTCTACCCATCCAGGTTAGCATCCATTGCCAGCCGGGGCCGCCGCCCGGACCATCGCCACAATACTTTGCCGAACCGTTTCGGACAGGTTGGGCCAGTGATTGACGATCAGGGCCAAGTCGGGGTCTATTGGTGCAGAATCGCCGCCAACTGCACCGCTTTTTGCACCGCTTTCGGAAGACAACCGCATATTTTCCGGGTTTTCTGAGGTTAGTTCGACACCTGTGTGGTGTACTTTTTTTCTTATCGACTCATGCTATTTGGGCGAAATATAACCATTATCTTTATTGGCGGCAGAGGGCTTTTTCTTGGTGTAAACGGACCTGAGAGCGACAAAATCTACCTAAATTGCCGGCTTCTTGTCCGTGTGTTGTCTTTTTGCATCCTATGTTTGTTGCGATTGGGTGGTATTCCGCGGCCGGAAATCTGTCCGTAGGCGGCACAATCGCTAGGAGCGCAACAAGCAGAAGTCATGCAAAAAGCCTTGCTAAGAAGTGTGATATGGTCGCTGACGTTATGGCTGAGTATTTGTCTGCCGGCCCGGGCAGATACCAATCAGGCGGGTTTAGAATCGGATAAAAATGCCGAGTTTGAATTAAGGGGGGAAGACTTATTATCTTACAGTTCCGGCACACGGCGTGTGCCGACTACATTGAATGGGGACAGTCCCCGGGTTTGGGCGATTGTTGAAACGCCGTTATCGGTTTTGGAACAGCGGTTGTTTGCCGATGCGACGGATGGGCGAATGGACGAATTCTCGCTCTTGGATGCGGGCTTGATCGCCAGCGGGGTGAAAGATACGGTTGAATTGAGACGCTATCGGGAGCGGATGGCGGCATGGGCCGAGGAATTGAAGCGCAGCGGCGGTGGGGACGGTTCGCCGCGTCGGCAGGTCGAGGCGATATTTACATTCCTGCACGGGAAAATTCTTAAAGGGAAGTATAACATCCAATGCACCGATTTGCGGCTGGCACTGGATGAAGGCCAATTTAATTGCGTGAGCGCCACGGTGCTGTTCAACTGCCTGGCCGGCGAGTTGGGATTATCATGTTGCGGGCTGGAGACGCCGGGGCACGCCTTAAGCCGCGTTTTTTTGCCGGACGGTACGCTGGACGTGGAAACTACTTGTCCGGAGTGGTTTTGTTTGCAGCACGACAGACTCTTAAATAATGTCGAAGGGAAGGGGAATATACCGTTATCATGCAGTTCCGGCACACGGCGTGTGCCGACTACATTAGAGAAGGGAGCAGTCCCATTTTCAATACATGATAATTCGGCCAGTCCCCAGAAAACGATTGGGCAGAAGCCTGATAAAGACAAGGCCAAATTGCGGGAAATATCGCCAATCGAACTGACGGCGATGATTTATTACAACCGGGGCATCGATTTTCTGGCGGAAAAGCGTTTTGCCGATGCGGCGGCAGCCAATGCCAAAGCGATGCGGCTGGATCCGCAAAGCAGCACCGCCCGGGGTAATTTTTTGGCCACGATCAACAATTGGGCCATCGATTTAGGCAATGCGGGCGATTATGCCCGGGCCGTGGATCTGCTTCGTCGAGGGTTGGCATGTGATCCGCATTACGAGGCGTTCACGCTCAATTTCGCACACGTACATCATCAATGGTCGCAAGAGTTATGCAAGGAAGGCAAATACGCGGAGGCCTTGGAAGTGTTAAATCGGGCGGCATCGGAAATGCCGGAGAATGCGTATTTCCAGCGGGCGATGGGGGATGTTTACCGGCGTTGGGCGATTGCGTTGTTCGAGGCCGATATTTTCGCTAATTTGACATCCCGTGATTTATGAACTAGGTTTTATTTGGTCATTCGATGATCTAGCGCTTGGGGCATGCTTCTCCAGTAAGGTGCTCGATCGATAGTTACAGATTTTTTTCGCCGAGTGGTCTTTTCATATTGTATTCACGTGCCTGCAAAGGCCATATATCCCATATAATCCATTCGCCCATGACTGCGCAGGCGGGTGGGCAAAAAGCCATTTAAAACTTGGTGAACACTCATGATTCAGCTTGATGAACCGCACCTTGATCTACTTCAGCAAAGCAATTTTTGCCAAGAGGACGAAGTCCGCAGCCAAGTAATGGCATTGATGAGCGCGCTATATAGCGAGCGGGAAATATTGGAAAAGCGGCATGAGAACCGCTATCCATTTCCCTACTTGATCCATCTCACGCCGGTTGCCGAAGACGGCATTACGCCGGAGGGCAAAAGCGTCGCGGTGGTGGGCAAGCATCTGTCGAATCGCGGTCTGGGTTTCTATCATCCCAAGCCCTTGCCGTACCGCCGCATGATCGCATCGCTGGAATGCAACGGTCATTGGCTGGGTTTTCTGATTGATATAAGGTGGTGCCGATTTACAAAGCAGGGTTGGTACGAAAGCGGGGGGCGATTTTTGCAGTCGGTTCCCTCGCCCATCGAAGACTTTAAGTAAACGGAAAAATCGACACTCACGGCTCGTAAATCATCCTGATCGTACCTGCGCGACTAATCAAAGTCAGGCCTGGGGTAGGCCTAGTTCTCCTCTGCTTTCAGCTTCTCTTTGGGCTCATAAAGAATCCGAATGACGCCGCTGCGGCTAAGGAGGTCCACGCAGGGGTAGTCGTCTTCGCCATTGACGATGGCACGCATAAACTTGCACCGGGCAACCAGATCTTTTTCAGCAATTTTATCAGGGCGCCGTGAGATCATTCCACGCCAGGTGCATGCCGAGCCGTCCGCAGCCGGCCAGGTGGCCTCCTGTGGTTGGTCCTCAATAACGGAGTAGGGCACGTCCGCGCTAACTGAGCCGCAAATGGTCAACGCTTGGATCGGCAGCGAACCAATCCCATTGGATGTGAAGCGGGCTTCGATTCGGCCGGATTCCGAGACCAGGCGATGTTTTGTCTTGGACAGGGCCGTCTCGGCCGTGAGGCTTGTATCGCCGAAGTCATTTCTCACGTCAATCTTGCCGGCGACGCCGTCCAAGTGCAGATCGGCCTGTAAGAAAGAGGCCGTGAAATCACCCTCGACCTCCTTGCAAGTTATAAGGCTCTTGGACCGTGACGCCATCAACCGCCCGACGCCAATTAGTCCAGCCATGTAGGGTGCGCTTAGACCGTTCCAGGTGCATCCATCGGTCAGGGGAGGCAAAAATCGAACGCTTCCGTGAATCGCACTAAGGGAGAAGGAGAGGGAGAGGGAATTGATCGGCAAGTCGGAGATCGTCAGCGAACCGTATAGGTCGTGAATTTGGAAGGTTGCGTTGCCACGTGATTCAACCTTCCCGCCGTCGACAAGTAAATCGCCGTGAAAGCCATTGACGATCAGACCTTTTTCGCAGTCCTGCAAAGCGACTGCTTCGCATCGCGGCACGTAAATCGTCAAAGATGCGTGACGTTGCAGTTCTTGATCGTAGACATTGTAATGAACAGTGTAATAAACTCCGGAGATTTCCATTGTAATCGTGCTGTTGCCCTCATCCGGACGAAGTCCCTCTATTGCGATTGCGTCGATTTTCTTTCCCTGAAAAGCCTGGTATCGATCGCCTTGTTTTGTTTTCACAAGACGGTGGACGTATCGTTCTTGCTCGGTCAGCTTGCTCGCCTCCGGACCGGCCAGATATTTTTGCTCGTCCGCCTATCGCTCGGCAGAGACCTTTCCCACGGTTTGTGGAGCAACGCCATACTTGTGAATCAGCCTGATGCTGTTCAACTGCTCGTCCGCCTTTGTGCTGTCATCCTTGTCCGGAATGATGACTTGTTTCTCCAGAACACACTTGACCTGCTGGCCATTCCATCCTTCCACGCGGACGTTCTTGGCCGTGACGACCAGCAGCCGTTCGGGACCGGGGTCGAAGGTAACAGTCTCCGTCTGTTTATGTATTTTTCCTAGAGAAACAAAGGTTTTCTTGTTTTCAATCTCCTTTTGCAGATTGTCGAGCCTTGTTTGCAGGTCCTTCAACTCCTCTTTCAACTGTGTTAACGTGTCCGCGCTGCCGATCCGGTCATCATCCAAACCGGACTTCAGGGTTCGGATGCGAAAGAGGAGGCGATCGTACTCATCTTTAAGGTTCTTGTCGACAAAGAAAATTCCTCCGAAGCCATACCGGAGGTTAGTCTGTCCTTCCGGCCCCTTAGCCTTAAGTTGAATTGACTCCTGACTCCAGGCCGGGCCGGCCAGCAGGCTTATGCCGATGCCAAGGGAAAGCGCTAGATGGGCTAGCATGGCGCTCTTACGACTATACAGTGTCATTGCTGGACTCCTCTATTACGGGGTGGGGGATGGCGGCTCGCCGAAACGTTCGAGGGTCGCGGCGATCTGCCTCTGCACGCTTTTCTTCTCAATCACCTGTTGAAGGGATTTCAACTCGATATCGAGTCGTCGGACTTTGTCCGCCTGATACGCGAGTCCTTCAGAGGGATCGATTTCCTCGACCGTGGTTGGGCTGAGACTTCGGGATTCGTTTCGAGCAACAGTTGGCTGTGATGCAGGCGTAGGCGAATTATTAATATATTGAAAGATTGCGAGTAAGAAGACCACGACGAGACATATCCCTGCTATCGCACCGGCCGTTACCAGATTCCAAGCGAATCCACGCACAGGTCGTGCCGTGGCCTCGCCGACAGCCTGCCGCCACAGCCTTTCAGTGCGGGGCGAAAGCGGTTCGGTGTCCGCCAATTGCCGTTTTACCGCGGCAAGCGCCGCTCGAACCGCGGCACAGCGCGGGCAACGAGCGGCATGACACCGGGCTTGAATTCGCCGAACAAATCCGCCAGTTTCCAAAGCAGGCAGGAAATTATTGCAGTTCATTCCAGTACACTCCGCAGTTTGTTGAGGGCCGCATTAAGCCGGCTCTTTACCGTGCCTTCCGAAATTTCCATTGCCGCCGCGGTTTGACTTAAAGTCAACCCGCCGGTGTAGTGCAACACGACCACTTCGCGTATCGGGTCGGACAGGCCTGTGATTGCCGTTTGTACGCGTGCGCAATCTTCCGAACGCTCGGCCATTTGCCCGGGCGAAGCGGTGCGATCATCCACGGTATCGAGCAGAGCTTCGTAGGATTTCCATCGGTCCCGGGTATCGAGAAACGCCCGGTACCCGGTCGTCATTATCCATGCCCTTGGATTTCGCAGCCTCGGCCGAGCGGAAAAAGTGCGCCATACGCGCGCGGCTGTGTCCTGGAACACGTCTTCGGCGTCGTGTTGGTTGGCGCACAGGCGTCGAAGCATGGCCATGAGCGTTGCGCCGTATGCGTCGAGCAATTCCAGGAATTCCCTGTGCAATGAATTGTTTGACACACGGCGACTCCGCTGTTGTATTACGGCAGGCATGTATTTTCCTTACACCGGCCGATTCTAGAAAGTAAGACCGCCGAAACCGGGAATCTGTTCGGATTTGAGATAGCGATTATTTTTAGGAAAACGGCATTTAGTCGTGGTAACGCAAAACCGCAAGGGGCTTTTGCATGGGTTTTTAATCGACCACGAACACGGCTGAGGCGACGACGGTGGTCCAGAGGCCTTTTTTGTCGCCTTCGGCGGTTTGGACGCAGGCCCGGGTTTGAATGATCTTGCCGGACATGTGATAGATTTCCTTGCGGTAGTCGTAAGCCGTTTCGGGATCGAATTCGATGCCCAGCGTGGTGGCCAGCATGGTGGCGGCCATGTCTTCGACCAGATCGCGGAGTCGGGGCTCGGTGATGCCGAAGTCGTGGTGCTCGCTGATGTATCCGTATTGTTCACCGGCGGAAGGCACGGCCAATCCGATGCCAGCCCCGACCATCCGCGAGGGTTCGTTGGTGGAGGCCTCGGCCAAAACGCAGTAGGCGATCTGGCCGGGCTGAAGCTTGGGCAGTCCCTGCTTTTTCGAGACAACTTTGCAGTGCGGGGGGAAGATGCTCGACACGCGGACGAGGTTAAAAATCTCGATGCCCGCGTCGCGCAACGCCAATTCGAAGCTTTGCAGGCGGGTGTTATGTTTGCCTATGCCCTTGGTGAAAAAAACTTCTCGTGGTACGAGCGGCTCTCCCAATCCTTCTCCTCCTTATGTTGGTGTCAAAGATGTTCGATGTCCCCGCATTGGTATGACAGTTACTTTACAAGGCTTTGCATTTAATGGCAAGTTGAATTCCCCATCGTTTACCATGTTGGGGCAGCAGTTTAACTGCTGCCCCAACACGAATTTCCTCTACATCATGTCTTGACATGCATTGCTTTATACCCTGAAATGAGGATGCGGGTAGCTCAGAATTACCATAGTTTTAGATAATAATCATGTCCCGAGAACTGCACGACGGCGGAAAAGACGGCCTGGAACCTTTGGAAGCGATAGACGTTCGGCAAGCAACGGGCTTTGCCGACATGCTGCGAAGGATGTCGCGAACGGCTTTTGGGGGGCGGGAATTGGGCGAGGCCTTTGAGGTCCTATCGGCCATGGCCGCAGATCCGGATTGCACCATAGTGGTCACGGTATCCGGGGCGATGACCGTGGCAAAGATGGGCAAAGTGCTGTGCGAAATGATCGACGCCGGCCTGGCACACATCATCGTCAGCACGGGGGCGATCATGGCCCATGGTCTTTCGGAGGCCACCGGCGGAGTGCATTATAAGGCCGATCCGCACGTTACCGACAAACAGCTTTATACGTGGGGCTACAATCGGGTGTACGACACGGTGGAGATGGAGGCCAATCTATGCCGGGCTTGGAACCTGGTGAAGGAAGTACTCGATGAGATGGACAATTCCCAGCCGAGTTGTTCCTGGCTGATAAATCGGGCGATCGGGAAAAAGCTTTTGGAAACCGGGCAAATTCCCAGTATTTTGGGCTGTGCGTATCGGCGCGAGACGCCAGTCTACGTGCCCGCCCTGACCGATTCGGAGTTGGGTCTGGACCTGGCCAAGCACGCCTTGGAGCGTAATTTTGTGCCGGGAAAAGAAGCCGATTTGGAAAAATTCTTTGCCTCTGTTCCGTCTTATAATCCTTTTTTGGACCTGCACAACTATGCCCAGCGGATTCTTAAGGCCAAGCGTTTGGGCATTGTTACTATAGGCGGGGGCGTGCCCAGAAATTGGGCCCAGCAGGTGGGGCCGTTTGTCGAGACCATAAACATGCGGATGGGGGCCAATCTTCCCGTGCCGCGGTTCCGTTATGCGGTGCGGATTTGCCCGGAACCGGTGCACTGGGGCGGATTGAGCGGCTGCACTTACAGCGAAGGCGTTTCCTGGGGCAAATTCATAAGCTGCGAGGATGGCGGGCGGTTTGCCGAGGTGCATTGCGACGCCACAATCGCCTGGCCGCTGTTGATCCGCGCAGTGCTCGAATCGCGATCTTCTAAAGAATGATTTTAGACAAGTTTATATAAAAACGGGCACGCCTTTATCAGACATGCCCGTAAAACTACTCTAAGTTGTTCATCAAAGTTGTGATTTAACGTTTCCGCCAATATAACAGTCCCATTAATCCGGCCATCGCCAGCAATATGATACTCGTCGGCTCGGGAATGCTGGTGGGCGGTGGGCCTTCAAAACGCAGATTGTCGATGTAGTAAGTGTGGTCCATATCAGGGCCCACTTCATGCCACTGTATTTGCGCCCAGGAAGGAGATCCAGTAAAAGGCACGGCGGAATAATCCCAGCTTAAAGTAGCGCTTGTACCGCCGGAAACATTAGCCGACCAGTTTAATGATTGATTAGCTGTGTCAGCAACAATTTGCGGTTGAAGCTGAATATAATCGTCCCAACCCGGGGAAGCGTCATGCGCAACTGTAACGTCCAATAGGATTGTAGAATGTTGTGCCATAAGCGAAGCAAATGATTGTGCATTATCTGGGGCATTCCAATCGGTTCCAACCCAAGTCCACCAATTACCTGGAGTTGTGATGCCTAAACTGGTAGAACCCTGAGTAACACCAACAGTGGCACCGATAGTAAAAGTACTGGTGCTACCAGACGTATAATCCATCCCGACATTTTCATACGACTTAACCAGATCGGCTAACGCTGAATTTGTCAAAATCAGCATTAAACTTACTGCACACATAATAGCAAAACTCTTTTTCATAAGAACCTCCTTCAAATTTCTCAACCAAGCGGGTTGAAACAAGGTGAATAATAAAATTTCTTAATCAATTCCACATTGAACTCCATACATTCAAAACACAAAACTGAATCATTAATTTCGATGGGGATTGACCTGTAATCCACATTCGATGGTCACGAACTTGAGAAACCAAGGGCGCCGTGAATCGGCTAAAAATAGAAACAGCAGCGCGTCATCCATGAGACATGGATGCCTGATTGCGGAAGTGCGGTGACGTGAAGCGCTGCCTCGTTGGCTGAGTGGGTTAAATTATTGTTCGGGCAACCCGGTCACGTCGCTCGGGTTACCGTACTTCATGTTCTTCATTTTACATAAAAATTTAACTATTGCAAGTACCTGGATTAAAAATTTACAAAAATAACAGGAAATAGCGTTAAGATTTATGCGAAAATGGATGTGGGCGAACTACCCCCGATCTTAGCACTTCAGTCCGAATATATAGAACTGATGATCGTCCTGTGACTATATAATTCATAATTGTAGTAATTTATGGACTAATGCCTTCTCCAGGATAAAATTCAACCAGATTTTCGCATATATTGCAGTATTTAACCCCTCTACATGGTTATTTTTGCTGTTTAGAGGTTAAATTGTGGCGGAATTTTATTGACACCTGTTCGGATTTTGGTAAATTAAAACGTGTTGGGGCAATACCAAGGATAGATAGTTGATAGTCGTTAGTACTCGTATATCTCTAAAATTGCGAGGCAGCGTTAGTACCCGTTGAATGATGAGATCCTGATCGATTGAAATCTAGAAGTGCGGGTGCTTTTCTAAGTTGGTTCTTTCTGCGGAACTACGGCTGCTTTATGTTTGCGCCACGACAGTAAGAGTTCCGTGGGAGTTATCTGCTCACCCTTTAACTTAACTTTCGGACTGTTTTTTCATTCTCAGGCAATTTTCAGAAGTAACAAAAATAAACAAACTCTTTCCTCGAACGACATTATCAAACTTTTTAATGCAAGGTCACAATACTATGAAGAAACTTTTTCTAACCGGGATAATAGCAGTCGCCTTATTGATCTCATTGACCACCGCCAATGCGGCTACGACCTTTGTTGAACAAGGTGTTAATGGAAGCTGGAATACAGCTACCATTTGGAGCCCGGCCGGCCCGCCGGATGGCATTGACAACACAATCGGTTCCATTAATCCAAATGGTGGCCGGACAATTACCCTGGACGGCGATCACACTATTGGAAATATCTCTTTTACCATAAATAACAACCGGAGTTATACTATCAATTCCGGAACTCCTTCGACCTCTGCTTTAACGCTGCAAGTTTCGAGCGGCGTTCCAAGCGTGTGGGTCGGAGCCGGTTCATCGTCCAACTATCTTCTCGTTAATGCTCCGCTGGCCGGCACGCAAGGTTTTACAAAGTCAGGGGTCGGGTATTTCATTCTTGGAGGAGTGGACACCATTACCGGCCTCATCGACATTATCGGCACCGGCACCGGCTCGCTATCCGGCGGATGGCTGGCGGACAACGGCAGTTTGCCGGTGGGCGCTCCAGTGCAAATCGATAACTACGGAGGTTTAGCCGGCACCGGAACGATTAACGACGC
>JBEKZY010000156.1:0-16578 GCA_049509395.1 Thermoguttaceae bacterium | reverse complement strand
GTTAGCGGGCTGTTTACCGGTACGATCTTGGTCGGTTCTGTAATGGAATTGGTGTCTTCCGGACTGCCGGCGCTAAGAGTAATGGCCTGTCCTTCCTCCTGAATCTTGGCCAGCCCATTGAGCACGATTTTTACTGACTGTGCCGATGATCCGGGATTCACGACCTTCAGATAAATCTTGCCGGTTTTGGTCTCCCGCGTCACAGAATAAGGCAGCAGAAGACCCGGCTCGGCCTTCAACTCCGATTTCGGCGTCACATTCCCGATGTGATTGCTGAACATGACCTGGGCGTAGTAGGCCGGCGAACCGTAACTCTCAAGCGCATTGTAGCCGATCAAGTCTGTTTTCCACTGCATGCCGCCGGGATTGACATTCACAAACAAAGGTGCATAACAGTGCATCACGATCAGGTCGGAATTGCGTTCCATGCTGGTCATCCAAGCGGCGTCCCCCAGCGCAGCCTTGAAGTTCGGCGTGGGCGATCCCTCGCGCGTGGCCCATTCCCCGACAAAGACCTTCGGCCCGTTGCGGTCGGCCTTGTCGTAATGCGTGAGATCCCTAAAAAATCCTTCCGCATTGCGGTAGTAGTGATCATCATAAACGTCAGGAGTACGAGCTTTGGCCCTGCGGTCGGTGGCGATCAACTGTATCTTGGGATACTTGGCTTTAAATGCGTCGTAGAACTGCGCAAAGCGGGCGTCGTAACTGCCCGTTTGGTCGAAAGAGTCCTCATTCCCGATCTCCACATAGTTGAGTTCAAACGGCTTGGGATGTCCGTGCTTGGCCCGTTGAGCGCCCCAGTACGTAGTTTCGGCGTCGCCCGTCAGGTACTCGACTTCTTCCAGCGCCTCCTGCACATAGTGTTCCAACAGTGGGCCGGGTTCGACCGACTGTTGCCTGAGCGAGTATCCGGCAAAAACGGCCAACACCGGCTGGATGTTCAAGTCCTCGCACCAGTTCATAAATTCCAAAAGTCCCATGCCGTCGGTGGACCGGTAGTTCCAGCAACTGCGGTGCCCGGGCCGGAACGGCAAAGGTCCGATCATTTCCTTCCAATCAAAGCGCTCCCATAGGAAGTTGCCTTCGACGTAATTCCCTCCCGGGAAGCGCAGGAACGTGGGTTTCATGGCGGCCATTTTTTCCATCAGATCGGCCCGGAATCCGTTGGGGCGATCTTTGTATGTCGGCGGAAAAAGCGACACCAGGCTGAGCCAGATTTTGCCCGTATTTTGCGCGGAAATAACAAAACGGTTCGAAGCCGACGGAGTGATGTCGTCGCCGGTGGTCAGCAAAATCTCAAACCGTTGCCACTTGGAATTGACCTCTGGAGTCTCGGCCCGGGCGTATATTTTAGTGCCGTCGTTGCTTTCCAGACTTACTTGCAAGGGGCCTGTAAATTTGTTTCCAGTTGTACTGCCGCTCCGCCTGTCCCTGATTGGCATGCTTCCTTTGACATAGAATGATGTGCGGTAGGTCGTTTTGGGTTTAACCGGTATGCCCCAGTAACCCTCGTTCGCTACGCCGATGCGTTGCCCTTCGGCGGCGTTTTTGATTTCCAGTTCCAGGCTGTTTGGCAGTTTGTCAGTCAAGGGGTGGGTATCAACCACGCGCATTTCGCCTTCCGCGCCGGCATCTTTGACCAGCGACCAGTTCACCGTCGGGTCCTTCTCGTCATTGCGAAAAACACGATTGCGTATCAATTCGGCATACAGGCCGCCGTCATAGGAAAAATTAATTTCCTCGGTCATCAGCCCGTGCAGGGTGGGGCTCACCGGAGTGGTCGGCGACTGGAAATCAATTTCCAGCACGGGCGCCGTGGTGGACGCGTCTTCCGCCCGCAGGACAGTCAACAGGACCGGCAAAACAAGGAGAATTATGGCCGATATTTTCATAAAAAAGTTTACAATTCGGGCTTTCATCGGACTTACTCCTCAGTTTGATTGTTGTATGGCGCTGGTCCAGCCGGGATTTTCAAGCTGGTCGCCGCCTGGATTCGCTCCTGGCAGATAACGCCCCTATCGTAACTAAAATATATGTAAATTACAAGCTGCCGCGCCTGATCTTCCGTTTCTCAAAACCCGGCATAACACTTGAAGACCCTAATTTACAAGGTTTAGAATCCATCTATTGCATGAAGCGGGTTCCTAAGCAAGTCGAGGCGTTCCGAGAATAGGGTGATATTCTGACATGTCTTAGAATAGGGATAAGTATACGAGACTGCAGCGCGGATATGCCGCTTTATGCGATTGTATAGCACCACGACGACAAAGGATGGGTGAGCTTGTGGCTGGACATGCGGCAAGTACGCTTATTTGCAGTCCACAAGTAGCCATAAAACTGCAACATCGTAGGCGTCGTTGCTCAGAATGTCGGTTGAGGGATGAAATTTCTTGACGATACCGACGAGCAAAGCCTTTGATGCCTTGCTCGTGTTCATTTTCAAAATCACGTTCAACTCGGCGTTGAGAGGCTGGTTCTTGTCAATCGCGATGGTCGTGCCGCCGACTGCATTCCAGAAACCCGATTCCGTGCATTTTATTTGAACGTGCGATTGCGCATCAGTTCGGCGTAAAGTCCGCCTTGGTAGGAAAAATTGATTTTCTCGGTCATCAGCCCATACAACATGGGGCTGACCGCGCCCGTGACTTTACCGGCGTCAATCTGCAAGCCGGGCACTGCGGGCGCGGAGGTTCACGCGTCTGTCTCGGCCTATTTTTGTGGTATTATTTCAATCGCGTTGATCTCCGGATTTTCGACTTGGCTCGTGAAAACAATGCGGAGTTCTCCGTTGGTCACTTCCACGGGCACGCTTTCGATATAGGCGCGATTGGGGCCGCCGGCCTTCTTCCAAATATCGAAATCCTTGAATTCGTGTCCCTGCACATTGTAAGAAAACACTCGCTCGCCAGGGCCGGTAATCCCTTCGAACGTCTCGGCAAAGTAGAGTTTTACTATGTACTTGCCGTTGGGCAGCTTGCAGGAAAAAGAATCCATTGAATAGTGCTCGCTTAGGAACAAGCCCGGATCCTTGGTGTTCTCGATCTTTGTCGAGGGATCGCGATCAGTTGTTTCGCCTCCTTCGAAACCTTGCTCCGCCAACCAAACCTGGCCGCTCGAATCGGTAAACGGAGTGGATTGGCCGGCCTTGATCCGAATAGTCTTTGCGGCAGGCGCGGTAGAAACCGTGCTGGATTCGGTAGTCGTTTGCACAGACTGGGGCGGAAGGGGTTGGTCTAGGAACAGCAGCGGTGCGAATTCATGCAGGCTGCGCCGCCAACTCAGCCACTCGTGAGCGGTATTGGGGGATTCGTAGAAAACGCTTTTGATGCCGGCTTTTTGCAGCGCTTCGACGTTGGCCTTGCCGGCAGCGCTGTTCTCGCGGCTCCCGTAGCTGACGAACACGACTTTGACCTTCTGCTTGAAGGCGTCCATGTCGGAAATTTCCGTCGGAGCTATGCTGCCGCCGCTGAAAATGCCGATGTGAGAGAACTTGTCGAGGTTGGCCAGGGTGATCGATCGGGTCTGCATTCCGCCCATCGACAGACCGGCCATTGCCCGATGCGGTTGATCTGCGATGGTGCGGTAATTGGCGTCGATGAATGGAATCAGATCGTCGACAAGAACCCGCGCGAAGGCGCTGAAGTCGAACATGCGTCCGCGGGGACCGGGGACGCTGCGAGATGGGGCGGCCCCCGCAGGAGCCGCCGCGCCGGGTTGGGCGGCAGGAGCCGGCCCGCGACCGGGGCCGGCAGCGCCGGGAATATAGCTGTTGGCCATCACTATGATGAAGGGCCTGGCTTTGCCGGCGGCAATCATGTTATCCATGATCAGACCGGTGTGACCCTGGTTACCCCAGCCGGTGTCATCTTCCCCGCCGCCGTGCTGCAAATACAGCACCGGGTAACGCTTGGACGGATCCTTCTCGTAATCCGGGGGCGTGTAAACGAAACACCGCAGGTTGGCATCGGCGCTCTTCGAATGGAAGATAACCTCTCGCAGTTGGCCGTGGGGTACGTCCTTGACGGCATAGAAGTCCTGATCCTGGGCAGGAACTTCGAGCCCGCTGCCCCAGCGGCTGGCGCCATAGAAGTACAGACTGCCCGGGTCCGGAACCTGTGCGCCGTCGATCACGAGCTGGTAGTAGTGGAAACCTTCATCTTGTGGCCGCGACTCGCCGACCCAGGCGCCGTCCTCGCCCTTGGTCAGCGGATATTTAACGCCGCCCAGATCGAGCATGACGCTCTGTGCCTGTGGCGCGACGACGCGGGCGCGGACGCGCCTTTCAGAGTTTACCTGCGGATACTGTCTTCCGGGCTGATTAAGTGACGACGGCTTGAAATCCTCGACCGCCGGCGTGGGCTGAGGCGCCGCAGGCTGGGGCTGCTCGGTCTGTGCCAAAGCGAGTTGGCATAACAACAAAGGAAGCCAAGCGAAACGAATCAAAGCGGTCTTCATGGCGGTACTCCTTGCTATTTTTGGATCAACCGGATTATTCTTCGAACAAGAGCGGAGCGGACTGGTACGGACTACTTTGCCAGGTGAGCCATACCTGCGCCGTGCTCGCCTGTACCGGCGCGGCTAGGCGTCCAATTTTGGCAAACAATTCGGCCTTCTTACTGAAGCCGGTTATTTCCTTGTTGTAAATCATCATACACAATGCGAGTTGGGCCGCAGCGGTTGCAGCACTGTTGAACCTATAACAAGCATCGCTCCAACTTTGACTATCCATTTTATATCGGGCGGGTCTCTTTGAAAGGGACGCTGCGAACAAAGTCTCGAAATGTGAAGCCGCCGCTGTGTGAATCATGCCATTCGTATTCCTGAGCGATCCGCGAGCAATAACCCCCCAAATATGGCTCAGGCCCCGAGAATCATCCCTTTGGGCTATGTCGCAAAACGTTCGTTTTACGGCAATAGACCGACCGATCCATGTACTTACGAATCTTCCCTGAAAATGGAATCCGAGATTGCCGTCTCGTCATTCAAATTGCCGGTAAGCCATCCCAAATGAAGTTCTCAACAATGCCTTAACACCACTAATAGCCGGCGGGCTAACAGCCGCCGGCAGGATTTCGCCAGTTTTCCGGCGGTCGTTGACCGCCGGTTAGCGACATAATTATAATATTAGACTCTATAACCTGTAATCGCTCGCCTCATTTCACCGGGATTTTTACCATCGTCCGCAGCACCACCGGCCCGAGCAATCCCGATGGCAGCAGCGATGCGTCCTTGGTCCAGTGTTTCCATGTGGTGAACGTCACACGCGCCGGCACCGGCCGGGGCGTTCCATTCAGCATCCAATCCGGCCAGCTTTTCAGAACGATGCCGTTCCACTCGCAGTCCTCCGGTTGCTGCTCATCGCCGATGAGTCGATTGGGCCAGAGGTTGGTGACTCGCACCTCCAGTTCGTTATCGCCCGCCTTGGCTGCACGGGTGATGTCCACTCGGAAGGGCGATTTCCACAAGATCCCCAGGTCTTGGCCGTTCAGCCGAACCTCGGCAATCTCCTTTACACTTCCAAGATCGAGTTGCAGTATGCGATCCGCTGCCAGGCAGGCCGCCGGAATGGCAATGGTTTTGCGATAAGTCGCCGTGCCGGAGAAATATTTTATCCCGGCATCGGCGTGTTCAGGCCAGGACATCAAGTGGTCGAAAGTCGCCCGGTCCGGGGCGCCGCGACCGGCGGGGAAGGTCAGTTCCCAAGAACCCGTTAGCTCCACAGGCTCGGGAAGAGATTCAATCGTGGCGGTCTTTTCAGCGCCCGACGCGGTGCTGAATGTGTAGCGGCCGGCATTTGCCGCAATCAAGCGTAGTTGTCCGTCTTCGAGCAACAAACGCGGCGCGGGTGTAGACAGGCTTTGGACTTCCTCGGGCAATTGTAATTCCTCCCCCTCCCCGAACACGGCCGATTGGACCACGCCGTCCACTGCGTATTCGACCCGCAATTCTTTAATCACATTTGGCGCGGGATCGCCGGCAAGATCGTTGGAAACCGTCGCTTGCAGCAGTCCGTTTTTCACCTTTTCATTTAATTTGGCGGTAACATCGACCTTTTCCCCATCAGGCTTGTTGAAGACGCCGTAAATCGCACGGCGAATCTCCAACTTGGACGTCTGCCGGTTTGAGGGGACGCCGCCTTGCCGGGAAATTTTGACAATCGGATCGGTCGGCGCCGCGGCCACTTGGCGAAAGACCACGAATATGGAACCGGCCTGCTCAAAATTCAGCGTCACGATGGTGCGGCCGTCCTCGACGCGCCACATCGGTGCGGGCTCAGTGCAACCCGTCTCTGCATTCCACAATTCGGGCAAGCGCCCGGTGACGCGGAATGCACAATCCACCGACTCGGGCAAGGATTTTTGGTTGGAGACGAAGTAGATGTCCGCCGCCTCCGTTATTCGATGTATGTAAGCCGTTTGGGCTCCGCGGTTCAGTGCCGCGAAATCGGGTTTCACGCCCAGCGATGCCAGAACTTCCTCGACCGGGCCGCCCCAGATGATGCGCCCCTTGCCAAACGCATGTTCGCCGGGGGTGGTTCCCCAGACCTCGTCGGCAATCCGGCCCACCTCGGCATCGCAGGCCGGATAGTCGGACAGACTCGGGGATTTCTGCGGTTTAGGCCCTATAACGACTCCGCCGGCCTCAACCAAATCGCGCACTTTACGCGCCAGCGCAGGAGTCATCCAGGTGCTATCGGGCAGCACCAGTACGCGGTAGCTGCCGCCGTTGGGAATAGTGACAAGTCCGTCCTTCACCGACAGGGCCGGCATCAGGTCGGTGCCCACGGCATCGTAATCGTAGCCCTTGGCCTTGAGATCCGGCCGAAATACGTTGCCGCCCGGCGACGCTTCGCCGCCAAAGAACAACACGTCAGCCACCGAGCGCCCTTGTTGCAAAAGGTACTGGGATCGGGCGACGTAGGCCAGCCAATCGCGGGATTGTTCCCACCACGTATTAAAGCGTCCGAAATGGGTGCCCCACTGGCCCATGGTCATGCCGGGCGCCTTGTCCATCCAGGGCTGGTGCGCGTAAGTGTGGAAAATAAAGCGGTTAACCCCCGCACACCATACCGAATCGCCCTGAATTTTGAGCGAGCCCGGGTGTTGCAGCCATTTTCCGTTCGTGGGCCTGGCCGTGAAGGATTCCGCGCCGATAATGCGAATGCCGTGCGTATGCCCGACCGAGGCCGCCAGCTTGACCGAGTTCGAAACGCCGCCGGAGGCCCCGACCCAGAATTCACCCATGATTATATCGGCCTTGGCCCCGGCCTGGAGGCACTCGAATGGACCTTCGTAAGGCTCGACTGAAAACTTCAGCCCGTGCTTGCGGCACAAATCGCCGAAGTAGCCGAAATAATTTTCGGCGAAAAGATCGCCAATCGTGCGGCGGAAATCCCACAAAAAGCGTTCGGTGATCTCGCCGCTCTCGACATAGCGGCCGCTCAGGACCGGCAGCAGTGGGATGGGATCGTAGCCCCGGCGCTTGATGAACTCGTCGCGAAAGCGGGGCGACCAATTATTGTTGCCCACCTCGTAGCTGTCGATAAGGCAGTTGTTCACCGATTTGCCCGCCAAGGGGCCGAGATTCTTCAAAACCGGCTCCACGCCGCCCGCCCAGTGGGCATCGAGGGCCTCGCGGCTCAGCTTGTCGCATTCCAGCCCGGTCCCGGACTTGGGAGCGGGATGGTTGGTCCTGCCCGTCGGAGTATGGCCGATCCTCAGAATGGTCCAATTGCCCGCGGGAACATCCCAGGTAAGCCTGCCGTCGGCTGCCATGCTGGAAGTCAGCTCTACGATGCGATCGCGTGCCACCGCCGCCGCAACAGGTACTGTCTTGGGATCGGGCTGCAGGCCGTATTGGAATTCAGAGCCCGACAGCGTCTTCGGATTCGGTTTATCGATCTGAAATTTCTGGGAAGGAGTCGGAAAGGCAAGCACGGCGATGTCGCGGTAGTAACCTGCTTTCGTCGCCGGTTGGGCGAGAACGGCGTCAAAATTGGCCGGTCCCTTCGCCTGGGCTTCGCTGGTCACCACCGTCTGCATGCCGTGCTCGGGCCGAATCCACGGGCCGCCGCTATTTGCCCAGCCGGGGCAATTGTGAAAACACAACTCGAGGCCCAGCCGATAGGCCTCCGCCGCCGCATGGTGCATAAGATCCAGCCATTGGGGACTCAAGATGCCTACGGGACCTTCGGGAATGCGTTCGGAAACATTGAAAATCTGAGCCCCGCCGATGCCCACTCGCTTCATCGCCTCCAGATCGGCTGTAATGCCTTCCTTCGTTATGTTGCCGTTCATCCAGTGCCACCAGGTGTGCGGCCTGGCCGAGTCGGGCGGAACGGCAAAATCCCGGGCCAGTCCGTCGGTCGCTTCAGCCGCCAGTGCGGTTGAGAACCCGCCGGCCAAAAAACACAAACAGAATGTTGCGGCAAGCATCCGTTTCATCGCATTTCCCTTTGGTTTCAACGTGCTCATAACCGCTCCTTTTTTTAGTTTACTGTTTACATTTTACGGTTCGTTTCAGGGCACTCACAAAACTTGGATACCATCCGAAAAATCCCCTCTCCCGACCAACCTTCGGTCGGTGCCCGGAAAGGGTTAGGGTGAGGGCTGCTTGGCCCGATGATTTTCCATGGCCGACACGCCTTCTTCATCATATTTATGTGTTTTCGGATAGTCTATTATTACCCCATCAATTTAGCGAGGCTATGCCGACTGTCAAGATTCCTTGCCTTGATGGGCTGGTTAACCTGGGCATGATAGCGGGCTACTGTGAGCCCCACAGGCGTGTGGCCGCTTGGAATAATCTGCACATAGGGAAGGCAAATCTTTGATTGTTGGAGACGGCAAACCAAGCCGGCCCTTGAAACCCACAATAGATCAGATCGTTTGTGATTTAGATGATCAACAAAAGAGGTTGCAGAAAGAGTTGCAGATAATTTCTATAAAGGCTTACCTGCATATATTTTAATTGTAGCATGATGAGTTGATTTATATACATATTAAAACGAATTTAACTGTTGTTCTACCAGTGTTTCCTTATATATATCTTACTACTCAGTTAATTATGGATTATTACCCGCCCAATAACCATATAAAAAATATGGGATAAATATCAATTCCACACAAACCTTAATCTATATTTGTCTGACATTTGATCTTTGGCGGGTAATCATAGATTCCCCCTAAGTCATCTGGCGGGCGGGAAAGAAGCAATCGGTTAGGCTTTTTTCTCGATTTGTGTGATCGAGAAATAAACGTGTGTTTATCGCCCAGAACTTGGCCAGATGTGAAGAGGGGAATTTATGAGTCTAAATGTGCTCGTTGCGGACGACTCTAGCACGATGCGGAAAATCATTATCCGCTCTCTTCAGGCCATCGGCGTTCCCAATGCCACCGAGGCGAAAGACGGCGAGGAGGCCGTTTCTTTTTTCAAGCAAGGCGGATTCGATATGGTCCTGACTGACTGGAACATGCCCGGCAAAACAGGCTTGGACGTGATCCGGGAAATCCGCGCCCAGAATGCAAATGTCCCCATCATCATGATTACCACTGAGGCCGAGAAACGCCGAGTATTGGAGGCCATCCAAGTCGGCGTGTCCGACTACATCATCAAACCCTTCGAAGCCGATACACTTCGCGACAAACTGAAAAAATTTGTAAATGTATAATATGTGATGTTCATGCACATGCGATGAGGTAAGCCAATGCCATCAGAAAATGACAGTATTATCGCCGAATTTGTTGTCGAGTCGCGCGAACACCTGGCCGATATCGAAAACCAACTCCTGGCCATCGAGACGGCCGGCGCCAATATCGACGTCGAGTTAGTCAACAAAGTATTTCGGGCGGTGCACTCGATCAAGGGAGCGGCCGGGTTTTTCGGCTTCACCACCCTCGGCCAACTCTCCCACGAGTTGGAAAACGTGCTTAACCTGATCCGCAACCGGCAGTATGTCCCCGACGCACCCGCTACCAGCGTAATGTTGCGGGCTGCCGACGCCCTGCGAAGCATGCTCGATGACATCGAGCACTCTAATGAAATTGAAATTTTAGAACACGTGACTGCTCTGCAACTAATGGTCGCCGCCGATAGACCGCAGGAAACTACAGATCCGCCAATGGCCCAAACCGTTAATGGAGCAACCATGCCCGAACAGCACTACCCCCAAGAGACCCCAGTGGAAAAGCCGACTTTACCCCCGGCAACCTCTTCTTTGCACCCGGCCGAAAAAGAATCGCAGTGCCATCCTGCAGCCGACTCGATACCGCTTAAAACGCCCATATCACAGCAAGAGCCGAATAAAGGCGATTTATCCCAATCCGACCAAAGGGCGCCGGAGATGCAGGATCGCCGTTCGGCGGACAGCGGCGGCAGGCGGTCCACGGACAAAGCACCCGGCACTGGCGCAGCGGGCGACGCCAATATCCGCGTTTCGGTGAGCGTGCTCGACAGCCTGATGAACCTGGCCGGTGAACTGGTGCTTGCCCGCAACCAGTTGCTTCAAACGGTCGGTTCCAGCGACAGCGGATTGAACTCCGTGGCTGCCAGGCTCGACCAGGTCACAAGCGAACTGCAGGAAGCCATTATGCAAACGCGGATGCAGGCGGTGGGCACGGTCTTCAGCCGCTTCCCCCGAATCGTCCGCGACCTCAGCAACCAACTCGGCAAACAGTGCCAACTCCATCTCGAAGGCGAAGACGTGGAGTTGGACAAATCGGTCATCGAGGCCATAGGCGACCCCCTCACTCACCTCATCCGCAACGCGGTCGATCACGGCATCGAATCTCCCGAAACGCGGACCAAGGCCGGCAAGCCCGCAGCGGGTACAATTGTTTTACGGGCTTTCCATCAGGCGGGCAAGGTAAATATTACTATCACCGACGACGGCGCCGGTATCAATATCAAGAGACTCAAGGAAAAGGCCACCAGCCTGGGAATGGACGTGGTCAAGACTAACATCGAAAAATTGGGCGGCGCGGTGGGAATTGACACTGAAGTTGGACGCGGCACGACTATCAACGTCCGCTTGCCGCTCACACTGGCCATTATTCCTTCCCTGATCGTCCGCTGCGGCGGCAACTGCTTTGCCATACCGCAGGCCAGCATCAACGAGTTGGTTCGCATAAAAGCTCACGAGGCGGCCGCCAAAATCGAGCGCGTCAAGCAGGCCGAAGTCTTTCGCCTCCGCGGAAAACTCCTGCCTTTGGTGCGTCTCGACGCCGCACTGGGCATCAAGCACGATCTCGTACAGCAGGACGACGCGGTGCACATTATTGTGGTCGAGGCAGGGCATTTGCAGTACGGGGTCGTCGTTGACGGCTTGCACGACTCCGAGGAAATCGTCGTTAAGCCTCTGGGGAGACATATGCAGGACTGCCGCTGCCTGGCCGGCGCAACCATCCTTGGCGATGGTCGAGTCGCATTGATCCTCGACGTGGTGGGCATTGCCTCGCATACGCAGCTCGTACTGCCCGACGAAGATGATGTGCACGGCGAATCCGACGCCGCGGTAGTTGCCGCCAACGAGACCCAACTCATCCTCCTCTTCACAAATGATCCCAAGGAGCAATTCGGCATACCCATGGGCACAATCACCCGGCTGGAACGAATCTTACGCGCGCAGATCGACAGCGTGGGCGGCCAGGAGGTTCTCCAGTACCGGGGCGGATCGCTCCCGCTTTTGACCCTCGAAAAACAAATAAAAGCGTCGCCCCGCCCGGATACCGACAAAGTATATGTGGTTGTGTTTAACGCTCTAGGCCGGGAAGTCGGACTCATAGTTCCAAAACTGATCGACATCCGCGAACTGCCCACCTCGGTTGATACCACAACGCTACGCGAACCGGGTGTGATTGGCTCCCTGGTGGTGGACGGAAAAACTACCCGCCTCTTGGATCTGTTCGAATTGACAAGGCTGGCCCATCCCGCTTGGTTCTCTGACCGCAAGGCGAATGTGATTCTCGAGGCCGGTAAAAGCATGGGCCAGGCGCCGATGATCCTCTTGGCCGAGGATTCCAACTTCTTCCTCAAACAGGTAGCCAGTTTCCTGAAAGACGACGGATACAACGTGGTCGAATGTAAAGACGGATTGGCCGCCTGGAATATGCTCGAAAGCTCGGACAAAAAATTCGATCTCGTCGTCACCGACCTGGAAATGCCCAATATGAATGGATTCGAGTTGTCTCGCAAAATCAAAGACGACCCCAGGTTCAATTACCTGCCGATCATTGCTCTATCCTCCCTGGCCGGCGATGAAGACGTGCAACGAGGAATGGAATCGGGCATCGACGACTATCAAATCAAGCTCGACCGCGAAAGACTGCTGGCTTCGGTAGCCAACTATCTGCAAACAAACAAACCAACCGCAGGCATGCATGCTCAGTATGCAGAAGCGGGCATGGGGAGATAATTATGTCTACTATAACCACAACTCGATCCGTTAGATCCGCCGGAGAGGTCGAATTCGTTACTTTTTACGTCGGCGATCTGCTGATTGGAATCGATATCCACAATGTCGAGGAAATCAACAGGCAGGTCGAGGTGACGCCCGTCCCTCAGGCCCCGCCGCACGTCCGCGGAGTTATAAACCTGCGCGGCGAAGTCGTTACCGTGGTTGACCTGCGCAAGGTCCTGGAAATGGGCCGGACCGAAATCAACCAGTGCACCCGGACCGTGGTCGTCAATTCCGGCAACGAGGAAATCGGCATGCTCGTCGACCGCGTGGCCGACGTGGTGCTGGCCCGGGCCGACCAGATCGATACGCCTCCCGCCAATATCAGCGGCGTCGACGGGCGATTCTTCAAGGGAGTATACAAACTGGATAAAACACTGCTGATCGTCCTTGACGTGGATGCGGCAATTGCCGTAAAGGAACCCGGCCTGCCAAGATTGTAACATATTAAATTGCTTTGACATTTAAACCTTTAAATCGTCCTATAAAAAATATTGGTTGCTTAATCCGCAAAGGTATTCTGAAATGAAAATCAAATCCAAAATCCTCATGCTGAGTTCGGGCGGAACTGCCGCAATGGCAATTATACTGTCAGGAATGCTTGAGTTCCGGAAAGGATCGCTTGATAAGGAACTCTCGGCGGAATTGGATGTTCAAGCCCGGCAACAATGCGCCGCAATTGCCAAGGACGTCTACCGCATGCTCCAAGTGCAAGACGCCAGTATCAATAAGAAAGTCGGCCAGTGTCTGAATGTGGCCGATGATCTCCTGGCTCATATCGGTAAAATCTCCTTTTCTAACGAGTCGGTAACTATGAATGTCACCAATCAACTTAGCAAGGAAACCCGGGAAGTCCGCTTGCCGAAGATGATGGTCGGCGACATTGGACTGGATGTGAATTCAAAGAGTGATATACAGTCGCCCATCGTGGATAAGGTTTCATCGTTAGTCGGAGGAACTTGCACGATCTTCCAGCGGATAAGCGATACCGGTGACATGCTCCGCATCTGCACCAATGTCAAAAAGCCCGACGGCACTCGCGCAGTGGGTACTTTCATTCCTGCGACTCAACCCAACGGTTCGCCCAACCCGGTGGTAGCCGCCCTGCTTCAAGGCAAGACTTATACCGGACTCGCCTTTGTCGTGAACGCATGGTACATCACCGCCTATAAACCGTTATGCGACGATCAAGGGCGTGTTGTAGGAGCCCTGTATGTGGGCCTTAACCAAGAAGACATTCCCGAGCTTAGACAAGGCATTATGGACATCGTTGTCGGAAAGACGGGATATGTTTACGTCTTGGGCGGTTCCAACGAGCATAAGGGACATTATATTATTTCTCAAAAAGGCAAACGCGACGGCGAAAACATCTGGGAAGCGAAAGATGCCGACGGACGACTATTCATTCAATCCATTGTCCAAAAAGCACTGGCCGCAAAAAACGGCGAGTGCGTTTTTGAACGTTATCCATGGAAAAACCAGGGCGATGCCGATGCGCGGCAGAAAATCGTCGCCATTACCTACTTTCAACCTTGGGACTGGATCATCAGCGCCGGCGCCTATGAAGATGATTTCCACGATGCCAGAGGACGACTTAGCGCCGCGCTCAATGGATTCCTATATTGGTCTTTCATCGCTGCCATCATAACGCAGGTTGTCGTAGTGACAATCACGATTCTGGCGGCCAAGAAAATCGTCCGACCTCTATGGGCAGTTAAAAATGGGCTGAAAGATATCGCTCAAGGCGAGGGTGATCTCACTAAACGCCTCAAGGCCGACTCCAAGGACGAAGTCGGCGAACTGGCCGTGGAAAAACTACAGGGCATTATCAAGCAGATTGCCGGCAATGCAAAAACGCTGGCCGGATCATCCACCGAACTCTCGGCCACTGCCAACCAATTGGCCAGCGGGGCCGAAGAAACCACCAACCAATCGGGCACCGTGGCCTCCGCCGCCGAACAAATGGCCGCCAATATGAACAATATGGCCGCCGCCACCGAACAAATGACCACAAACGTCAAAACGGTCGCCGCCGCAACCGAGGAAATGACCGCCAGCATCTCCGAAATCGCCAAAAACGCCGAACAGGCCTCCACCGTGGCCGGCAACGCCGCCACCATGGCCCAGTCCAGCAACGAGACCATCGGACAGCTCGGCAACGCCGCCGATGAAATCGGCAAGGTAATCCAAGTCATCCAAGATATCGCCGAGCAGACCAACCTCCTGGCCCTAAACGCCACCATCGAAGCCGCACGGGCCGGCGACGCCGGCAAGGGTTTCGCCGTGGTGGCCACCGAGGTCAAGGAACTTGCCAAGCAAACGGCCGAAGCCACCGAAGACATCCGCGGCAAGATCGAGGGCATTCAGTCTTCCACAGGCCTGGCCGTAAAGTCCATCGGCTCGATCAGCGAGGTAATCCAGCAGGTCAACGAGATCTCCCGGACCATAGCCTCGGCGGTCGAGGAGCAGAGCGTGACCACCAAGGAGATCGCCCAAAACGTCGCGCAAACCTCCAGCGCGGCCGAAACGGTGTCGGTGGGCGTGACGCAGTCGGCCATGGCAAGCAAGGAAATCACCCAGAACATCGCCGGAGTCGACCAGGCCGCCAAGCAAACTGCCCAGGGAGCCGCCCAAACCCAGACCGCCGGCGTCGAATTGTCCAAACTGGCCGAGGAACTACAGACCCTCGTCGGCCAGTTTAAAGTTTAAATACCATCATGCATAAGGCCGGTAAAATAATGCCGGTATTTTTGGGAAATAGATATGAGGCCATGTAAAACCCCCGTAGAGATTCATGATATTAAAGACCGTAAAAACACTGTAACTTTATAGCAACACTAAAGTTTAAATCCTTATTTTTTTAATTGGAGACTGATGACATGTTCAAGAATTGGAAAATTTCTCGGAAACTTGGCGCTAGTTTTGCCTGCCTTATGCTCATTCTCGGCATAACGGCCTATGTGACATGGTCGGGCCTGGGTACCGTCAGGGCCAAAACACAAAACGTTTCCTACACCCGCGACTTGCTGGAGAACGTTTACGCTGCTCGAGTGCAAGTAATTTATTTTTTCGTCGACAAAGATAAAAAGCGTATAACCGCCGCGGAGAACTCTCTGAAACAAATCGATGATACGATCGCGGCTCTGAGAGAATCTTTGAATGATACGCATGATCTCGAATTGCTAGCCGGCGCCGAAGAACAACATAAGTTATATGCAAAATATGTAAAAGATTATGACTTGTTACAAGACGAAAAAAACTCACTTAATAATAATATGGCTGCCAAAGGGCAGGATGCCTTTGCTGAGTGTGCCGGCCTGATGCAAGATCAGAGAACCAAAATGCAAAAATTATTGGATGATGAAAATAAACTTGCAGCGGATAAATCCACTAACTCCGATCACGCCAAGGAACTAGCCGAACACATTGCCAAATATGATGACTCTTCCCACCTGGTCTATATGTTAAAAGAAGCCCAGGGCAATGCAAAAGATTATCAAATCTCCGGCGGTGAGGAGTACGTTGCCCAACATAAAAAACTCTTGGACGAAATGATAACTCTGTCAAAGGACCTCAAGACTCGTTTCAAAGATCAACATAATGTCGAGATGGCGGACAAATTAATTGCGGTCGTCAAGACATATCAGGACGCTTTCGTGAATTACGTCGCCTGTTCCAACAAACAGGGAGATTTAAAGAGTAAAATGACGCCCGCGGGCGCCGAGTTTGTAAAACAAGTGCAAAGTCTCCAGGAAATCCAGCGAAATAAAATGACCAGCGCCTCAAACATGGCAAATACACTTGTAATTAGTTTCGCCGTTGTTGGCATATTTTTGGGTCTCGTGCTGGCTATCGTCATTACCCGCATGATCGTCAAGCCGATCAACCGGACCGTGAATATGATTAAGGACATTGCTCAAGGCGAAGGCGATCTCACCAAACGCCTCGATGCCTCCGCCAAGGATGAAATCGGCGACCTGGCCCGTTGGTTCAACACTTTCGTGGAAAAACTACAGGGCATTATCAAGCAGATTGCCGGCAATGCAAAAACGCTGGCCGGATCATCCACCGAACTCTCGGCCACTGCCAACCAATTGGCCAGCGGGGCCGAAGAAACCACCAAC
>JBEKZY010000155.1:0-11045 GCA_049509395.1 Thermoguttaceae bacterium | reverse complement strand
CGGCCGACAACCGCGTCATGATCCGCCGGCGCCCGACAAACCACCAATGCCTTTGCTCGATGTCGGCGTGCAGTTGGTATTGAGCGGTTTGCATTGAAAGTTATAAGTTGTCAGTTATCAGTTTTCAGTTTTGCGTCCAGAAATCTGCTAACTGAATTCCCTCGCCCGTTATTTCCCCAGGCAGCGCCCGATTTGCCGCACGGCCTGGCGGAGCCGGTTTTCGTTTTCCACCAGGGCCAGGCGCAGGCAGCCTTCGCCCGCCGGACCGAAACCGGCCCCGGGGCTGACAGCCACGTCGGCCTCTTGAAGCAGTTTCATGGCGAATTCGAAGGAAGTAGTTTGCGAGGCCCAGGGCTCGGGCATTTTTGTCCACACGAACATTGTGGCCTTGGGGCGCTCGACCGGCCAGCCCAGCCGTTCCAGGCCCTCGCATAGCACGTCGCGACGCCGCTGGTATATGGCCGCTTGCTCCTCCACTGCCGCATCCGTTTTGCGCAATGCCACGATGGCTGCAATCTGGATGGGCTGGAACATGCCGTAGTCGTAATATCCTTTGATTGTGGAAAGCGCCCGCAGCATTTCGGCATTTCCGGCGGCAAAGCCCACGCGCCAGCCGGCCATGTTGTAGCCTTTGCTCATGGTGGTGAATTCCACGCCCACGTCTATTGCTCCGGGAGCGGCAAGAAAACTCGGCGTCTTGTACCCGTCGAAGGCCACGTCGGCATAAGCCAGGTCGGAAATAACCATGAATTTCCAACGCTTGGCCAGTTTCACCACCTCGGCGTAAAATTCCGGCTCCACCACGGTGGCCGTGGGATTGTGCGGAAAATTGATAATCAACAATTTCGGCCGGGGAACCATGTGCCGGCAGGTGTAATCGATGTTAGATAGAAATTTGGCCGGATCGGTCACCTCCAAAAGGATAGCGTTGGCGGCGGCCATTGCCACTGCGTAAAGATGGGCAGGATAGTGAGGAGCGGGAACGATTGCCGTGTCACCCGGCCCCACCAACGCCAGGCACATATGACTGAATCCCTCTTTCGATCCAAGGCACGCCAAGACTTGATTTAGCGGGTCGAGTCTTACGCCGTGCTGTTTGAAGTATTTCGAGGCCACCTCGCGGCGCAGACTCAAAATGCCTTTAGCCTCGGAATAGCCGTGATTTTTCGGATCTCGGGCGGCTTCGTTGAGCTTTTCCACGACTAAATCTTGCGGCGGATCGCTGGGATTGCCCATGCCCAGGTCGATTACGTCGTCGCCCGCGCGGCGTTTATCGTACAACAATTTGTTAATTTGGGCAAAAAGATAGGGCGGCAGACGCCGCACACGGTCGGCCACCTCGATGATAAACGGTTGGTTGGTTGAGGTTTGCTCGCCTATGGACCGGTCATCGCTCATATTTTGAATCCTCAAGAAAACTATTCTTAAGCATAATCCGAATGAATGAGATCCGCCAGACCGGACGGGTTGAAAAAGCCCCATGCAACCGCTTGCGGTTTCGCAATGATTACACCCGTGATCTCAATAATAAGGAGCCTGTACCAAAAGTCATCCTGAGCGTAGCGAAGGATCTCGATTGCAGTCCCATATTACCCGTCTGTGCTTTTGTATTCCTTCTAGATTCTTCGCTTCGCTCAGAATGACGAATAATCGTGGTGGGATAAGCCTAAATGTATTAGACGCACTCCCGCTATCCGGCCAGGCGCGTAATGCGATTGGGGTTTTGGACGGGAATTTTTTCCGGGCGATAGCGGTATTGCATGATATATGCGTCTTCCGGCGTATCGGCGTAATAACTGCGCAACACCGATACCGCGCGGAAACCGTTCTCGCGGAAAAACAATTGCGCGGAAAGGTTGGTTTCGCGGACTTCCAGCACAATGCGGGTGCGGCGTTGCGTGGAGAGTTTGGCCGCAAGTTTTGCGATCATTTGACTGCCCACCCCTTGGCGTTGGCAGTCTTTCGCCACCACGAAGTTCAGCACGTGAATGCGAGTTTTATGCAGTTCATAAATCATGAACCCCACTACCCGATCGTCTTGTTCGGCCACCATGCCGATACAATTGCGCTGCCTAAGACAATTGACGAAATCGTCTTCGCTCCAGGGATACTCGAAGCACTGTTTTTCAATAGCCAGGACTTCGGGCATATCGCGCCGAATCATCCAGCGAATGTGGACGCGGACTTCCTGTTTCTGGTTGGAATACATGCCGGCCTCCTTCCTTGCAGGCCGGTCACCGTCTCTTAAAAGAGCGTGACCTTTGCATCGTTCCCGGGACGCTCCTTCGCGTCCTTTGGCCGTGGGGCAACTAGTTCCGTGTCGCCCATGCGGCCTCATTACCAGCGGGGCATATACGGTACCATAACCGGGCAATACTTCCAATACGAACTTTTATTGCAAATTGGTCAATTGCAAATTTCAAACTGCAAATTGAACAAATATAATCACTTGTGTCAATTTGCAATTTACAATTTGCAATTATTTGGTTGTGGGCCGTAGAAAACGACAAGACTAATGCCAAAATCTTGCCTTGTCTGCGAGATTTTCCTATATCGTCCAAGCTACTTGGTCGATGACTCGCCCGATGACTTGGTCTTATTACCCTTGGATTGTTGTTTATTGTTCGATTCCGGCTTTTTGGGCGATTGAGATGAACTCTTTTCCTTGGAAGTGCCGTCGCCCAGGATGTCGGACAGGGCCTCGCGAGCCTGCTGGCTGGTGACGCCTTGCCCCAATTTGATGACTTTGATGGTGGAAGTCGGCGCCGCCGCCTGGTCCAGGTCCTTAATCATCTTGTGCACCTGATCGAACAGGTATGCCGGGGCCGAAACAACCAGGGAGTTCGACAATTCGTCGATTCCGATGGAAAGCTGCCCTTTGAATTTCGGCATTTTCTGGTCTTTCTTCCCATCGTCGCCGCTGGAAAATTCATAGATGAAAGTCCGCCCCGAATCACGGTCGTTGGGCTTTGCCCCCTGCAGGGCCTTGTCGTTGGCGCTGAGCAAAACGCGGTACACGTCCTTGACGGTTTCCGCAACCACTTTGGCCTTGGAATACTGCAGATGAACAGTCTCGGTTTTGCGGACCGATTGCGAATCGTCCTGCTGCTTGTCGTAAAGATCGATCAACTCCCCGATCGTTTTCAATTGGGCCGCGTCGGCGTTCTCCACGAGAATGGTATTGCTTTCGGCATCGGAAATGAATTTCAGCGGGCGCCGCTTGGACAAGCGGTTTTGATTATCGTCTTTGGAATCGTCCTGGCCGGAACCGTAATAAAAATCCCAGAAATTCCGCGTTTCCTTTTTATCCTCGTCCTTGAAGAAATCCACCAGGTTTTCCGCCACCCCGTAAGCCCAGGCATATTTCAATTTAAATACTTTGTAGCCCTTGCGGGGCGTGGCGATCTGGGACGCCAATTCCTCGATGGAGTCCAAGGCGTCGGTATCTTCGCTCGATATGATTATCCGCCCCTCGGAATCCATCTTTATCTCCACCGGAGGCGGAGTTTTGCCGGAGGACTCTTTCGATCCGGTCAATGACGCTCCTTCGCGGCTGAATTGCACGAACTGCATGGAATCAGCCCTCACCCCCGGGTACCCTTTGGGTGCCTCTCCCGACCAACCTTCGGTTGGTGCCCGGCGAGGGGAGTAATTCGGCTCCGTCGTCTCGGCGCCGGCGCTTTTTGTGGTCGGCTCCGGCGGCGGAAGTTGTTCTTTCGAAGGTTTCGCCGGCGTTTTATCCGAGTCATCGGGGGGAGTAATCAACAAAGGATTGGGCGCTATCGACGGCCATGCCCGCCGAATCCGCTCGAGCAATTCCTCTCCCTCCTTGCTGTCGCGGACGTCGATCATCCGGACCGTGTCGCGGCGGCTGCCCTTGGGCGGAATTTCGCCCAGCTTTACCAGCAAATTTTCCACCTCGCCCAATTCCACCTCGTTGGCCCACAACAGCAATCGGTTGTGGTCCACGTCGGCCTCGACGCGGAATTCATTGGCGCTTTTGTCCTTGTCGCTGTTGGACGACTGATTTCCATAGTCCATCATCCAATATGGCTGTCGGGCGGGCTTTTCCTTCTTCTCCCCCACCATCATGAACATTATCGAACCGGCCACGTAATCGGCCGCCAGCCGCCGCAGGTGTATCACTTCAAACTTGCGCTCGCTGCCGCTGAGCTTTTCCACCACGGAGCGAATCGTGACGTGGTCGGCCAGCGAGGCATAGGCCACGATCGCTTTGTTTTTCTTGTCGATTTGCAGCCGGGTGGTGGGATCCAGATTGCCGATTTCCTGCAACGTCTTTACCACCGGCTCCGGATCGACCCCCGTTATGCGGTAAACTTGCATGCGGTTCACGTTGGTCAGCAAGGATTGTGTGGTGTCCAACGGAACGTCGATGGCGCTGACGGCCTGAATGATGATGGCCATTTTATCGGGCGGGGCGTGGGCCAGGATGCTGTTTCTCCGCTGATTCAAGACCAAGGTAATCTGCGGTTTCGGCTTGGCCACGCCCTGCGCCCCGGGCTGACCTCCTTGTTGTTGCTGCTGTTGTTGCTGCTGCATGCGGGCCATCATCATGGCCTGCTGCTGGGGATTGTCTCCGCCCGGCTGATTAGGCCCGCCGGGCATGCCCGGCATACCCTCGCCTTTCGCATCCGGGCCCAGCAAGGTCTGCAACTGCTCCAAGACTTCGCTGGCCCGGGCGTATTGCAGCACGAACTCCCGCACCAGCCGCTGCTGGTTGTCGGCCGACTGCACGTCGCTTAACAACGCCCGTATCTCGCGCAAGTTGATTACGGCATCCAGCGCCTCCAGCCGATTCGTGGATTTAAGCGGAGTGAGTTTCCCGTTCGGACTTTTAATGGGATTAAGCTCTTCGATGATCACATCCGCCATAAGCCAGTCCAAGGGGAAGGAAACCTTCACGAATTCGTGCGGATCGCGCTTATCGAGCTCCTCGGGCGAGACGCGGGGCACCCGGCTTGGGTCGAGCTTTTTGATATTGGCCACCGATAGGACCTCGCCATTGCATAACAGCGTATAGCCCCGCGCCAAAAGATGCAGGTTGATTAAATCGCGCGTTTCCCGGACCGTGTAACGTTGCCGTGATTTGAGATTCAAATAATCTCCGGGCAGTTCCTGCCAATCCAGGCTCATGGCGGATCTATCGGCCAACCATTCCAGCACCGGCTGCCAAGGCTGATTGTTGAAATTGAATTGGAGTTTTCCATCCGCATCGGGCCGGACCTTTAATTCTTCGGGATCGGGCGGTTTGGGTGGTTTTGTAGGATGCAGGATGGGTTTGGGTTCTTCAGGCTTGGCCGAATCGCCTGGTTTTCCCGGCTGACCGCCCGCTTTGTCCGGCATCCCATCAGGCCTGCCCGAAGGCTCGCCCGGCTTGCCTGCTTTTTTCGCTGCTTCGTCTGCCGGCGAGCCTGCTTTGTTCGCCCCTTCGCCCGGCTTTTCAGCGTTGGCCGTCGGCTGTTCGCCGGATTTGTCCGCATCGGACTGCGCTTTGGCTTCGGATCCCGAATCCGATGTGGTCGAAAATTGAACGGAACCGCCGGTTCCCGAAGCCTTTTCATCATCACCTATTGAAACCCTTGGTCCCAATAAAATAGGCGCCAGCACAAATATGGACCAAAGGATCCGCCCTGCCCATCGACCTCTTCTCAGCCGGATTGCCATGATAATTTCCCCCATAGATACATAGGCGTGACGACAAAACTCCGGGTTTTGGAGCTTATCACACCTTATTCTGTCAATTCGCAATGAAAAAAGCAAGTATTTAACGGGTTTGCCAGCCGCTTATTTAGGGGGGAATGATGATAATATCACTTTTTTTCTAAAAGGACTGTGGAGAAGTGGGCAAACTTTGCCGATTATTCGTGCTGCGTAGTTAGTGCGCTTTTTGCGGGCTGGAAACTATCCATTACTTGTTACCATAGTCCCCCTTGAACAAGAGTGCTTAAATGTTTGTCAATAAATCACTTACAGGAAATGGGCGGCTGCTGAAAGCCTGGGCTTTCCTGACTTTTATGGTAGTTGGGGTAATTTTATTGGCCGATACGCCCATGCTAGCACAGCAGCAGGCGCCCCAGGATGCAGGACCCATTCTTAAAGCCTATTCTTGTCCGGTTGGGATTATTGAAGGTACGGCGGCTCGATTAAAAGAAAAATTCAAGGGCCAGCCTGATGTGCGGATTACCACCAACCTTCGCACCGCCCAAATCCTTGTGTACGCGCCTCTTGAAGCACAATCGCAGATAGCTGAAAGCATGGCCGGCATCCGGGGCCCAACCGCATCGCCGCCTAATCGAGCCGCTTCGGTCTATAATCCGCCCGGCGCAACCGAGGTCCGAGCTTCCAAATCGATTTCCATTTCTTTGCAGAACATTAGCGGAAAACAGCTTGAAGAAACCTTGTTGAACATGCTGGGCAATCGTCTTACAGCGGTCCCGCCCGCGGAATTGGGTGCAAGCAGTTTCCAATCAATTCTGCCCGGCGGCGCCGTTGTCCGCCTCGACATTCTGCCGCAAGTGAACCGCTCCAGCTTGTATGGCACGGCGACAGCCGTGGATTCGTTTGCCCGGCTGATTAAAACTCTGGATTCGCCGCCCCGCACCGGCGATGAAAGCATGCAACTGGTATCGTTGAATGATTCGAGCATAGCGGCCACGCGCCGCGCAGTGGAAGCCATACAGTCGTCGGACATGAACAAGATTCCGCGCGACCCGGTGGCGACAAAACTATACCAAAATCCCAAAGAGGATTCGAAGCTTAAAGACGGCCCGACTCTGGTCGCTCAGGCCCAAATGACTCCCCAGGAAGAGCAGCAGGAGCAGGAAGAAGATCAAAACACGATGCAGGTCCTTCAGGCCCCGGGCGGATCGCCGGAAAAAGCGGCCATGGAAATCGGCCAGATCGGACCGGTTCAGGTGGAGATGCTGGAAGGGCTCGACGTGCTGATTATCCGCGGCCATAAAAAGGACGTGGAACAAGTGATGAACGTCATCAAACAGGTCGAGCAACTAAGCGCAAAAACCGAACCGGCCATAGAGATCTACAAATTGAAGTACATCGATTGCCAGGCCGTGGCCGACATGATCACGCAGGTATATGGCAATGTGTATGAAATACGCCAGGGAAGAGTGGACATTTTCGCCCTGGTCAAGCCCAACGCTCTCTTGATCTTGGGGCGAAAGGAAAACGTCAAAACCGTTTTGGACCTGGTGCGAAAGTTGGATCAACCCGCCGCGCCGGAAACGCAATTTCATGTATTTCGATTGCAGCACACGCCTTCGACCATGGCATTAAACATCGTGAACGAGTTCTATAATAGCCAATTACGGAACGGCTTGGGCACCCGCGTGCAGGTTTCCGAAGACAATCGCTTGAACTCCTTGATTGTTCAGGCCAGTCCCCGCGATATGGCCGAAGTCGCCGAACTGATCGCCCGCATCGACAAACCGGCCAGCGAGGCGGTAAATGAACTGCGGGTGATTCCGCTGAGATATTCGATGGCCACGGACCTGTCGACGATCATCATGAGTGCCATCAGTGGACAGGCGCAGCGCGCCCCGACCGCCGGCGGATTCGGAGCTCCTCCGGTCGCGGCCGCCGCGGGCACGGCCGCTCAACGCTCCACCGTGCTCCGCTTCCTTACTATAGACACCAAGGGGCACAAACTGCTGCAATCGGGCATCTTAAGCGACATTAACGTCTCGCCCGATGCCGGCGCTAACTCGCTTATCGTATCCGCCCCGGCCGAAAGCATGGAACTGATGGAAGCGCTGATCCATGAACTCGACAATCTGCCCCTGGCCGAGGCCGAGATCAAAGTATTCACCATCAAGAATGGCGATGCCACAAGCCTGATGAACATGCTGTCAATGCTCTTCGGCGCCCCTACCCGGGGTGGCCAAGGGGCGGTGGGCGGCGCGGGCGGCTTCGGCGCCTTCGGCGGAGTGGGCGCCGCTGGAGCGGCCGGCCTGCAAACCGTAACCTTGGAAGGCGAAGGTTCCCTCATTCCAGTCCGTTTGGCCGTCGATACGCGAACTAACACCATTATCGCTTCCGGCAGCCGCGGCGATTTAAACACCATCAACGTGATCCTTTTGCGCCTCGACGGCACCGACGAACGCAACCGGAAAAATTATGTCTTCAAATTGAAGAACTTGCCCGCCGCCAACGTGTACACGGCAATCAATACTTATCTTACCAACGTAACCTCGATGGAACAGTCCCTGGCAGGCGCTATCACCCCCTTCGCGATGATCGAACAAGAGGTCATCGTGGTTGCCGAGCCGGTGAGCAACTGCCTGATCGTTAGCGCCACCCCGCGATATTTTAATGATATCAAGGAAATAGTCGATAAACTCGACGAACGCCCGCCGATGGTCATGATCCAGGTGATTATCGCCCAGGTCACGCTCAACGATGCGGAACAATTCGGCATAGAGTTAGGCCTGCAAGACGGGCTCTTGTTCGACCGCAGCGCGGCGGTAGGGTCGACGAGCGCTGTCCCCGGTCAAGGCAATTCGCTCAATCCGGGTTATGCGTTCAACAACTCTCCTTTGGGTAACAGCAATACCGGCCCTGACGGCACTTCTACACTTGGCAATGCCGCCTTGGTGGGCACGCAAGGACTTACGAATTTTGCCTTGAACCGGGCCGATCCCACGCTGGGATTCGGCGGATTCGTCTTATCGGCCTCCAGCGAAAGCGTAAATATGCTGCTCCGGGCGTTAAAAGAAAATCAACGGGTGGAAGTGCTCAGCAGGCCCCAAGTTATGACCATGGATAATCAAACGGCTTATATCCAGGTCGGGCAAACAGTGCAAATGATCACCGGTTCGTCGAGCAACACGGTCGGCCAGACAAACACCGTTTCTCCGGTACAGGTCGGCTTGATCATGCAAGTTACTCCGCGCGTCAGTCCGGATAAAGTTATCGCCATGCAAATCGACGCCCAGAAATCATCCCTCGGTCCTGAGGCGGAAGGCACGCCGATTACAGCCCTAAACGGCGCAATTATACGTGAGCCGCCCATTAATATCGTCTTGGCCCAGACGACCGTCAGCGCACAGGACGGCCAGACCGTGGTTCTCGGCGGATTGATTGTAAAAAACAAAACGGACTTCCACCGCAAGGTGCCTTGGGTGGGCGATCTGCCGGTAATTGGACATTTGTTTCGCTACGACGGCGTGACCAACGAGCGCGACGAACTGTTGATCATTATGACGCCGCATATCGTCTTCAATGAAGCCCAGGCCGACGTGATCAAAAAAATCGAAGCCGCGCGGATGAACTGGTGCCTCGGTGACGTAATAGAAATGACCGGCGACATCGGGCTGCGACCGCGCAACGGCGATTGGCCGGACAGCGATACCGAGGTGATTTACCCCGATGTTAATCCGCGGGCGGAAAAACCGGGCCTAAACGATGGAAAATCCTCGACGAACGAGATCATCCCCACGCCGCCTGCCGTAATCAACCCGAATAATAACGCCGCTCCCTCAGGCCCCTCAAACGTGCCGCCCGTTCCCCAGCCTGACGCTGGCGCCATGGCCCCGCAGCAGCGTTTCATGCCCGCCAATTCGGCGTTTTACTTTAATACCAACGGCCAGGTTCCATTGCAGGCGTCAACCGCGCCGCAGGGGGTTAAAACGGCGACTTATGAACGCCCGGCCGGCTATCCGCAGCAACCCGGCGCGCCAAATGCAATTCCGACTTATCCTAACGCTTCCAATGCAGTGACGCCCGCGATTTACGATGCGCCCCCGCGCTATCCCACAACCCAGCAACCGTTTTATCGATAAGCGATAATTATGAATTTTAGCCCCGAGGGTTGTCTCGGGCGAGCGATAGTTTTAAACCGTTATCCCAACTACAGCACGTTATTTGCAGGAGAGAAAATCGAATGTCGCGATTAAACTCCTTGAAAAAAACTCTTTTCACGGTCGTCGTGCTTGCGATGCTCGCCGGGTGCGCGCCGCTGAAAATACCCAAACCGAACGTGTGGCCTTTTACCGGCGAAGACCAGCCTGGAACGCCTACCCGGCTCATCGCCTCCTGGACCGATACCGTCCTGTATCAGCCCAATCAGGTTCCCATGCGCGGCTTTGGCGGCCGGTTCATGTTTTATTCCGGGGAAAAACCTGAGCCCATAAAAGTTGAAGGCACCCTGACAGTTTATGTTTTCGACGAAACCAATCGCGATCTGAACAACGTGAAACCCGACCGCAAATACGTGTTTACCAAAGACCAACTCCCCTCGCATTACAGCAAGTCGAAATTGGGACATTCTTACAGTGTGTGGCTGCCCTGGGATGAAACGGGCGGACCGCAAAAAGAAGTAAGCCTGATTGCCCGCTTCACGCCCGAAAAAGGCGGCGTCGTGGTGGGCGAGCAAACCAAACAAATACTGCCGGGCAAGCCGCAAGTAATCGCGAAAAATCCCGCAGATGGCGCTTTACCGGCGTCCGCCGCTCAAGCAACGCCCGCGCTAAACCCTTACCAACAAAACTCCGCCGTGCAGCCGGCTTCCTATGTTACGCCCCTGCCGCCGGTAGATTATAAAAGGCAAGCTGCTTTACAAAACCTTCCTGATCAATCGCCCGGTCTAAATACCACAACCATAACGCTTCCGGCGCAAAGCAGCCTGAAAAATTCGCTGCTAATGGGTAATGCGGCATATATGCCAATGAGCAATCCAACAATAACGGCTCCAGCGGTTGATCCAAGGTACGTAACCAAAACCGGGGTAATAAATCCGATGCTCCCAAGCATGGGAGAGAATCCGCCGGCTCGCTATCCGGAAACCGCGGCCTTTAATCCGGGAATTACTGCCGCGAATCAGGCGTTTCAGCCTGCTTCACCACCAATTCGTTCTGCACCTGGTCGACCCCCGGCTCCAAACGGATCAACTTTGCTGCCAAATCGCGGTCCCGGGCTGTGGCAACTACCCCCTTCAACACAACAGTACGTCCCTGATACGACGCCTCAATCGACGACGGTGAATGACTACCCATCGTCCTCATTAAAAG
>JBEKZY010000154.1:0-14241 GCA_049509395.1 Thermoguttaceae bacterium | reverse complement strand
ATTTTCGACCGCTGCCGGCCCGAAGATCCAAAGGGGACAGTCCCATTTTCGTTGACACGAAAATCGGGACAGTCCCCCATGCCGCAGGCGAATACGGTGTTTATTGGGGCATTGCCGGCGGACGGCGGGTGGACGGCAGGGGAAAAAGCCGACGTGCCGCAGATTATCGACATCGATTCGGCCCATCCGCTTATGCAATGGATGGACATGGGCGACGTTTTATTGGCCTCCGGCACGCCGCTTAAACCGCCTTCCGGGGCTACGGTCCTAGTGGATTCCGATCTTGGTCCGATGATGGCCATAGCACCGCGCGACTCGTTCGAGGACGTGGTGCTGGGTTTTACAATTATCGAAGAACAAGCCGGCGCCGAAGGCAAGACAAAAAAATATTATGGGACCAACTGGCCCACGCGGCAGAGTTTTCCGGTTTTTATGAGGAATTTGTTTGAATACTATGGCGGCGGCCGAACCGGCAGCGGCGGGGAAAACGTCAGGCCGGGCATGCCGGTCAATTTGGAATCGCCCAGCGGGCAAACGACGCTCAACATCATATCCCCTACGGGTGGCAAAATAGAGTTGAAATCAGGGAAACTGGGTAAATTAAGCTTTACAGAAACCGGAGAATTGGGTATTTACCGCGTGCAATCGGGCGGAAAGGCAATCGATCAATTCGCCGTGAACCTTTTCGATCCCGGGGAAAGTGACATCCGGCCGAATCGCTCGCCTTCGATTAAAGTGGGCGACGTGGAGGTCAAGGGAGAGGGCGTATGGCAGGCCGCTCGGAAGGAAATCTGGAAAACCATGGTTTTGGTCGGCCTAGCGGTATTACTGGTTGAATGGTATATCTATAACCGACGCATATATTGAATGAACCGTAACGATGGTCTAAAGGGACAGTCCCCTTTTTGTTAAGACAAAAATCGGGACAGTCCCTTAGAATATTATGGTAACCAAGACAAAAACCCGAAAACGACCTGTAAAACGGCATAAAACGCTTGCACCCCGGGCGCGGAACAAGAAGTTGCTTGTGCGTTTGTTGGAAAACAACCTTATACGCCGGGTGAGCTTCGAGGAATATCGGGAAAAAGTCCGCGACGTGTACGACGGCCCGCAAGGGGCGATGCTGGCCTATTGCAGCCTGCTTTCGCTGCATACCATGCTGGGCGAACGGCTTTTTAAGGAGCGGAAGTTCGATCTCCACGGAGTGCGCAATATCCTGGACGTGGGCTCCGGGGCGGGCCAAATAGCCAAACATTTATTGAAGTATGCCGACGCGGAAGCCGAATTATCATGTTTTGACCTTTCGCACGAAATGCTGCGCCGGGCCAGGAACAGGCTGAAAAGCGACCGGCCCAGGTTCGTGGTGGCCGATCTCACGCGGCTGCCTTTCCCTTCGCAAACATTCGACTGCGTTACCTGCGGTTACGTGCTGGAGCACGTCCCGGACCCGAAGGTCGGGCTGGCCGAGTTAAGCCGGGTGATGATGCCCGGCGCCCGCATGCTGCTTTTGACGACCGAAGACAATTTTACCGGGGCTTGCACGAGTTTCATGTGGCGTTGCCGGACCTATAATCGCCGTGAATTGGCCCGAATTTGCGAGGAAGTGGGGTTGCTATGGAGGAAGGAGCTATGGTATACCCGCATGCATCGCGTCCTGCGCGCCGGGGGCATTTGCGTGGAATTGGTTAAGGCTTAGCCGCCCTCAACCGTCGGCCCTCAGCCATCAGGCTTTCTGTAATTTTTTGTCATGGTTTACAGGTTTTCTATAACAGGTGAATCAGGATCGGGATTTTGAAACCGCAAAAATGAATGAGACAAATCTTCCGTTTGGCGCCGGTCAGGGAAATGGGCCGGCCCCGGCGGCGGATACCAGGGCCCGGTTAGGATGTCGTGCCCGAGCATTGTTGCTGCCTCTAGGAGATACTGAATGACCAGCTCAGAAGCTGATGCGTGTTCGTATTGCGACGAAGAACCTCCGGGTACTACGTCACAATTTATCCCCCCGCGCCTCCGGGCGCCTGTCTCCCGAGTTAAACGTCGGCATGTTCTCGCGGATATAGATCCCTTCTCCCCGGGTGGAATTTCGGGCCGGCACCCGCGAACCACCTTCCAAACCAGGGCTTTTCGCAAGACTTTCTACCCCGACGTTACCGACAAGGAATGGAATAGCTGGCACTGGCAAGCCCGCAACCGCATCCGCACCCTGGACCAATTGGAACAGGTTTTAGTGCTGGCGGACGAGGAACGGGAATCGCTATCCCAGGCTAAAACCATGCTCCCGGTGAGCATTACGCCCTATTATATGAGCCTGGTTTCCCGCGACGACCGGAACCAGCCATTGCGCAGGACCGTGATCCCTTCGGCCCAGGAGTTCTATAAAGCCCCGGGCGAGGCCGACGATCCGCTGGGCGAAGAAGCCGACAGCCCCATACCGGGCCTGGTGCACCGGTATCCGGACCGGGTTTTGCTGTTGGTGACCGACTTCTGCTCGAGCTATTGCCGGTACTGCACCCGGTCGCGGATGGTCGGGCACGGGCATATCGCCCCCCAGGAGGCCAGGCTGGAAAAGGCCTTCGAGTACATCCGCTCGACCCCGGCCGTCCGGGACGTGCTTATTTCCGGCGGCGATCCGCTGGCCCTAAGCGACGAGCGCTTGGACTGGATATTAACGTCCCTGCGAGAGATTCCGCACGTGGAGTTCATTCGCATCGGCACCAAGATGCCTGCTGTGCTGCCGCAGCGGATCACGCCCGCACTGTGCCGGATGCTCCGCAAACACCACCCGCTGTGGATGAGCCTGCATTTCATCCATCCGGACGAATGCACTCCGGAATCGTTCCTGGCCTGCACCCGGCTGGCCGACGCGGGCATTCCCCTAGGCTCGCAGACCGTGCTCTTGAAGGACGTGAATGACAACGTGGAGATCATGAAAAAACTGGTCCACCGTATGCTCATGATGCGGGTGCGGCCGTATTACCTGTACCAGTGCGATCCGATTTCCGGGTCCGAGCATTTCCGCACGCCGGTCTCGAAGGGACTGGAGATTATCGCGGGCCTGCGGGGCTATACCACCGGGTATGCGGTGCCGAATTATGTGATCGACGCCCCGGGCGGAGGCGGGAAAATACCCTTGCAGCCCACGACCGTCGTGGGCCGCGAAGGCGACGACCTGCTCTTGAGACTGCCGCCCCAACTTAATTTTGCCATTACAAAGCCCGCGGGTTGCAACCCGCGGGCTTGTTTTTTTGTATAATGAATTTCTATTTTTCTTATGGGATGAATAAATAATGTCCTATCCATCGTATTTGGCACTGTATGAAAGCGGCGAGTTGGCCCGGCGGGCAAAGGCTGCCGTCGAGGCCTTGTCCGAGTGCCGGATCTGCCCCAGGCAATGCGGGGCCGATCGGATTAACAAGGGCGAATCAAAGTTTCTATCCCAAAGCGGTATATATTCAAAGAGCAAAAAAAGCCCTCACCCTAACCCTCTCCCGAAGGGAGAGGGGACTGTAGTAATTGGTTCTGTGAAGGGAGAGGGGACAATAATAAAGCCGTTTTGCCGTGCGGGCCGACATGCCGTGGTCAGCAGTGCATTTGCGCATCACGGCGAGGAGGCGTGTCTAAGGGGTTTTAACGGATCGGGCACGATATTTTTTTGCCGGTGCAACCTGTGCTGCGTGTTCTGCCAGAATTTCGATATCAGTTGGGAAGGCCGGGGCAAGAAAACAATCGCCGCACAAATTGCAGGTCTCATGCTAGGCTTGCAAGATAAAGGCTGTCACAACATTAATTTCGTCACACCCACCCACGTGGTTCCCCAAATCCTCGAGGCGCTTGTTCGGGCCGCGGCCGATGGACTGCGACTGCCGCTGGTGTACAACTCGGGCGGGTACGACTGCGTGGAGACCTTGCGGCTGTTGGATGGGGTGATTGACATTTACATGCCCGACTTCAAATTTTGGGACCCGGCCGCCTCAAAACAGTTGGCCAATGCGGAAAACTACGCGGAGATTGCCCGGTCGGCCATCAAGGAAATGCACCGCCAGACGGGCGACCTGGTTTTGGACGAACGAGGCATTGCCCGGCGCGGGCTTTTAGTGCGCCATCTGGTGATGCCCAACGGTCTGGCCGGCACCCGGGAGGTAATGCATTTCCTTGCCCGAGAGATTTCGCCCAACACATACGTTAATATCATGGCCCAGTACCATCCTAGCGGACATGCCGGCCGCTGTTCATCAATCAACCGCCGCATAACAAGCGCCGAATATGATGAGGCATTAGGCATCGCCCGAGAAGCAGGTCTTCGATTGGATAAAGAATAATGCAGGCGCCATGCGCGGGTGCCATGCCCAGGCATGCCGTGGGCACGTAAAATAATAAAAGCCAAGGAGCACAGCCGTGAAGGCCTTGATTATTTCCGACATTCAGAATGATTTTTGTCCGGGCGGCGCGTTGGCTATCCGGGAAGGCGATAAAATATTTCCGCTTATCAACCAATTGCAGCCGCGGTTCGACCTGGTCGTGGCCACGCAGGATTGGCATCCGCAGGGGCACGGCAGTTTCGCGGCCAATCATCCGGGCAAAAAAATCGGGGAAGTCATCGATCTAAATGGTTTGCCGCAAATCCTCTGGCCGGTGCATTGCGTGGAGAACACGCCGGGGGCCGATTTTCATCCCGGACTGGATCGGGGACGAATCGCCCGGGTGTTTCACAAAGGGGCCGATCCAGGCATAGACAGTTACAGCGCGTTTTTCGACAACGGGCACCGCAAGTCCACGGGCTTGGGCGAGTATCTGAAGGAAAAAGGCGCCGACGAAATCTACCTATGCGGCCTGGCCACCGATTACTGCGTGAAATTCACCGCCCTGGACGCCGTTGATCTGGGTTTTAAAACCTGCGTGATCGAAGACGCCTGCCGAGGTGTTAATCTACAGCCCGGCGACGTGGAAAGGGCCATCGAGGAAATGCGGGCAAAGGGAGTGGAGGTTTTATCGAACGAAATGATTTAAAAGTATATATGCAAGGAAATCAGTTATCAGCCAAGTCAAACAGGTGTTTTTCATGGTCTATTAGTACTTGGCTAAGGCGGTTGTTATTGGTATACTGATATTATGGAACCCATTCTTACACAACATATCGAATCCACGCCTGGGACTCGCGGAGGAAAACCGCGAATAACCGGCACGCGCATTTGTGTTTCCGATGTGGTGATTTGGACCGAACGGGGCCGATCACCCGAGGAGATCGTAACTGATTTCCCTCAACTTTCTTTGTCGGATGTTTTTGCAGCTTTGGCATATTACTACGATCACCGCGAAGAGATTGACCGGCAGATGAAGGAATCGGAGGCGTTTGCCCGCACTATGGAGATGGACCAAGGCGTTCGCGTGCAAAAAAGTCAATCCGCAAAGGATCAAGGAACTGGTGGAGATTCGATTTCATCTCGATGAGAACGTGCACGGTGCGATAGCCAAAGGATTACGTCTCCGCGGCGTTGACGTCACGACGACCCATGAGGCGGGTTTAATAGGCGCCTCGGACGAAGATCATCTGGCATTCGCTCTTGCTCAAAAACGCGTCGTTGTAACCCACGATGATGACTTCCTGCGTTTGGTTAGTGGCGGGGCCGCACACGCCGGCATTGTTTATTCGGCTCCGCGACATCTCACCATCGGCCAAACTGTGCATGGCCTGATGAGGCTTTGGCGGAAATATAGTGCGGAAAATTTTTATGGGCGGGTTGAATTCATTTAATCCTTTATTCCGGCAGGGGCTGGTCCTTGGTTTCGGGGGCGAAGGGCAGGGCGATCAGACCGACCACGAAGATCGCGCACATGGTTGCGCCGGCGTAGCGCATGGGTTCGGGATAATTTTTAAATACCTCGCTGCTTAACAGGCCGATGCTAAGCGGGCCGAGTGCCGCCACGTATCGGCCGATGTTATAACAGAACGAAGTGCCGGTGCTGCGCAGTCGGGTGGGATACAATTCGGGGAAGTAAACGGCATAGCCGCCGAAGATCAGGAATATGCTGCCGCCCATCAGCGGCGTCATCCAAAATACGTCAACGGCGTTGCTCATATAAAGGAAGGCGATGCAGGTGCTGACCCCGGCCATCAGGAATGACACGGCAAAGGCCCAGCGGCGTCCTATTCCGCCGGTGATGTAGCTAAAGGCATAGGCCCCGAAGAATCCGCCGATGTTAAAGAGCATGGAAGTCATGGCGGCCCAGAAACTCACCTGGCCGTTGAGCTTTTTCGCCCGCGCCGCGATCCTATCGACTTGTTCCTGCAAACCGAGATTCGAATTTGCAGAGGGCGGAGCGAGATATGTTTCCAGGCGATTTTGGCGATCTTGGGCCTGGGCATCGGGCAGGGGGAATTTTTTCCCGACCAGGGCGATGATGTTTTCCTTGGATATTTCCTTATTATCCTGGTTCAAATCGAGAATTACGGCATAAATCTGTTGGGCGTCTTTGCGGCCGACCTCTTCGGGAATAAAGTCCTTTGGCCGAAGTTTTGCGATAAACGCGGCGGCTTCGTTTGGAGAGCCGATGAGCGCCGAGATGAACTGCCGGTCTTTTACGGCCTCGCCGGCCTCGCGTTGCCTTGCCTCGTAAACCTTGCGGAAAACGGTCTGGTTCAAATCGACGCTGAAAAATCCGATACCCCAGAGTCCGATCACTCCGGTGGAGGCCAGGATCATGCCCACGATAGTGTTGTGCCGCCAGCGGGGATCGCCGAAAAGTTCTTTAAGCGAGCCGGCCTTTTGTTTTTGCGCGCCTGAGGCCACGGCTTTTTTCCAGGATTCGGGCTCTTTGAGACTGCGGAATACCGGGATGGCCAAAATCGCCGGCAATGAGCCCACGGCCAAGGTCCAGCGCCAGGCTTCGGAGATGGAGTTGATTTTTTCCAAATGGCCGAAACCCATGCCGATCAAGGCGGCAGTCACGTTTCCCCAATTGGCCAGTGCTTGCAGGAAGCCCAGGGCCTTTGGGCGGACCCGATCGGGCATATATTCGGCAACCAGGGCCACACCTACGGAAAATTGTCCGCCGATGCCCAATCCGCAAAGAAAACGATACAGTATGAATTCCCAGTAGGTCCGGGCGAAACCGCTTAAGCCGGTAAATATGGAATAGACGAGGATTGTGAGGACCATGGTGCGGGCCCGGCCGATCTTATCGCCCAAGATACCGAAGATGATGCCGCCGGTGGCCCAGCCGATGAGCATCAGCGACGTGGCAATGCCGGAGTATTTGGCCACATCCGGGGCATCGGTCGCCATGCCTTTTAGCGCGGCTACGGCCGGATTGCGGACCACGTTAAAGAGTTGTTGGCCCATGGTGTCGAAGACCCAACCCAGCGTGCAGACCGTCAATACAAACCATTGATAACGGTTCAACTGGTAAAACCAGGGCCCGCGACTTTCCGGACCGTCGATGACATCGGCGCGAGACGACGAATCGGTCATGGACGAAGACCTTTATTTTGTATAGTATCGATAAAGGCTTGCACATTGGCGGTGGAGACATCGGGAGGCATGCCTCCGCCGCAGGAAAGAATCAGCCGCCGCTTGTCGTCGATGGAGGCCAAGGCCGCGATTACGCTTTGGGCCACGTCGCCAGGCGTATCTTGGGCCATCACGTCGCGGGGCGGGATGTTGCCCAGCAATACCACCGATTCGCCAGCCAGGCGGCGAATCTCGTCCAAACCGTGCTTGAAGGAAAAATTGAAGACGTTTACACCGATTTCCACGAGATAGCGGGCCGTAATCAGTCCGGCCGCGTCGTTGTGCAGCATCCGCACCGGCACGTTCAGGCAGGCAAAGATCTTTTTGAAATACGGCAAGACGAACTCCTGAAAATCCTTGTCGCCCAGGAAACCGACCAAATCGTCGAGGATGAAGACGCCCCCGATGGTGTCGAAAGTTTCGGCCTGGTACACGAGCCAATCGACGATGAAGTCGGTTACCAGGGCAAGCAGTTTGTGAATTTCCTCGGGCTGGATTTTCACGCCGATCAAGAATTCGTTGTGACCCAGCAGATAGGAGGCGATATTCAGCGGTCCGCGTGATACGGCGAAACGGATGCGATGGCCCGACTTTTCAATCGCCTCGCGATTGCGCTGCAAGCGCTTGACGACGAAGGGAAGCAGGCCGTCGCTTTTGCAGTTGGGCTTGGATAGATTATGTATGTCCTCATAGCGGTAGAGCATTTTTCCGGCGCTGGGAAAGGCATTTTCATACCAGATGCATTTTGAGCCAAAGGCCGAGGGCTCGGTGCACATGCCGTATTCGGACCAGAACCCTGGCAGGAACATGATCCGCTCAAACTGCCGCACGGCTTTCAGGTTGGCTTGCAGCCACAGGCCGTCGTCGTGGAAATAATCCATTATCGAAATGCCGGCCCAGCCGGGCAGCCAGGGGCTGTCGATAATCAGCCCGGCGGGGACGGGATCGAGCAGATCGCCGTCGATCACCTTCAACATATCAAGCCATTGCGGATCGGTCATGGATTCTTTATGCAAAAAATTTGATCTGAATTTGCGCACATCACATTTAGCCCCCGGTGAATACACCGGGGGCATTGGCTGCGGCTTTATGCCGCGTTGAGACATAATGATAACCGATCTATTTAACCTTTTCCATGCGCTGGAAGAGTCGAGTTTGGTTGAACGGCGATTTTTTCGTAAAGCACTTCGATGATTTCGCCGGCGACTTGGGCATGGCTGCTTTCCAGGAGCACGTCCAGTTTTCCGTGCAGTTCGCGTTTGCGGTTCATAAGGCGGACGGCCGCAAGCGCCCCTTCCTTGGTAAGGGGGCCGCCCAGACCGACGCGGCTCTGGAGTTCGTCGAAATCGGCCTGGTTCCAGCCGTGGAATAATTCGCCGTGATTTTCCAGCACTTCTTCAACCATGGGATTGGTCAGGCGGTCGAACGAGCGATATAGCAATTGGGCCGGATCGATGAACAGCTCGTCGACCGAGATCCCCAGGCCCGCGGCCAGGCGATGCAAGGTCCGGGCATGGGGCTTTTTGACCCCGTTTAAGATGCCGCGAATGGTGCGCTTGTCCAGACCGGTCAGCCCGGCGACCTGGCAAAGCGACATGCCAGCCGCCGCTATTAAACGCTGTAAATTGTCCTTGGCATGGTTCGACATCACCAGGCAACTCCCAGCCAAGGGGATGGTCCCATTTTCGCCGGCCATGCCGGCCGCATGGCGCCAGGAAAATGGGACGGTCCCCAAGTCAATCCCCAAGACGCCGATAAACTATACTAGTGTATACATGATAATCGGCGTTTCGTCAATGCGCCCAAACCGTGCGAATTCTTAAAAAAAGAAACATGGGGGGGTAATTGGACCCAATGCGCATGAAAAAAGCCCGCTAAAGGCCAGTCAGGTTTCGGCCTGCAACGGGCTTCCACCGCGGGAATATACCTGACGCCTCGTGCGGTGTCCCTGTCAGAACGGCATCGATGAGGCAATCGCTATTAACGTCCTGACACTTAAAGTATACGCCTAAAAAAGAGTCCGGCAAGTGTTATTGAATCTTGGGGGGCGGAGATTCGACGAGACTGATGGCTTTACACCCCCATATAGCGGACGGCTGTGTGAGGGATATCGCTTGTTAACAGAAAAGTTATTTAACTGTAATGAATAAATCACTTAGAGCCCAAAAGTCATCCTGAGCGTAGCAAAGGATCTTGGTTGCATCCACATATTATCCATTTTTCCATTGATTTCATCTAGATTCTTCGCTGCGCTCAGAATGACGAATATTGTTTTGGGATAGGCACTCAATTCTCCCCGGAATTCAGCATTCAGAATTCATCATTCAGCACTGCCTTGGGTTTCCCAAGGATTGGGCCAATCGCCCCAATGGTCGAGATACAGGCGGAAGGCTTGCACTTCGCCGGCCTTGGTTTCCAGCCAGGACTTGGTTTGGGCGATTATTTGCTGTTCGGCTGCGAGTTCCAATTGTCCCAGCAAGACCCGCGTGCGCAGGAATACGAAATAAGTATCCAACACGTCGCAACGGCAATAGTCGTTGATGTCGGCCAGGCGGCCGGCGTCATACATGTCTTGGACCATGTCGCCTTGTACGTCCATTTTGCCGGGCTTGCCCAGCAGATTGGCAACCAGATTCAGCCCGCCGGTCATTCGCGCGGAGCCGAAATTGGTGAGCAATTCGCACAGGTCAATATGCGCGGCCGTGTTGTAGCGGCTGCGCGGCTGGTCGTACGACTTGCCCGCGGTTTGGAACCAGCCGGGCACGCTGATGCCGTAACGGAAGGCGGTCAACTCCAAGAGCGGCAGGTCGAAACCGCGGCCGTTGAAGCTGACCAGCGTGGGCCGGCGATACTTTTCCCAGCCCCGCCAAAAATTTTCCGTAATAACGTGCGTGCGGAATTGAGGTTCGTCCAAAACCACCACGTCTTCCAGGCGGAAATCAGCCGTCACCTTGCCCACGGCCACCGAAATGGGCAACTGAAAACTGTAGGGAATGAAATCGCTCTCATATTTTTGCATCAACTCGTCGCGATAGCGCCGCACAGCCTCGGCCGGCGAAAGCGACTGCCCGGCATAACGCAACTTTGCGACCAGTTCGGCGTCGGCGACGCTTTCGGTATCGAAAACCAGGTAGCGGATGGTGGGAGGCATAATGAAAAGGGCCAGATATAAGAGATGAATAGGCAATAGGTGATAGGTGTTTAGCCGCGAGCCGGAGGCGAGCGCATTTGTGGCACATTTGTTAACATGTTTTTTTATTGCAAATTGTAAATTGCAAATTTCAAATTGCAAATTGAACAACGATAATCACTTTCACAATTTTTTGCATTACTCCGTACTTCGTACTTTTTACTGAAAATAGATAACCTATATCAATAGAAAAGACTCCCCCTTTATCCCCTTATCCCCCGAATTCTGATTCAATAAATTCAGCGAAAGCAGCGTCCCACGTGGCATAACTTAAATCAACTCCATCGACCATTGCAAGAACACCTCCTGTAGCCTTCATTTCAGCCTCTACCTTGGGGATGGAATCGATCAAACCATCCAAATAAGGAGGTAAACTAATCTGAACAGGAACTGTTTGATCGATCGGATCCTTGTCTAATAACAAAATCTCATCAAACCCGCCCGTGAAAAATCCATTGCGAATGGCATTGTATAGTTGGTTTTCTGTAATAACTACACCTGCTGCCTCTAGTCGTGCCTCAACTCTAAAATGGCGCAACATTGAAATAAGATCGGTAGGTATGCGAGTGCTGTCGATAGATAACACAATTGCATAACGAAAAGTTGGAAGGTGTTGATAATATTGTGATACGAATTTCCTTAGATCACTATTCACGTTTCCGAAATATAAGCCGGATTCTGTTTTTTTAAAAATATTCATTTGCATTATCCATATCTACTCGCTTTACGTAGACAGTGCTAATTAGGGGATAAAAGCATTCGGGAGTCTTATTTATTGACTGTAAAGCGCGAAACCGCAAGCGGTTTAATTGAAATTTTTGGTTTTCGGTTACTTTATTTATTCAACCTTCAGCCCGTCCGCTCGCCTTTGGCTCGCGGCTAAACATTTTTTTCACTTCCCGCTGTCCACTGCCCACCGTCCACTTTTTATCCTTCTTTTCGCCGGCCGACGCAGACCAGGCACATATCGTCGCTTTGCTGGCGGCTGCCGACGAAAGAGCGGACGTCGTCGAGGATCCGCCGGCCGAGCATGGCTACGCTGTCGGTGTCAGTAGCCAGGCGGGTCAACAGGCGTTGGTGTGTGTATAGTTCGTCGCCGGCGTTCATGGCTTCTGTGATGCCGTCGGTGTAGAGGATAAGCGAATCGCCGGGCTGCAAAGGTATGACGCATTGTTCATAAGCGGTTTGAATATCGACTCCAAGCGGCAGATGCGAGATTTCACCGCCCACCGGCTGGATGGAATCCTTGCCCCGGTGCAAAAGCGGAGGCATGTGACCGGCGTTGACTATGGTGGCCTGATTACCGATGGGATCGAGCACGGCCAATACAAGGGTCACGAAACGGTCCTCCCAGCTGCTGCCGCAGAACACGCGGTTTAGTTTGGTAACGGCCGCGGCGGGCGAGGCCTCGCTGGCCAGGCAATAGCGGGCCTCGGCCGAAAGCTTGGCCATCAAGAGCGAGGCCGAAATGCCTTTTCCCGACACGTCGCCCAGGACCACGGCCAAGCGGCTTCCGGAAAGCGGCACGTAGTCGTAGTAGTCGCCGCCCAGGGCATGGGCCGATTCGTAAAACTCGAAAAAATCGTAGCCCGCAAGGTTGGGCGATTCGGCGGGCAGGAAACCGCGCTGGACTTCATGGGCCACGGCCAATTCGCGCTTGATGGCCTGATCGCGCAAGGCCGTTTCGTGCAATTGGGCGTTTTCCACGGCAAAGGCGGCCTGGCAGGCCACGCTGGCCAACACGTCCAGGTCTTCGCGGTTGAACCGGCTCCGCGAATCGAGGGTATCGATCTGGATCACGCCCAGGGCATTGCCTTCGCCGGTTATAAGCGGGGCGCACATCATCGAGCGGATGCGAAAATCGACGATGCTCTCGGCCATATCGAAACGCTCGTCCGAGGCGGCGTCGGCCGACAGGACCGCCTGCTTCGAGGCGATCACGCTATTGATGATAGTGCGGCTGATTTTAACGCTTTGCGTGTCTTCGGAGCGACGGTACTTGATTGCCTTGGGCACCAGCCGGCCGGACTGCGGTTCCAAGAGCACGATAAATCCCCGGTCGGCCTGAATGAAAATTTTGAAAAGGCTGTCGAGAATTTTGGGCAGCACGTCGACTAGTCCGATGGCGCGGCCCAGGTTCCGGCTGATTTCCAAAAGGGCCTTGAGCTTGGCCTCGGTGTTGACCTGCAAACGCATGCCGGTCGATCCGCTCGATACGTCCAATTGGGACATGATCGTGGAACCCGAGGAAACTTCCTCATCATCGACGATTGTGGCCCCTTGGCCGGCCTGGGTCTTTGCGCTTGTGGAAGGCGTGTCGCTGGGTATCGGCGGATTCAAGTGGAAGTCGAACGACAATTCGCAAATGCCGATCTCGTCGTTTTCCTTGAGCAATTGCCGGCCGGTCAACAATCGGCCGTTGACGAAAGTGCCGTTGCGGCTTTGCAGGTCCTCGATATAGTAGTTGCCCTCGATGCTGGTTATCCGCGCATGCTGCCGGCTGACCGACCCGGACTCCAAAACAATATCGCACCCCGGATGCCGGCCGAGCACGGCCGCCGGGCCGTCCAGGGAAAAGATTTGTCCGGGACTTGGGCCCTGCAAGGCAAGGAGTATTGCCATGATTAGTTTTCAGTTCTCAGTTTTCAGTATAAGAAATCATAACTATCAGCCTTCCGATTCTAGATACAAAGCATTAAAAGCTCAACTGCCGGGCATCCGCTCTTGACGGAAACCGGCTGGATATCTAGGCTTAGAAGCTGGATATGGCGCGATTTACCAGCCATATAGGGGGAGTGGTCGATAATAACCTTCCCCAAAACGGTCATTCTGAGTGAAGCGAAGAATCTATAATGTGAAAAACCTTGGGGAATGGTGTAACGGTAGCACGACTGACTCTGGATCAGTTAGTTAAGGTTCAAATCCTTATTCCCCAGCTAAGATAAAGCCTTGTGTAGCAAAGAGTTACGCAAGGCTTTTTTTCTGGTCGATTTCCGGCAAAGGGTCTATTCCTACCCCATTCCTACCAGAAAGATTTCCAGAATAGCCAGAAAACGTCCACAGCAAAAAGATGCTACGACCCCTCTGACTTGTAGTATGGTAGCCTACTATAATAAGGGTAAGACATTTCGCTACACAAGCCTTAATTCGCTACACAAGCCTTAATAAGAAAGGGTCTTACAATGAATCAGAATTTGTTATTTCCTGATGCCAAGAAGTCACCGTTATATAATCCGCTTTTGGACGAGGTGACAAACAGTCGATGTCCATGTGGATTTATTCTAAAGCTTCACCACAAGATCGGTATCAACGAGAAGACTGGTTTGCCGCGGACTATACCTCAGTTTATTGACCCGGCAACCAGAAAAGAAGTACATAAATGTCCCCGATGCAACAAAAAATGGGATCAGGATTATTTTCAACGGCGCGCCGACGATTTTGAACCAAATTGGAAAAGTCCTTACGCGCCCCGGGATTAAAACTAAGAGAGCATAGAGGTAACGGGTTTCAACTCATGCGGATCACACCGTCTAGGATCACCAC
>JBEKZY010000153.1:0-11459 GCA_049509395.1 Thermoguttaceae bacterium | reverse complement strand
GTGATTGTCAAGGACACCGGGGTGACAGTGAGCGAGCCGCTTACATAAGTTATTGTGTAATCAGAGTCCGCCGCACCAGAGGCGGTGATTGTATATGGATTGCCGGAAACATGACTTGCAGCCGTGGCCGTGGTGGACAGCGTCGGCAGCGTTGTCAGGCTGGCCGCTGTATCGCCGTTGACAAAACCAGAGTAACTGGCGGAAAGGGTGGGCAACGCTGAGCCGTAGCCCTTGCTCTTACTGTCGGCCGTGATTGTCAAGGACACCGGGGTAACATCGGCCTCAATTGCTGAAACAGTTTGGCTGTTTTGAAAGGTGGGGGCATTATCACTGTCATAAATTGCCGTCACATTATGTGAAACCGCTCTGAGTGAATTTACGCCAATGCTTGCCGTCCCATTGTTCAACAAAACGGCTGAACCGAAATTACTGCCGTCTATCTGGAACTGCACCGTGCCGGTTGGCGTGCCGGCTCCCAAACTGGCACTGACCGTGGCCGTTAAGTAGATCGTCTGGCCATAGACAGAACCTGCCGGGTGGTCGGTGGCAACAATCGTGGTTGTCTCATTATCGATGTTGACGAGTGAAACGTCCGAGGCATCCAGGCCGTTGTAATTAAGATCGGCGCTAGTGGCAGGCGCGGTGATGATGGTGTAAGCAATATCGCCGTCGGCCACCAGATCGTCCACGCCCGTGACAGTCACAACTTGTGGCGTATTCCAATTGGCAGAGGTAAATGTTAGCGATGAAGTGGAAACTGTTCCCTCAGTTGTATCGCTCGAAGATATTCCGATGATCACATCCGCCGTGGGTTGGCTATCCAGCACCACGGTGAACTGGGCCGTGCCGCCGGCCTCGGTAGTGGTCAAACCGCCGACAGGCGTGACCGTGATGCCCGCGGTTACAATGTTGGGCCCAAATTCCGACGTGTTATTGCCCGCGTCCGTGGCCGTGGCCGTGATCTTGTCGCCCTTCGCAATTCCGCTGACTGTGAGCGTGCCGCTGAAATTGCCGTTGGCAACAGTGGTCAGGCAACCCAGATATTTGCGACCTTGGCCGTAGCCGCTTGAGCTGTTATCGCTTTGGAAGAACTCGACTAGTGCATTGGCAAATGTACTTTGATTCGGCGCGCTGCCCACATAACCATTCAAGGTTAATGAAGTGCCGTTCAGCCAGGCATGAACAATGACCGGGAAATCCATATCATAGTTTGGCAGGCTGGCGTTTTTTGTGCCGTTGTTGGCGGTCACGCCATCGCCGCCCAGGTCGATTCCCAGCCCGGCATTGCCATAAATCGAATTGCCCAGTATCGCGACGCCTAACGACGTACCATTTATTTCCACGCCATTGTGGCCAACAGTGCCGGATAGGGAGTTGGCAATTATGTTGCCCATGCCGGTGCTTGTGCCGCCGATTGTGGTGTTAGTGGCGTTACTCAGCCACACCGCGTCGCCGGTGTTGCCCAGCGGAGTTGTGCCATTTGCGCCGACGCCAATATAATTTCCTTGGATAACGGTGCCACTGACGCTGTCGATCTTTATCCCTTGGTCGCCGCTTGCAACAATTACATTGCCCGCGCCAGGCGCACCGATCATATTGCCGTTGCCGCTGTCGATGTCTATAGTGCTTCCAAGATTGCCGATAGCTACGTTACCGGTATAGTCGGTCCCGATGTAATTGCCTTCGACAATATTGTTATTGGAACTGCTAGTGATGTGAATGCCGTGATTTAAGTTGCCGGAAATAACATTGCGGTCGGCCACATCCGTGCCGCCGATTAGGGTGTTGGTAGAATTCTTTAAATATATGCCCCTATCGGAGTTACTTAGCGCCGCAGTACCGGCGGCATTGAGGCCGACGTAATTTCCTTGAATTTTAGTGCCGCTGGCATTCACAATCATGATACCTGCCACTCCAGCGGAGACGACATTGCCTGCGTTGGGAGCACCGATTACGTTGTTTGCACCACTTACCTCTATACCATAGCCTCCGGTATTGTGGATTGCTGCTGTACCGGTATAGTCTGTGCCCACATAATTTCCAATGACGGTGTTGCTATCGGAGGTAATGTAGATGGCATCGGTTGTATAGCCGGAAATAATGTTGCGGTCGGCCGCAGTTGTGCCACCGATGGTGTTGCCCGTGCCTGAACTGATTCGCACACCATAGCCGTTGCTAATTGCAGCCGTGCCGGCGGGATTAGTGCCGATGTAGTTGCCGGCTATGGTGTTGCCGTTTGCAATATTCCCGAAATAAATACCGTCCGAGTTCCCGGAAAGCACGTTGTGCACGACATTATTCAAACTGCTGGAAAGGTAAATTCCATAGCGGGCGGACGATGCCGCCGTGCCCGTGTTGTTCAAACCGATCCAGTTGTCGCTGATCGTGTTGCCGTCCGATTGGGTCCATACGCCGTAACTTCCACAGCGGTTAATGGTAAAACCCTTGATGGTGCTGCCCCCGCTGTTGCCGTTAAGCTTAAACGCCCACCCGCCGGCGTTGGTCCCGTTGATTTCGATCAAGGGAGTGCCGTTGTAGCCGGTCTGTGTGGTAGCGTCAATTATGACTGTGTCGATAATGTTGGGCAGCGTCGTGGTTGGCGAGATGGTATGCACGCCGCTGCCCGCGATATTAAAATAAATCCGATCCGGCCCGCCGGAACCATTGGCTGTGTTGTTCGCAGCCGTAATTGCCTCACGCAGTGAAATTTTCCCATCTGCTCCCTTATTTGAGTACAATGCGGCAATCGACGATGTATCGCCGTCGATAACATCGGTGTTCGTATCCACGTAGATCGTATTGTACGTATCATTGTCGGTATTCGTTACCGAAACGTTCGAAGGATCCAGTCCGTTATAATTGGCGTCAGTGCTGCTGGCCGCGGCGGTGACAATGGTATAAGCAATATTACCGTCAACGTAAGTATCATCCACGCCCGTAACAGTCACTGTCTGCGGGGTGTTCCAATTGGCAGTGGTAAAGGTCAGCGACGAAGTGGAAACTGTTCCCTCGGTTGTGTCAGAACTGCTTATGCCAATGCTCACATTAGCGCTTGGAGCGCTCGTAAGCGCCACGCTGAATTGGGCAGTGCCGCCAGCCTCAGTGGTTGTCAGCCCGGAAGTGGGTGTAACACTAATGCCGGGCGCAGCAGCCGTAAGGCAGTGAGAGAACTCGGAAGTGTCGTTGGTTGTCAAGTCGGTAGCAGTGGTGCTGATGGCCGCGCCCACAGCCACGTTTGTGGTGAAGTTCACCGCGAATGCGGCGTTTCCGCTGCCGTCGGTAGTGATGTTGGTATATCCAAGGTAGGTCTGGCCTTCGCCATAACCAGTGGGATCGGCAGCAGAATTGGCAAAGAAATCGATGCGGTAAGAGCGACTGGCATTGCTATTAAGGGTGCCGCCAATACTAATCGTGGAACCGTTGGTGTTGGCACTGGTGAGCACGGGAAAGTTCTGGAGGTTGTTCGCACCTGTATCGCCATCGCCTAGGTCGTTGGCTGTCACGCCCGTTGTACCCAGGTCAATTCCCAGGTTGTTGTTGGAATAAATTGAGTTTCCTAGTATAGACACTCCGGTGGCTGTGTTGCTGGTAATAGATACTCCACCAAGGTACCCGCTGTATCTAATGAGGTTGCCAGCGCCTGTTGCTGTACCGCCAATGACATTGTTCGACGCGGTGACGGAGATTCCGCTATACCCATTGCCTAAGTTTAGCGTGCCGGTGATGTCCGTGCCGATGTAATTCCCCTGGATGATATTCCCTGTGCCGTTGACGCTGATTCCGAACAGGCTGGAAGAGATAAGGTTGCGGTCTGCCGCCGTGGTGCTGCCAATCGTGTTGTTCGATCCCCCAATACTAATAGCGGAGCCATACATCGTGCCCGCCTCTGTTGTGCCGCTGGCATCCGTACCAAAGAAGTTGCCTACGATGGTGTTGTTGCTGCTGATAATACTCAAGCCATTGCCCATGATGCTATTTATGACCAGACCGCGGACCGTGCTGCCGGAGCTGCCTAAATCCAGCGTGAGGGCCGTAGTGCCGTATGGCATCGTACCTCTAGTGATCACCACCACGGGCGTGCTGGTAAACTGTGGATCGGTGGTGCCGTCGATGATTATTGGAGAGGTAACGGCTGGCAACGCCGAGTTGAGCGAGATGGTATGCACGCCGGTTCCGGATATATTGAAGTAAATCCGATCCGGACCGCTCGGGCCGTTGACCGTGTTGTTCGCTGCCGTAATCGCTTCACGCAAAGAGATTTTCCCATCCGTCCCTTTGTTGGCATACAATGCGGCAATCGACGATGTATCGCCATCGCTTGCGTCGCTATTCGTATCCACATATATTGTATTGTAGGTGTCGTTGTCGGTATTAGTAACCGAGACATCTGCGGCATCCAGACCGTTGTAATTCGGATCGTTGCTGCTGGCCGGCGCAGTGACAATGGTATAGGCAATATTTCCGTCGATAAAGGAATCGTCTACACCTGTTACGGTCACGGTCTGGGGTGTGCTCCAATTGGCCGTGGTAAAGGTGAGCGAAGATAGAGAGACCGTTCCCTCGGTCGTATCATTGGATGAAATTCCAATGGTTACGTTGTCGCTAGGAGCACTTGTCAGCGCCACGCTGAATTGGGCAGTGCCGCCGCCCTCGGTGGTTGTTAGTCCTGAAGTCGGCGTAACGCTAATGCCTGGCGCGGCGGCTGTAATACACCGGGCGAACTCGGAGGTGTCGTTGGTAGTGAGGTTGGTGGCAGTGGCCGATATATGTTTGCCCACGGCCACGCCGGCGCTCAAACTTTGCGTGAAATTGACGTTGCCGCTGCCATCGGTGGTTACATTGAAGCTGCCCAAATAAACCTGCCCTTCGCCGTACCCGCTTGAGTCGGCGACGCTGTTGGCAAAAACTTCTATACGGAAGGTAGTACCAGCGATGCTGTTCAGAGATCCTTCTACCGTAAGGTAGCTGCCGCCGGTGGTCGCGCTAGTAAGCACCGGGAAATTCTGCAGGTTGTTCGCTCCCGAATCGCCATCGCCAAGGTCGTTGGGCGTGACACCGTCTCCATTTAAATCGATTCCCAAACCGCCGCTTGCATAAATTGAATTGCCTAGTAAGCTTGTGCCGGTTGTACTGGTATAAATGGTCACGCCAATGTATGTGCTGTTTTGAATAATATTGCCTGCACCTGTTTGCGTGCCGCCAATTACATTGCCTTGACCGCTGTAGAGCATTATGGCATTACCGTTGTTTACTGCGGCGTTACCGGCGGCGTTTGTGCCGATATAATTGCCGGCAATGGTATTGGAGTTTGAGCTGGCGAAATAAATACCTATGCTATTTCCGCTTATAACATTGCGCGAACCATTTGCAGTACCGCCGATGATGTTATTCTGGCTGCCTTGCATTGTAATGCCGTAGTAGTTACCAATGGCGGCGTTGCCGGCGGCATTCGTGCCGATATAATTGCCGGCAATGGTATTTGAGTTTGCATTGCTAAACATAATACCTTCAGAAGTATTTCCGCTTATAACATTGCCTACACCGCTTGATGTTCCGCCGATAGTGTTGTTTTGATTGTTTTGGAGCATAATGCCATAGTCGTTGCCAATGGCGGCGTTGCCGGCGGCATTTGTGCCAATGTAATTGCCAACAATGGAATTTGAATTTGCCGAGGAATTGAAAAAAATACCGTAATCCGAGTTTCCGCTTATAATATTACGGGCATCGGCGGTTGTTCCGCCGATGGTGTTGTTTTGGACACTTGATAAGCGTACGCCGATGGAATTGCCAGCAGCCGTTTGGCCGGTCGGATCAGTGCCGATAAAATTGCCGGTAATGACATTGGAATTGCTTTTTATGTAAATGCCCGAGTTATCCACAAAGTTGTTGATGGCCAATCCGGAAATGGTACTCCCGCTGGAGCCCGTCCATAGTGTAAATCCATTGGCACCGGAAAGAAGAGAGCCGTTTATTTCAATTTCAATCACGGCGTTATCACCCACCGACAATGTATTGGCTGAAGCGCCGGACTGGGTGTAGCCGTTGATTACCACTGGATCGGTGATGAAAGGCAACGCCGAGTCGGGCGTGATGGTATGCACTCCCGATCCTGCGATATTAAAGGCTATCGTATCCAAGCCAAGATTGCTATTAGCGTCGGTAATGGCCTGTTGCAACGAACCTGTCCCGGAATCGTTTGTATTTGTGACCGTATAAGTGCTCAGCAGCGTGCGCACTTCTAATGGCTCGATACGCAGAAGCCGCCGGCGCACGTGTCGATCGTGCTTATGCGCAGCGCCCAGGGAACACCCGCATCGGCCGGCTAATTTACGCATGCCGCCAGCAAATGTGCAGTAAAGGCTCATAATTATTGAATCAGTACCATTACTAATCATTCATGTATTCCATTGTGTGAGGGCCAAAACAAAGCCAAATCAAAAAATCATGCCGAGGCACAAATAGCGCCGGACATGGATTGCCGCAAATGAATGGCTTTGCTCTTTTTAAGAGTTTTGCGGAAACGTCAATACTTAATAAGATCTTCTAAGAATTCTGCTATCCCTCGTAGTAAGTTTGGGTTATGGTAAAGGGCTCTTGAAGATCTAACGTAAACCGCCCCAAAACTTCTTCTGAAAGGGAATTGCCAGTTATGGTATAGCCCTTAAAAGTATGCGTTAAAAATGGAAGGTAGTCAAACAAGATCAATTAATTAGAGAGTATCCATTTATAGCAGAGCCCTAAACCTTCTTGTGTATAATACAAAGCATGCAATCGATACCGGAAAACCGGTACAATCATTTCAGATAATTTGTGGATGTGGGGCTATTACTACATAGATAATTATAAAGATATGCAAATAATTGTTCCTTTGATAAGCGGGTTATAGGTATTTTGCTTTCAGCAGATGTTGCTTCCATCCCAGAATCCTAACTGCCGCCGTTTGACGTGATAGTAGAGGCATTCCGAAAAAGGTTCCTTTGATCGGCCTGTGTCGGAAACATTACGGTTCTTGACACAGGAGCCGCTGGCCGACGTTCTCGTTGTGTTCGGGTCCAAGCCAAAGCGTCCAACTGCGGACGGTTTCTACAAATCTGGTCGTGTCAAAAAACGCGTGCCATCAACCGGGGCGACTTTTGCAGCCCCGTCCTCGATCGAGTTGATCGCTACATAACGGTGGTATACTGACACGTCTCAGAATATGGATGAGATTTTGCGTCGATAGAGAGAACAACAATGATGAACTGATCTATGCTGGAACGGTGATAATAATGCAGCGTGTAAACAATGCTCGAATGCCATGGCGTAAAACCTGGACATCAGCGAGCTGCCCGTGGATAGGGAGAGTGCTTGTGCCCAGCCATGGAATATATTATACTGCCATCATGGAACGGGATAGGTTATGTTTTGAGTTGAACTTCTAACCCATTTAGCCATCATGAATAGTAAACGTGTTATCCCCACAGTCATTTCGTTGCTAATGATCGGATTTCCTCTGGTCGCAGAAACCAATCCGCCGACCACCGACCGCGTCATCACCGCCGATTTCCGCCAGGTGCAGGGACCGCTGAACACAATGTTCAAAAAGTGCGTCGGGGCCGGGCGGGCCAACGAAGGCTTACGAGCCGACTGGCAGCGGCAACTTACATACACACATAGCCAGTGCGGTTTTGAATATATCCGTATGCACGGCCTGTTCTGCGACGACATGGGCGTATTTAGTATGAGCAATGGAAAGCCGGAATACAACTGGCAATACATCGACGAGCTTTACGATTTTCTGCAACGCATCGGCATGAAGCCGTTCGTGGAACTAGGCTTTATGCCAGGCGCATTGGCCAGCGGCAACAAGACAATTTTCTGGTGGCGCGGCAATGTGACCAAACCCTGGGACATGAAGGTATGGAGCGATTTCATCCGTGCTTTCGTCACACACTTGCGCGAGCGTTACGGCGATGCGGAAGTGCGCACATGGTATTTTGAAGTATGGAACGAGCCAAATTTGGATGGTTTTTTTGCCGGCACGCAGCAGGATTATTTCGACCTTTATGCAGCCACCGTAAAGGCGATCAAGGACGTTTCGCCCGATTACAAGGTCGGCGGCCCTGCCACGGCCGGTTGTGGATGGGTGCCGGAACTTATCCAGTATTGCAAAAAAAATAATATTCCACTGGATTTTATTGCCACACATACTTATGGCGTGGATCAAGGTTTTCTAGATGAAAAAGGAAATTCCGGCACTGTGCTTTCCCCGAACAAAGAGAGCATTTATGGCGATGTCAAACGGGTGCGGCAGCAGATCGCCGAATCGGCCATGCCGAAGTTGGAACTGCATTTCACCGAATGGAGTTCGTCCTACACGCCAGCAGATCCGGTTCACGATCACTATATCAGCGCGCCGTACATTCTCGACAAGCTGAAGAACTGCGGAGATGCCGCGCAGTCCATGTCTTACTGGGTGTTCACGGACATTTTCGAGGAATCCGGCCCTCGCTGGACGCCGTTCCACGGCGGATTCGGCCTGATTAATTACCAGGACATCAACAAGCCGGCGTTCTACGCATATCAGTTTCTGAACCGGCTGGGTCCGACGGAATTGAAGAACAGCGACCCGGCTTCATGGATATGCACCGACGCATCGGGCGGCATTCAGGCGTTGGTCTGGGATTTCACCAGCACGCATCCCGGTCCGAGCGTCAACAACCAGGTTTATTACAAACGCGACCTGCCAGCCTTGCCGAAAAACAAGGTCACGCTCAATTTAACCAACGTGCCGGAGGGCGAATACTCGCTGGATATTTATAAGGTTGGCTACCGCGTCAACGACGCCTATGCGACCTACATGGACTTGGGTTCGCCATCGCAATTGACCAAGGCGCAAGTGAAAAAAATTAAATCCGATAACAGTGGTGCATCCATCGCCAGCTCCACGGTCAAGGTCGGCCCGGATGGAAAATTTCAACAGCAATTCGACTTGCGTGAAAACGACGTTTATCTTTTTTTACTGAAAAGGCAATGATCCAGTTATCTCCACGCTGGCAACTCTTTTAGCGGCATCTCTTTATTTCGCGATTTTCACAAGTGCTTAAAGCGACTGGATTTCTTGTGCTTAATAATAAAGCCCAATTTCGGCAATCGTCGGAGCAACTCGGTAACCGTCAAATCGTATGCGCAAATGGGTGGCAGAGGTCTCCGGAATGGCAACTATACGCTTGTATCCAATAGTTGTGGCGGCGGCCAGTTTGTGCCACTGCCTATCGGGTTGCAGGGCTTCAATGGTGAATGACTCCACGCGTTGGCTGCGGCGAATTTGTTCCTGCAATACTACCCGTTTGTATGTTACTTGGCGGGGCAGATTGATTTCCAAAGTGACCGGCGCTTCTGAATCGTTGCGGGGAGCGGCTTCCCAGTAGGTCTCATACTTGCCGTCGACCGCGGCAGAGGCGGGATGGTCCGGCAGGGAACTGCTGGCGGTCACCGTAGCGCCGGTGGCGAGATTTTGGCCGTAGAGGCTCTCGCGGCGCTGTCCGAAGGCTTTCAAGGACGCGACCTCTGCATCTGTGAACATGCCGCGTTTATCAGGTGGGATATTGAGTATAAATGAGGCGTTACGCCCCACGCTTTTTTCATACAGGTCCATCAATTCATCCGCCGATTTCATGTTTTGGTCGTTGTGATAGAACCAGCCCGGTAGGATCGATACATTGGCCTCGGCCGGATACCAGTGCAATGCCACAGCCTTCGACAGAATCTCGCGGCCTCCTAGATTATCATCACACATATCCGGCCACTGAAATTCCGCTTCCGGCTTGTCTAGGCCTATGACGCTCCACTCGGTCTCTCGCGCCATGCCTGCCTCGTTGCCTGCCCAACGTACGTCCGGCCCCTTGTTGAAGATCACGGCCTCGGGTTGCAACTTGCGGATCAAGTCGTACCAGGCGGCATAAGCGTATTTCTGGCCACCCTTGGTCTTCGGCGTTGCGCCATCAAACCAGACTTCCGCTACGGGACCATACTCCGTGAGCAACTCGAACAACTGATTGAGGAAATAACGGTTATAGGAGTCGGCTTTGCACTTGAAGGCGACATCTGAGCCGGGGGCGTCTGCGGGAATTTTGCGAACCTTGGTTGGTTCGCTCTTGAATGAAGCGGGATCGGTGGGAATGATCGTATCTGCATACTGACTGCCATCGCCGTAGTATCCGGCAGCACTTTCAATCTGGAACAAATCTGCGGGCGAGAGGTAAATCCCCACTGCCAATCCCTCCGCCCGGACAGCATCGACGAACTCCCGCACCACGTCACCTTTACCTTCCTTCCAGGGACTATTCTTCACTGATTGCTCTGTATACCGCGTCGGCCACAGACAGTAGCCGTCGTGATGCTTGACTGTAAGAACGGCCATTGTCATGCCGGCGGACTTCAAGGCTTTGGCCCATTGTCGGGTGTCAAGGGCGGTTGGATTAAACACAGAAGGGTTCTCTTTACCGGTGCCCCACTCGCGCCCCGTAAACGTATTAGGACCAAAATGTATAAATGCGTATACATCGTATTTTAGCTGCCAGTTGTATTGCCTGTCGCTAGGCACCACCGATACGAGTTTTTCTTCGAACGCCTTTTCTTCTGGTGTCTGTGCCGCAAATGCCGTCGTTCCAGCCAACAATAGTACTAATGCCAACAACCATGTTGTACGTTTCATGCTTTACTCTCCTTATCTATGTATAGGTGTTAATGGATTCTTAGCCTGGCGGATGGCTAGCTGCTGGCGTCCCGGCTTCTGGACCGTCGGCATGGTACTCGTATACATTCATTCTGCTGTTTTGTTATTTGGTCTCACGGCGCGATAATTGTCATTGGCAACTTCAGTCGGATGTCGTCCGACGCCGCGCCAATGAGGATTTCATAGTCGCCTGGCTCAACCATGTATTGCTTTTTCTCCGTGTCCCAGTAACGCAGGCGTAGGCGTGTGGCAGGGACTTCAATCGAGACCATTTTTGATTCACCGCGTTTCAGATGCACCCGGGTAAAAGCACATAGCGCGAGTTTCGGTTGCGGAACACTGGAGCGGACGTGGCGGAAATAAACTTGCAGCACTTCATCTCCGTCGAGACTGCCGGTGTTCTCTGTCTTAAACGACACCTTCGCTATGCCGTTAACGGGAATCTTTTCCGAATCCAGCTTGCCATCCTGAAATGTAAACTCAGTATAGCTCAAGCCGTGACCAAATGCAAACAAGGGCTTGCCGTTGAAGTAACGATAGGTCCGGTTGCTCATCGAGTAATCCTGGAAATCCGGCAAGTCCGCGGTCGAGCCGTAGAAGGTGACCGGTAAGTGTCCGCTGGGATTCACGTCTCCAAACAGAATCTCGCCCATGGCGCGTCCGCCTTCCTCGCCCGGATACCAAGCTTGGAGGATCGCCGGCAGATGTTCGGCTTCCCATGGAATGGCCATTGCGGAACCGC
>JBEKZY010000152.1:0-11159 GCA_049509395.1 Thermoguttaceae bacterium | reverse complement strand
GTCAAACGGCCACTCCTCTTCCGCCGCCGCCCGGATTTCGGCTGCTTTCGCGGGATCGTGCCCGGATATTTCTACACTCATCTCGTAGAACCTGCTCATGTTTTGTCCTTTCTTCGATGTGCAACTTTTTTCTTTCGCTTAGCTGCTTTTTTCTTAGCATTGAACTCGGCCCGCTGGTCCTCGATGAAATCGTAGGCGTTTTGCCGGCAAATCGCGTTGGCGTAAATCATGGCACAATTCTTTCCTGTAAAGGGATCAACCATCGACAATCTGGAACTTCGGTAGAGGCGGCAGCTTTGGGGGGACATAGCGGATCAGTCTGAGGTAAATCTTCTCCCATGCCTGTAGGCGTTTCGTTACCGACCGTTTTTGGTCCTTCACCAGCCTTGCCATGCTCTAGAGGGCTTTCTCAATCTCACCGCGGCATATCACGGGAGCGCCCTCCTGTGTGGTCAGCGTGTACCTGTCTTGATTCTGCTTGCCCGGCAGATCGGGGCGGAACTCCACAAAGCACGGATCATACTCATACTTTCCCGACGACTGCCGCTGGAACGGGATGTTGTGTTCCCGCAACCAGCCCTCCAATTCCGTGAATTCCCCCCACGCTGCCTCGCAGTCAGCAAAATGCAGCAAGCCGCTTTTGTCACAGGCGCTCAAAATGCCTTCCTCTGATGTGGAGTCAAAAGGAGTTGCGTCCCAATCCAATCTCATGTCGGAAATGGGGAACTCGTCCAACAGGCTGCGGGGAAGCTTGCCCCCGATCCAAATCTCTGCCGCCATCCGGTCAGCCATAAAGCTTTCTCCCGCGGGCTTTGCCCGCTGTTAGGGTGTTCTGTTCGGTAGTCTCAGCGGAATGATGCAGGTCCACTCGTCGATGTTAGGGTCCACATAGACCTTTTCTATTTCCTTGCACTTTGCACCGAACGACCGTCCAGAAAACTGGACTTTGGAGAACCGGACCCCAGGACGAGACTGTCCGAGGCTCGCAAATTGTGCGATTTAATTTCGCAATTGTGAGAAAGCCACCCGTTCCGAGTCCATTTTTGTATTTCATTTAATTAGAATTGATTCTGGAGCGTTTGGCGGGGTGTCTGGGGCTAGGGGGCAGAAGGGTTGAGGCATCCGACCGGTTTGATACGCTGACAGATGGCTATCTGGTGAAGGTGATGCGGAAGCAGTGCGCCAACGAACCGTTACTTCACGTATCAACGAATGTTCTTGGGTTTTTTTAAAGGTGTCGTGGCCGGATTCACGTTGGCGGCTGTGGGCACCTTGCTGCACAACCCTACAAATTCACTTGTAACGTACTTCTCCGTTGTCCCAAGCACGTCGCCCCACGTTTCGCGAGTGACGCTAATCGGGTAAGTGCCTTTTGGATGAAAGGGATCTTCCAAAACTATTTCGGAACTCCGAATGTCATCGATAACCATTACGCGCATACCACCCCACGTTACATACTGGCCTTTCTTCGCCTTTTCCCATGAGGGAACTTTTTCGCAAGTAATAGGGGGAGGCCAGGGCGTGTCGGCGGGATTCGTGGTGGCCTGTTTTTTCGCCCTGGAGGTTTTCTTCTTGCCCTCGGGCAATGCGGCGGAGTTGTCATTGGCGGGCTTTTCAATGTAGTGTGATCTCAGAAAATCCAGGGCTTTGTGAACATCACCGTCAAAGAGGGGGCACCTAATGAAGGCTTCGGCTTTTTCCTTGGCATCTTTGTATTGTGCAAGTTCATCCACGGGGTAGACCGTCGTGGTATCGGGATAAACGTCATCATCGGTGGCGAGCGGTTGCCCGATGGTGCTGACCGAACCAGGCGATTCATCTACAACGTCGATAACCTGCGGCGACATTTCGATCTTTAGGGCCGAGGACGATTCGGTCGGCAACGCCAGTTTCACCCCGGGATTCGGTATCTCATGGCGCCGATTGGTCGGAATGAGGTCTAGGTCCTGGTCAGCATCCGGGCATTTCTTCTTCCTATTATTTGCCGCCCGCTCGGCGCGGAATTCGCGTAAGAGGGTATATGGTGCTTTCGCACATTCGAGGGCCTTCTGCCGATTTCCCGTGAAGGCCGTGTACAAATCGCGCAAATAGTGGAAGGCGGTTTCCCCAGCACACAGTTTGATGGCTTCGACTTCATAGGGCTTACCCAGTGTCTTGCAGATACCCTTCAATTCGTAAACCTCTTCGGCCATCGCCCACATTTCGCTCATCAAGGAGTTTGCATGTCGCAAGCACTGCTTGCCACGTTCTGGGATGGATTTACAGAGTTCTTTGTAACGCTTCTCTGCCGAGCTGTTAGAAAGTTGCGCATGCGCAACTTTTTGACGGGATTTGCTCATTTGTTTTTCTCACATTACGAGGTTTTGCAAATTGTAAGGAAGCCATCCGTGTCCATATTCCATTTGATTAGAATTGCTTGTAGAGGATTTGGCGGGATGTCTGGGGCTTGGGGATGGACGGCAGGGGCTTAGCATCATTAGAAACCCTCATGTGGCCAATCAACCAGCGGTTCATCCTCTGGCAGAATGAGCCGAAACTGTGGGGCTGTGGGATTGGGGGTGTAAGGGATATTATGGTTGTCAGGGGTCACAGATAAATCATCTCCGCACTGGTAAACCAACATACTGTCATAGTCATCTGCGTCCGGCGACTCCTTGACCAGTGGCAACGCATGCTCCATGCCATCCTTGACTCGGTAGAAGGTGAACAACCCACCTTCCCCAACCTCAGCGCAGTCCCAACCCTCATCGAGAATACGATAGGATCCGTTTTCCACTACGACCCGGTAAAACGCATTGAATCTGACACCCGGTCGGCAAAAAGGGGACGGGCCAAGCCCGTCGATTCCACGGTCATGGACTACGAGGCGGAAGCGATACGATAAATCACGGATCTGTTCCGCAACCCTACCCCATTGGCCGTTAGACTGGATGTCCACATACAACCGGCCACATTGCTCGCTCTCGTAATACTCAATCGGTTCTTGAACCGCGTTCGCGAATGTCTGCAACTCATCCTGATTATCGAAAACTTCGATCAACATGATTCGCCTCCTTCATTATCGATAGATTCTTTGCGTTCTAGTTCTTGAATCCTCCAGTCGCCCAACTGGACTGTTGCGTTCCTCATGTTCATTGGCACCGTTGCCACGTAACACCTTGTTTTATCCATATAGATTGCACATAGGCTTTCGTCGTCGTCACCACAGAAGGCAAACTCGATGCACTCTCCACCTGATTGCATTAGGGAGTCCCACAGGAAGTGGAATAGTGATTCCTGCTCGTAACTTTCTGGCACCTGCACCACCAGTTGCTTGCCGCCGTCAGTGATGGTGGCAATTGCCATAATCCCGCCACGGCTTGCTCGACAGTTCGCTTCGGCGCTCAGCAACAAGTGCCGCAGCAAGTTGGGGATGCCACTTTGTGATGCTAGATGCCTTTCGGCCTCGTTTAGTGCCGCGCAGCTTGGCGTGCTGCTGTCTTGTTCACAAACTACTTTGAGCCTCTTAGACTTTGACATTGTTTTATCTCCTATTAAATTCACAGTTTGTCTGATAGTTACTTGAAATGTGCCGGTGTCCCACAGTAGTTGAGGGACCCTCACCAGGGTTCTTATACGTTCTTTGGTGCTGCTATAAGCACTTCCCACCACTCTGCACCGCATAACTCACAGGCGCACGACTGACGCGAGTGTTCCCAATCGAAGTCATCAACACGCTCCCAATTGATGGTGCCGCAATACGGGCAATAGCCGTCATCAGCATACAGTTGGTTCCAGGGTGTATCATTTGACATATCGTATTCCTTTCTCTATTTGCATTTCCATATTGGTTCGGTCTTTGGCGCCGCCGTCGGGACGAGAAGCATTGCTTTCCTCGTCCCGATGGACGGCAGGGTCTTAGTAAGTCCCGTTCTCATTACGGCCTCTCCAGACATAACGTCTTTATCGTCGGTGCCATATCCCCCGCGGGAATCCATGCTATCAGGATACCGTGGCTCGGATCGTGATTCCTGACTGCGACTTCCACGGTGTCCAGAGCATCGCGTTTGTCTGGCAGACGACGTCGTACAGTCGCCAAGATTCCATCCTCCTCGGCAAGCATGTCCGCTTTCGTGCCTTTGATAATTTGTTTGTCCGGTAAGAGTAAAAATACAACTTGGTCATCGCGTCCCACCTTAAACCAGATCAAGCCATCTGGCATAATGGCATCCACGGGTTCGCCCGTTACGGGATCAACATCAATGTGCATTGTAGGCTTAATCAAATCGCACAACCGTGGGTTCGCCTCCCTGAATTCAGGCCGCCAAATGTTGCGAGGATCGCGGGGAGAATCCAATGAGTGGACCACAAGGACCAACGCTGGCGGCTCTTCGGCAGTCGCTTGCCGCACGAGTATGATTTCGCCTTTCCTCACGTCGTCTGCGCATCGCCCATCAATAAAAATGTCGTTGTTCTCTACACGGATCGAGCCCACGAAGTCGATACTGCAATTACCCTCTCTTCTCATTTCCTCGATCTCCGCCCGAGTGATAGTGCCGTTCCTCTCATAAACACACAACAGTTCCTGATCGAGATTAGCTCGTCCGTTCAACACGGCAACAGGCATATCTCGGCGACTTATCAGCGCCAGTTCACCAGATATCTCGCCCAAAGGGACCGATTTCTTTTTAGCCAACGCCGCAAACAATTGATCTGGGGCGACGGTACGTTCAAACATCAACGTGCAATCATAACGTGCTAACATCACACTGACTCCTTTTCAAAAATACTCTCACATTAAAAACAACATCTCATCACGTTTTCCTCACTTATCCTCGTGGACGTTCAGTTGTTCTTCGCGGGATGAATGGTACTCCCATCGCCGCAAACTGTTCATCCGTTGGGAACTCGGTGACCTCAAACCAGGGCGGATACATGTTGATTCCGTGGTGTTGGTGTTGGCCTCGACCTGTTCCTGGAGGTACCGCCTCATTCCCACTTCACCCATCCCAAACACGTCACTGGCGGCTTCCAGTATTACCTTCGCCCACGCGACAGACGCGGCGTCATTATCGCATTCGACGGTGGCGTCCTGACACACATCGAAAGCCTCTTTGGCAATCTGTATGGTCAACTCGCGCCACAACGGCTCAAGCACATACCGAGCGGCCTCGTTGAGCGTGTTGAATTTGTACTCTTCTAGGCACAGGGAGGCTTTACGGGAATCTAGTCCATCAACCGGTTCCCAGCGCCGCCACAACTTCTCTGCGACCTCCTGCTCCAGCATCTCGGTAGCGGTGGTCATCATCACGTGTGCCCATGTGAATTCGAAAGAACAGTTGCAATGCTCGTGATTGAGTTGGATCGCAAGTCGCCTGTGGCTGACGGCCGATACAGCGACTTGCCTGATTGTCTCACGGCTCAAAAAGCTAAGCGCGTACTTGGCGGCATCGTACGTTCCAAAATCATGAACTAACTCAGGAAATGGATTACTGTCCTCGTCCACCCAGTTGCCGTTTGTGTAGTGCCAACAGTGGTTGCCTGCGTTATCTATGTAACCACTGTACCGCCCCAGGTCGAACCAATATCGCCAGATAATCGACAACTCGGGATATGCGTCGATCCAGCTACGGCAGACTCCAACCCATGAATCCATTGTGCTTCCATCCGTCCCAAACTCGATGTCGACACAGCACACCCCTCTCAAACATTCCGCGACATGATACGAACCTGTAGGTAGATCCATGCAAAGACATGGCAGTCTCTCCCAGCCTAGAACAATGCCGCCCGTTTCTAAGTCGACGCCGCCCGCGACAATCCCGAACGCCTCGACAAAACGGTCGATGTCCGGCGGTCGGCCCACAACTCTAACATTATGATCACACCAGTCTTCCATGATTACACCTTTCATTCTTGTTTGTAGAACACTTTTTCTGATTCCCGATACGACCATTATGCATATCATGGCATAATAATCATGCCGCGATTTGCAGCGGTACCTGATCCGCAAGAACGACTGCTGATAAGCCGGTTCATCCGTAGCTAGGAGCGAGCCGAGCCAAGTAGCCGCTTAATTTGTAGTATTAAGACAGTTAGACAGCTTGGCATGTGCCACGGAACAGTCGCAGGGCAATGCGAGATCCGGTCATTAGTCTGCAAGTGTCCCTGCCACCAGTGTGGCTCCGAAGTGTCGCACTCCTGCTTCATTCTTGACAACCAGTTGGCACTGCTGCCGGCACCCAACTGGACACATCATACGTCCAGAAAGCGTGGCCCGTGCATTTGATGGCGCCATGAGCAGTGCGACTTCACTGGAATTCTCCCCCGGCTCGACACATAACGTGTTGGGCCGTCTGCGTCCAAATGGCGGTTTGCACGAACTCCATTTTAACTTTCAGTTCTAAAATCACTTTTAAAACCATATATAAAAAATGTATCGAGTTTATTGTTAGAAATTGGTAGACAGTTACTACTATAACCACAGGAGGTTCCATGAAGAAAAACAAGATTAACGCGCGACAATTACGACAGATGGCGGGTTTATTTACGATTGGGGAAGCCGCAAATTCGATTGGCATAAATGTGTGGACTTTTTATAACGAGTTGCGGGCAGGGCGATTGCCGAGGGCGAAGACAACCGTCGTGCGAGGAACACGCTGTTATTACACAAAGGAAGAAGTTGAACGGCTGAAGCGCCTATTAGGAAGCTAAAAAAGGAAAGCCCGAGACGGCGACAACCTGCTCGGGCTTGAAAGGATATTCACAGTGACTACAGGTATATTATCGAAGAACGAATGGAAATCTGAAGCGGAATCTTACGATTTTGTCGGATTTGCATTTTTGGGAGAAACTGAATCCAGGCGGGAAGTGATCCCGGTGCTGTATGTACCGGCGGGGTTTCGTCCCGAGGATTATCTTAGGGTGGAACTACGCCGGTATGCGGATCATGCACGGTATTTACTCCACCTGATTCATGTAAGGTCGATTTTCGACAAGCGAACGAAGAATGGCTGGGTTACATTGAAGGCCGGCTACCTTCGACTGTTTCTGCCCTGGCGAAAATATAAGTCCATCCTCGAAGATTTGGAGGCCGCAGGAGTTATCGAGGTCAAGCGGGATCGAGTAGGACGCGCCGAGTGGCGAACGGGAAGGCGGTCGAAACTCTACCGATTTGGCCCGGCATTTCGCCGGGTTACCGTTCACCGCTTTGAGCCACAAAACCACACCCTCCGACGCAAACTCATCGAGTGGCGGGACGATGAGCATGATCGCACATCGTCGTGTCCAGTTCGCTGCTATCTCCGGGAACAATTGAAGCGGGTGCGGGTGGATTACCAAGGCGCGGTCGCCTGCCTGGGGAGCCTTGGGCTGTCTGCCGATGCCGAAACCCACTGTAAGAACGCCCTTGTTCACCTTCAGGATCGGGATTGGCGGTTCACCACTGATTCTTACGGAAGAGTCCACCATAATATCAGCAGTCTGAAGCGTGAATTACGGCAATTTCTTACTGTCGATGGGGAAGAATTGGCTGAAGTGGACATTAGCAATAGCCAACCTCTGTTTCTTGGTCTGACTTACCTTAATTGGCTTAAGAATGGCCAATCTCTCTTCTCTATTAATGATCCAGAAGGCTATTTTGACCTTCATCAGTTCAAGATAGAGAACATTGAATTGTTATTGTCAGCATCTTCTTCTCCTTCATTTCCTAATAAGGTCCATAATCAATCCCAATTTATCCCATATCATAATACCATTCCTTTACGATGTGACTTTTGTCACATTCTTAATAAGAATATAGAGGGAACAGAAGAAGAAAACAGACTATCAATTAGTAAGGACGCAGTGGAGTATTTGCGGCTTTGTGAACAGGGAAGGCTATATGAGTTCCTGGCAGAGCAGGCTGGAGAAGACGTTTCAACCAACAGGACAAGGGGAGAGTTCAAGCAACGATGCTTCCGGGATGTGTTTTATGCGAAAAAGGGCTACAGGACAGCTCTACAAGACTTGTTTCGCAGGTTGTTCCCCTCGATCAAGGAATTCATCGATGAGGTGAAATACAAGGACAGGGAGCATTTGGCCTGTTGGATGCAACGGGTGGAGAGCAGTTTCGTTATTAACCGCGTTGTAAAACGGTTCAAGGAGGAAAAGCCCGGAGCTTTCGTCCTTACCATCCACGATTCAGTGATGGCCAAGGTGACCGACATCGACACGGCGCTGAAATGGTTCCGAGAGGAGTTTCATGCCGTGGGTCTTCACCCAAGGCTGGATCGGAAGTGATAGCCGCCCTGTCCTGCCCCTAAAATCGTTTTTAATGGCCCTAGCTTCAATTGTGATGCGTTCTAAGCAGCACCACGAGGATTTCCCTATCCGGTTTATTGTAAATTATTTACAAATTGTTTTTTTATAATGCAAAAAGCGTCAGGGAACATCGGCGAGGTTAGGCCCGCTTATTAAGTCTATCCCGCCCTCGCTCCCACAAGCTGGGGTAAATCTTTACTCAAGAAGGACTTAGGGAGAAACAGGTGTGCTCGCCCAAAGATGCGGAATATCGACTCGATCGGGATCTCTATGCGGTACCCAACGCAAGCGTTAATAATTCATAGTGGGCGAAAGGTTCGTCGTTAATAGTCCAAATGCAATTTTGGGGTCTGTCTTACCGGCAGTGTCCCACGGATGCATGGCAATCGCATTGAGAATGACATAATCCAGCGCGGCCATCGCCCGAAGAGGGTCTTCGAACAATGCGATGTAATCGCGGGCCTTCTTTAACTCGTCGTCCGTAAAACTCAACGACTCGGCCAGTTGTTGGTATGCTGCCACTTTGTGCCCATCTTGTTCCTTTTGCTTGCTATCCTCGTCTCCGTCTTCATCACGGTGGACGGTCAACCCAGGTTCGGCCGGCGGTTCGGAGCCGTCTTCCCAGTTTTCTTCCCCAGCGGCTTCGACTTGATCCAGTGACTCTGGCAGGACATCATCCACCTTGTCAGGCTGCGTTTGCCCACGGTTTGCCAGGGGCGTGGTTGCGACCGCTCTTTTTCCATGCTTGCTAGGCGCGGCATCAGGTTGTCTATCCGTCGCCTCAGGAGGAATATCGTTGATCCCTTCCTTGTGGTTACGCTTGACGCCATACACTATCATCACGTCAGCCCATGTCGTATACTGGGCAACGTCATCCTCGCTGTGCCCTTGCTGGATGGCTCGCTCATAGACCGCAATAGTCTCCCACACTGCGGTCCGGGGCAAATTATGTTGCGATTGGAACTCAATCCATGTCCCCTGGTCTTTGTGGCGACTTCTCAGGATTGAAAGGGCATGACCGGCGCGAAACTTTTGCACAAGGGATTTCCGTGCCAGGATGTTTGCTTCTTTGGCGTATTTTTCGGAGGTGTTGAGGGCTGTCGTGCCATATTGGACCAGGCGATCATCCGACCAACTGCTGTTGGGATGAAGGTCATTGAGCCGTGCGACAGGTACAGCTATAGTCGGATCGCCAGGATCGATTATGATACCCACCTTCGCTAACTCAGCCTCATTTTTAAACGTAAATCCCATAGTAAACCTCCCGTATACATCTGTTATCATGTTCGGTTTCCGAACACGACTCTCAGTTGAGATGTGCCGCTGATGCTTGAACATGCAGGTTTATTACACGCGGCTGAAATTTTCCGCAGTGCAACAAAAAAGCAAACTCATAAGATTATGAGCATTATTGTGCTCGGGGCAAAAAAGTCATGCCGCGATTTGCAGCGGTATCGTGGGATTCAGCAGAACATAGGAGTGCCCACATGCAGGTCGGCTACACCTGCTGCTCGCCATAATGGTGCAAGTGACAGCGCCGAGATGACGCTCGCTGAGTCGCGCGGAGACCGAAGGTTAGCGATTGTCGCAGATAGCGATGTGCAATAGCAGATGGCAGCGTTGGGAGAAAAGCCAAGGTTACGGTTCGGTCACTACTTCCCAGCTAATCTTACGTCCGCTGTTTACATCATCAAAGTGGATTTGCAGCTGCCCCTGCTGCCGTTTGTTCAGTTTTTTCACCACGTCTCGGGCCGCGTGTTCGAAATCTACGCCGAGCGACTTTGGTGTGTCCATCTGTTCCGGCCAATCGTTCTCTTCAAACGCCTGCAAGACGGTGTAAATCGCCGTCGACCCGGCATCGATTAAACGCACCATGTGACCTGCTAAATACAGTTTACCACTGAAGTTCGGCCCGGGAAAGAATCGTGGCCTATAGAAAGGATCGTTGGTGCTAATGACGGTTATTGCATCCTTCAACCCACTGGCGACGATCACCTCCGGTTCAAGTCGAGCAATTCGTGGGTTTGCGAAAACACACCTCAACTGCCAAGGCACAAGGTGCACCCTTGAGGAGTAATTGCCTAGGAACCGGGTCTGATACGGCTCTATAAACATTTGGAGCGCAGAGCTTGACAATTCAAATGGGCTGTGTGTGTAACGTGCCACAGCGTAGAGTATGTCGAGGTCTGCCGGAAGGGTTTTTGTTGTGGTAGGATCGGAAACGACGTCGAAATTCAGTAGTGTAGGATTTGATGCCACCTCAAAACCGATGGGCGGGCAGCGCATCGTAATATGATAGAGTGCCTTCAACCATCCCAAATAGCTACGTTTCGCTGGAAGTTGGGGATCGGTGGCGCGTAGCCAAGCATAAATCTCCTGACCGATGCTATGAAACTCAGAATACCCACTCAGTGTGCCGTAAAATCGCGCGATTAGGTCATCCTCAACGAACTCGAAGTCAACATCGGGCGGATCGCCAACGTGTTGTTTTATAACCGATTTTAGGTCACGGTTGGACATCTCCCGGACAGGATACAGTTGAATCAGATCGAGAGCGAGGCCGGGATGCTGTCTCTCTGCATCTTGACATTTCTCATACAAGTTGACTGCCCATTCTTTCCACCTCACAGCTTAATCCTCCTGGTAAATTTCACCACACCGGCATGATCGATCTGTCTCCGACCTCGCCCGGCGCCACCGGGCGAAGCAAATTGATTGGAACCAAACGATATTTTACGAACGGCATCGAATTCTGTCAAACAAAGCCGATGAAGATCGCCTCGACGAGTGTTTCGGACAAAGTAACCAGTCTCGTATTGTTGGCCACGTTTCTTATATGAATGAAATAAAGCTTTTTGTGTAAACAACGGTTGAAAACCGTG
>JBEKZY010000151.1:0-15114 GCA_049509395.1 Thermoguttaceae bacterium | reverse complement strand
AAAGCCATGCAAGTAATTTGGGCTGTTTTGGCATGTTCGAATGCGCCAATGATCGGCAGGCGGCCCATGCCTTGCTCGATGCCGCCGCCGCATGGCTCCGCGCCAGGGGACGCGACGAGATCAGGGGGCCCATCGACTATTCCACCAATTATCCCTGCGGGTTGCTGATCGACGGGTTCGATACTCCGCCGCGGGTGATGATGAACCACAACCCCATGTACTATGCCGCCCTTTTGGAATCCTGGGGTTTGACCAAGGCCAAGGATTTATATGCCTGGTGGTTTGACGATAAGTTCAACCTGGACCAGCATTGGCGGCAGCGCGTGGAACGCATTTGCAAGCGCACGGGCATCAGCATCCGCCATTTCGACAATAAGAATTTCGAGGCTGAAGTTGCCCGATGCCGGGAGGTTTACAATTCCTCCATGCACGATCTGTGGGGATTCGTCAATCTGACCGATGCCGAATTCCACCATCTTGCCCGGCAACTGCGCAAGATCGCTCACGAAGAACAGATCTTGCTGGCTGAACTCGACGGCAAACCTGTGGGCTTTTCCGTTACCCTGCCTGACATTAATGAAGCGGTCCGCCCTTTAAACGGCCGCCTGACGACTTGGGGTCTGCCCCTGGGTCTTATGCGCCTGTTGCGGGGGATGAAAAAAATCTCCACCGCCCGCGTGGTCATACTCGACGTGCTGGAAGGCTACCGCCGCCGCGGTGTCGCCGAGGCCCTTATCTTGCGCACCCTGGATTATGGAAAAAATGTGTTGCACTATTCCGACGCGGAGTTGGGCTGGACCCATGAAGACAACCCGCTCATCAACCACACTATCGAATCGGTCGGCGGCCAACGCTACAAAACCTACCGCGTATTTCAAAAACAGATCGGAGATTAGAGATTAGTGGTTAGAAATTATGGAGTCGGGATAATGTCATATTATCCGTTTAGGCCGGACGCTTGTGTCAGGTGTTTTTGTTCTGCAAACGATGTCCGTCCAAACGATAGAAATGGCAAAAAACCCGCGATTTAAATGACCATCGGCGATTTTACAAACGTAATGCCGGGGGAATTACCCCGCCCAGGCCGAATTATTTTCCACGGAAAATCAAAATGCCGAAATTGTCCATAAAAACTCGACTTGCCCTTTTTTTCGCTTTTTTTTCAGTCTGCCTGGCGCCTACTCCGGCGGCGGCGGGCGGCGGCCCGGAGAATGTTCTATTGGTGGTAAATCCCAAAAGCCCCGATTCGCTTAAAATTGCCAATTATTATATTCACCTGCGGCAGATTCCAGCCGGCAACGTGTTTTATCTGCCATGGGACCCGAAAGTGGAGCGGGCCTCTATCGATGGCTTTCGTTCACAGATCCTCAATCCCATCATCGAGACAATTCATTCGCGACGGTTGTCCGCGCAAATCGATTACGTCGCCTATTCGAGCGATTTTCCTTGGGTAATTGATCTTGCCGGCGACATTCAAAAGTTCGAGAATCCCGTATCCGTTTCCGACAATTCCGACAAGGACGATTTTCAACAACCGTTGCCGGGTCATCGGACTTTGCCCATGCAGATTACCCCCATCGGTTCGCTCAATGGCCTTACCTATCTTTGGCAATCGGTCCTCAAGGGCGAAGTGGATTATTTGGATCCTCAATCCAACCGTTACACTCGATTGCCTTCGTCCCAACAAAAAAGCATGCCCACCCTTGGTTTCCGCAGCGCTTGGCAATTCGGACCGCATGGCGAACTGCTCGAATCACAGGGCAAAAGTTATCTCCTCTGCCTGGCCCTGGGTGTTACATACGGCCGGGGCAATACGGTGGACGAAATCCTGAAATACCTTAAACGCAGCGCGGCGGCCGACGATACGCATCCCCGCGGAAGCATCTACTTTGTCAAGAATGAGGATATCCGTTCCCGCGTCCGCGACCAACTTTTCCCCCAAGCCGTTAAGGAAATCGAGGAGTTGGGCATATCGGCGCAAATCATCAAGGGAACCCTGCCCATAAATAGAAATGACGTCCAAGGCGTGGTGATGGGCACGCCGGATTTCGACTGGAAAGCCTCGGGCAGCACAATCCTGCCCGGCGCCATCTGCGACAACTTCACCAGCTACGGGGGAATAATGTCAAACGATCAGTCACAAACCCCGTTAAGCGAATTCCTCCGCTTTGGAGCGGCCGGCGCCTGCGGCACGGTCTATGAACCTTATGCCGTTTTGCAGAAGTTCCCCTTGCCCATGATTCAGGTTCACTACGCCCGGGGTTGCAGTCTTGCCGAAGCTTTTTATCAGTCGGTCAATTCGCCATATCAACTGTTGATTGTGGGCGATCCGCTCTGCCGCCCCTGGGCCAATACACCCAAGGTAAAGGTCTCGGGATTAAAACCGAACTATTTAGTGAAAGGAACATTGACGCTTTCACCCGCGGCAACCACGCCATCGGGCCGGGAGATCGACCATTTTGAGTTGTTCGTCAACGGTTCACGCGCCAGCTTGTGCAAACCGGGCGGCGTCTTGACGCTCGACACCGCGCTCTTGCCCGACGGATTCCACGAATTGCGGATCGTCGCGGTCGAGGCCGGCTTGATCCAATCTCAAGGCCGCGCCATCTTGCCGGTCATCACCGACAACCATGGCCGAAAAATCCAGGTCAAAGCCGCCTCCAAGGGCGTCATCCGACCCGATAATCCCCTCGTCATCGACGTCGATTCACCGGGCTCGATCGGCATTAGCGTGCTGGAAAACAGCCGCATCGTGGGCCGCTTGGCAGGCGAAAAAGGGCAAATAAAAATCGAGGCCGACCAACTCGGCGCCGGCCCGGTACGCCTGCAAACCGTGGGCCTGGGACAAGGCGACCCCAGCACACACGTCATGGCCCTGCCGATAGACGTATCAGTTGAAACATCGGACAAGCATAATCCCTAATCCCCAATCCCCAGCCCCCAATCCCAAATCCCTCTCCCTCCATGCACGAACATTTCATGCGACTGGCCTTGGAACAGGCTGAACAGGCCTTGCGCGAAGATGAAGTGCCCATAGGCGCGGTCGTCGTGCGCCAAGAGCGGGTTATCGCCTCGGCGCACAACCAACGCGAACAACTGCACGATCCTACCGCGCATGCCGAGATGATCGCCATTACCCAGGCGGCCGAGTCCTTGCACTCCTGGCGGCTCGATGGATGCACGCTTTATGTCACCTTGGAACCATGTCCGATGTGTGCCGGCGCAATCCTCCAAGCCCGCATTCCCATGCTGATTTATGGGGCCTCCGATCCCAAGGCCGGAGCCGTTCATTCGCTCTACCGAATGCTGGACGACCCCAGGCTGAATCATCGCTGCCAGAGCGTAACCAATGTCCTGGCCGAACCTTGCGCCGAGATTCTCAGCCGCTTCTTTCAGGCCCAACGCCGGCTGGGGAAAAAATAGCCGATCATCGCAGGAATGTAGCAGGCACACTCCGTGTACCGTCCATGTTAATTGCTGTTTATCTATGCCGATTATGTTGGATTCCGGCAAAAGGCGGGAAATTTTTCTCGGGGGGGAGTTGTCTTACCGGATGTAAAGATTAAAATTAGGGAAAGTCTGTTCAATAATTTCTAAAATTCCTCGATCCCGGGAGGTAAACCATGTCTCTCTCGGTTTCGCGTAAAAATGTAACCGACGCGCAGACCAGCGGTTATGGGCAGGAAGTTTCCGCGCTGCATAACGAAATTTCCGCAATTGACGGACTCGAAGATCAGGATCGTTTGTCTTCCCCTAAAGACTCCGCATTTCCCAAGTCTTCAAGTTCGGCTTTCGAACGCTGGCTTTGCCGCGGCATGCTTAAGACCTTGGGCGATCCGCCGGTTCGCCTGGTTCTGTGGGATGGCGGAGTAATCGCAACCGCGGCTTCGCTCCGGCGCAGCCTCGCATCCGCTGAAAAAAATATGGACACGGCTCCTGCACGCCAGGCGCTCAAATTCCCTTGCCGGCGCGAGGGAAAACATACATCGGCATTACGACATCGGCAACGACTTTTATGAACTCTGGCTCGATCCGCGGATGATCTACAGTTGCGCATATTTCGCGCGCGAAGACATGACCCTGGCCGATGCCCAACTGGCCAAGCTGGATTACGTCTGCCGCAAATTGTGGCTAAGGCCGGGCGAGAGCGTGGTGGATATCGGCGGGGGTTGGGGCGGACTGGCGATTCACATGGCCCGCCGCTATGGAGTCACGGTCAAGGCCTTTAACATATCCAGGCAACAAACCGAATTTGCCCGGCATCGGGCCCGGGCCGAACAGCTCGACGGCCGGGTGGAATTCATCGAGGACGATTACCGCAACATCACCGGGCGCTTCGACGCCCTGGTTTCACTGGGCATGCTGGAACACGTGGGCAAAAGACACTATCGCGATTTCGGCCGCACGGCCGATCGCTGCCTGGCCCCGCACGGCCGCGGACTGATTCAAACTATTGCCCAAAACCAATCCAGAGAAACCAATCCCTGGATCCAGCGGCGTATATTCCCGGGCGGCCATGCCCCTACCCTTCGCCAAATGGCCGACATAGTCGAACCCTTCGGCTTTTCCGTGCTGGACCTGGAAAACCTCCGCCTGCACTATGCCAAAACCCTCGGACAATGGCTCGATCGCTTCGAAGTCTCGGCCGGGAGCGTGGAAAAAATGTTCGACGCCAAATTCGTGCGCATGTGGCGGCTCTACCTTTCCGGGTCCTATGCGGCATTCGCCAGCGGCGCACTCCAACTTTTCCAGTTCCTTTTTGCCCGTCCCGCGCTAAATGCGGTCCCCAATACGCGCACTCATCTGTATACAAATTAAAACGCATCCCATTTGTATGTAGCGGGTAAAATTGGGTGGCACGGGCATCTTGCCCGTGATTTTCCCAAGCACTTGAGAAACGCCATTGCCGCTTATGAATAAATCGGGGATTTTGACAGCCGCTTTATTATGCTTTGCTAAATTGCAAGCGGTTTTTTTAACAACCGGCGGTTGCGGCTTTATACTCAATTTCGCCCAGACCGATGGGTGGTGCCAAATCATTGCAGTTTAATTCATGTTATCCTATAATATATGTGTTACTGGAAAGATCCTGTATATTAGACGGCTTCAATGCTGGAAAATCATATAGGCCATTGTTTGCGCAAGATATTGTGTATTAAGCGGTTGCGTTATTCGGAACAGTGTCTATTTGTCGCTGAGGTCGTTTCTTAGTGTCATCAATTACTTCCTCAATCTCGCAAAGAATACGCCGGTTTGTCCGGAAGAGTGCCGAAACTGTAAGCGGCATCCTGACAATCGTCTTTAAGTGGAACGTTAAAGAGACCCTGATCGCCTGGAAAGACTATTTCCGCGAGACCGGCCAGTGGTATCTGGGCAGTGCGGCGGTTCACGCCTTGGCCCTCATTATTTTAGGCTTAATATCCATGGCCAGTTCCAGCACGGTCGTCGGCACGGGCGAGGCGGCGCCGTCGTTTAGCGCTACTGAAAGCAGCGAAGTCAGTCCGCCGCCCGCATTCACGCGATTCGAGGTCGGCGACCCCCAGGTGGAGCCCACCGAGTTAGATCCCGAATCCCTTAGCATGTTCGAAGCCAAGCCCATCGCCTCGCAAACGGCGCTTTATTACGACGATTCGCCGGAATTCGTCGAAGCCGGGGGTGGATCGCTCACTGATATGAAAGGGCCGCAACTCGGCGGCTTAAACGGTTTCAGCGTAAAGGACCTGCCCGGTCCGGCCGGTAAAGGCGGCGTGGGCGTAGGTTCCGGATTGGGCGACAAGCCCGGCGTCGGCGGACAAGGAGAAGGTTTGGGTTTCCGCGGCAAGGGGCATCGCGAGGCACTGCTGGGGACGCAAGGCGGCACCAAGGCCACCGACCGTGCCGTGGGCGCGGCCCTTAACTGGCTCTATCGCCACCAAACCTCTTTAGGCAAATGGAGCCTCGATTTCAGGCACCAGTGCAAAAACGGCACATGCTCCGGGCCCGGTGTAATCCGTTCCGACGAGGCCGCCACATCCATGGCCCTGCTGCCTTTTTTGGCCTACGGATTAACCCATAAATCCAAAAGTATATACCAGCAAACCATTTCCAAGGGATTAACCTGGCTCATCAAGGAACAAACCGCCGATGGCGACCTGGCCTCCAACTCCGAGCAACCCATGTATGCCCAGGGTCTGGCCACGTTGGCCCTGTGCGAAGCATACGGCATGACCCATGACGAGCATATCGGCTCGGCCGCGCGAAAAGCGGTGGCCTTCGTCATCCGCGCCCAAAACTCATCCACCGGGGGTTGGCGATATTATCCCGGTCAGCCGGGCGACACCTCGGTAACCGGCTGGCAGGTGATGGCCTTAAAAAGCGCCCAGTTGGCCGGTATAGCCGTGGATTCCTTTGTTTTCGACAATGCCAAAAAATGGTTCCATTCGGTGGCCAAGGGCGAACACATGGGCCTGTACTCTTACCAGCCTTACGATCAGGTGACTCCCACCAGGACTGCCATAGGCATGCTGTGCACGCAGTATTTTGGCATCGATCCCAAGGACCCGGCCATGCTCGAAGGCAAGGCGTATCTCCTGGAAAATCTCCCCGACGAACAAGTAATGCGAAACTCGTATTATTGGTACTATGCCACGCTGACCATGCACAATTTCGGCGGACCGGAATGGGACGCCTGGAACCGCAAGATGAGACGGGTGCTGATTCTAAGTCAAGAAAAGCAAGGCTGCGCCACGGGCAGTTGGGATCCGCTCGAGCCTAGCTTCGACATCTGGGGCGAAAAAGGCGGCCGCCTGATGACCACCGCCTTTAACTGCCTCACGCTCGAAGTTTACTATCGCTACCTGCCCATCTTCCAAACCAATTCGCTGTTGCCCAACCCGCCGAAAGCGAAAGATATCGATCAAGATAAAGACGATGATAAAGTCGATAAAGACAACGATAAAGTTGACAAAGAAAAAGATAAAGATGAGGTATTGTAGGATATTATGCCCCGGAAAAGTTCATCACCATGACGCATTAAATAATACCGCCCTGGGCAGATGCAGCGCTTGGATAAGCCTGTTCACCACTCCGTGCGATAAACCACTCAACTACTCCCGTTAGCACTACCACGCCGTCCACGTCAACGACTTCCATAGGCACCGCTGCCAATACTCGGCCACGGGTTGCCAACTCTGACGACCAACGAGCGATCTCCTCCGGCAGAACGGAAGCCCTTGCCGACACACGACCGGATGCCGGCTTACGAAACTTTGCCTCCAACCGACGGACCACAGGCACGAACCCTTCGTGATTGCCCAGGTGTTGTACGAGAAATGCCCCAGAGCCGGCTTCTGCCACCGCCAACAGGGCACTTGCATGGACGGTTCCGAGGTGGTTTGTGTATTGCAATCCGTCCGGCAGGCTCACTAAAAATCCGCTTTGCGATGGTGCGGCCTCTAATCGAATCAGACGGTTGAACGGCAATTGTGTAACATCCATTCGTTTCTTCCTCCGATACCGCCTGCGATGTTCTTTTGAGGAATTGTATCAGAACAGGGTCGGAGCGGGAAGCCGGTCATTCGAGGCCACTGGCTCGGATGCAATTCCCAGTCACATTTCAGAAGAAGGCTGGGACCACCCGGCCGTTTGCCTCAGCAGATTCCGCATCAAGATTCCCGGTCAAAACTAGCTCATCTCCGTGTGCGTCTTCCAAGTCTCAAGCCGGTGCTATTGCGGGTGTTCCGACGAAGCAATACATTGGCGGAACCATGCGATTTACTCCGGACCGTATTGCCGCGTCAGTGCTGATCGTAGGATGTTTCTCCGTCCTTCATGGACGGGAACATGCCCAGGCATTGTTCATTCCGATACCTTTACGCCGATCAATTTCTCCAGGCGGTCCACAAACTGCCGCGAAGTTTCTTCTTGCGATCCGCAAAAGGCAAGGAACATTTTCGCCAAGTACCAGCGCAATGAAAAAAGCGGGTTCATGAGGCCCGGCTCGAAATCGCCTTCCCCAAGAAAATTGAACAAATGCACCGTGCTGTCATCGACCAGGCGGAGGTTTACGGAAAAACAGTCTTTTGAATCGCCGGTCAGTCCCAGGCTTGTAAACGGCCCCAAATCTTCATATTCATAATTGATTTCCTGGATTTGTCCAAAGGGAATGACCTTGGCGCTCTTGAAAAACCAGAACAACCGCCGGTTGATAACTACCACCTTCCGTTGGGCGTCCACGTCCACCCGCCGAAATATCAAAGTCAACGACAAGAGCCACCCGGCGAGCGAAGTGCATGCGATCAATTCGTCGCCTTCATCCTTGACTTTAGGGCATATCGCCAAAAATCTGCTGCGATACAGCAAGCCGTGCAAAACGATGACGAGCAACATCCCCGCCAGGACAAGGGCCAGCAATGCCAAGGGATGCATTCCCAGCAAGTTCGTCAGCCAGTTGTGTCTCATCGTTTCACCACGAATATGTTGCAGGCACGCTCCATCTGCCGTTTGGAATACGTAGCAGGCACACTCCGTGTGCCGTTTGAGGCTTTTTCGACGTGAATGAAGTTCATCCGACTGGCGGCACGCGGAGCGTGCCTTTTACATTAAAAGTCGCGAATGCTTGCTCTTATTTTTTCTCGGCAGCGGGCAATGATATTTTGATATTCCGGAAGGCAACCGGGCCGTGGTCGCCTTGAAACATAAGCGGGCCTTCCGCGGCTTCTTTACCGGTCAAGCCGCCCGGCGTGGGGCCTTTAATTTCCACGTTATCGTGGATTACCCGCCCGTTAAGCGTTACCTTTACAAACCGGGCGTTGGCGGTTTTCTCGCCGTTTTCAAAGCGCGGCGCTATAAACTCGACGGCCAAACTCTGCCACTCGCCCGGGGCCTTGGCCGCGTTTACCTTGGGCGTGGCGGCCTCGTAAATCGCCCCTAAATCGCTCCACGTCATTTCTTTTTTCCCGAAACTGTCCAAAATCTGTATCTCGTATTCGCCCATCACATAAACGCCGGAGTTCGAGTCCTTGGGGATCATAAACTCCAACTCGATGTTGCAATCGCCGAATTTCACAACGGTATAAATATCCACGCTGTGCGCTTCGCGATTGATTAGTTCGCCGCTCCGCTCCTCGGGCAATGAGACGATCAGTCCCTGGGGATTTTGCGGGTCGACTTGTGCCGCCCCCACGGTCCATTTGCTCCGCTCCCGCGGCTGCCTCAATTCCCAGCCTTCCAGATTCTTGCCGCCGAACGGCTCCACGATCTCGCGGGCCGCTTCCGCGGGTTTGGCGGGCTTTTCCTCCGGCAAAGATGCGTTTTCAGCCGGCTGCTGCGGGATCTTTTCGGGCGCGGACGGTTTTTCTTGCAAAGCGCCCTTTCTCTCTGCGGGTTTTTCACCTTCCTTTTCCGAAAGCACTTCCCGGTAAGGCTTATGAGCTTTGTAGGTCTCCAATTCCTTTTTATAATCCTCGGCGTGGTCCGCGTCTTCCGTTTTTCCGACTTCAGCCGACTTTTCCGACCACTTGACGGCGGTGTCGTAGTCGCCGGTTTCGGCATAGGCCGCGGCTAGGGTGCTGAGGATGTGCCCCTGTTTGTACTCGGTCAATTTGCAGGCCTCGGTGGCCATTTTTACCGCCCGCTGGCCGTCGCGGAGTTTTTCGTCCGGCGAAGTGGCCAGCACCCAGGCGAAATTGTTCAACAATCCCGAGTCTTTCGACAGATCTTTGTAGGCCTTTTCATAATCGGCCTCGGCCTCGGCCTGGAGCCCCAAGTTCAAGTAAGCATTGCCGCGCGCGTACAAAAGATTGGATTCATTGGGATGATCCTTGAGAAATTCGTCGTATGCGTCGATTGCCTTTCCCGATTGTTTTTGCTGAACGAAAATCATGCCTATTTGCATAGTCGGCAGCGGATTGTTCGGTTCGAGTTTCCGCGCCTTTTCCAGTTGAGCCAGGGCTTCGTCGAATTTGCCCATGTCGGCCAAGATCAATGCGTAAGTGCGAATGGCCGTGACATTCTTAGGCAGCAATTGCACCGCTTCCTTGGCGTCGGTCAGCGCCTTTTCCTTGTCGCCCTTATCCATATACAGCGATGACCGCAGCAATAACAGGTTGACATTGCTGGGATCAAGCGCAATCGCCTTGTTCAGGTCGTAAATAGCATCGTCGAGTTTTTTCTGCAATAAATGTATTTGCCTTTTTTGCAGCCAGGGTTCGCTGGAATTAGGGGCCAGCTTCTGCGCCTGATCCAGGGCCGCCAACGCCTCGTCGTACTTTTTCATCTGCGTGAGAACCAGCGACTTCAGCTCGTAGGTCGCCGCGTTTTCCGCGTCCAGTTCAATGGCCTTGTTCAGATCGGATAGAGCCTCGTCGTACTTTTCCTGACGGGCTAAAACTATGCCCCGGGCGCAGACGATGTTGGCGTCGCTGGGGGCCAATCGCACGGCCTCGTTCAAATCGGACAGGCTTTTCTCCTGATCTTTTTCCATTTCCGCCCGCAATACAAGCGCCTTGGCATGGAGCTGCGGGTCGTCCGCGGCGAACTCGACGGCTTGACTTACTGCCTCCTTCGCCCGCTTTTCATCGCCCTCGGGCAGCGAATTCAATTGGGCGATTAAAATCAGCGCCTGCGGTTGCTTGGGTTCCATTTTCACGGCCTTCTCCAGGTCGGATAGGGCAAACTGCCTGAAAGTCGCCCATCGCTGATCGCTTGGATAAATTTTTTGAACCGTCGCGGTTACGATCGTTGCCCGCTGCACCAGGGTCGAGGCCAAAAGTTTATTGGCGAACTCGGTGTTCGACTTATCAAGCCCTTTTTCGAGCGCGCTTTCCGTCAGCCGGATCACCTCTCCCCAATCGGTTACCGTGGTAGCCGACAACTTCAGTTCGGTGGCCTTGTCCAGGTCTTCCTGGCCGTTGTCGGCCGCCCGGACCGCGGCCGCGGAAAATGCCGCCGCAATTATTAGCGCCGCGATAATTATTTTATAGTTAAAGAACATGATGAAACCTCCAAAATCCTCAGGAAAACCACAAACTCCAGGCACAAGCGCCCGGGCTATTAAATCTCAGACTAATAATCTAACTAGCCGGCGGTAAACGACCGCCGGAATATAAGCGAATTCCCACCGGCGGCTGTTAGCCGCCGGTTATTACGTGCGGCAAAATCTTTCTGATTCTAAATAAACCATTAATTCGGCGTCAATTATCCGAGAATCAAAAAAGAATGATACACTAAGCCGATCGTTTCCGGCAACCGTGGCGAATCATTTTTTCTTGACCTGCTTTTCGTTTTTCAGCTTATCCCGCGGTATTTCCGGTTCGGCCGGTTTGGGTTCGGGGGCGTCGGCTTGCTTGAGTTTGCCTGCCGCTTCCACGGGCTTGGGCTCGGATTTTTGCGAAACCTGACTGCTGTCGATGAGCATGTAGCCTGCCCAAAAAAACGGATGATTGGCCTTGGGCGTATCATCGCTTGGGGAGCGTTTGATTCGCGGTTCGGCCTCCAAGTTTAGCTGAGTTTCGCTTTCCAGCATCACTGCGCGTTGCCAGGCCTCGGCCGGCGACGTGTGCGGCAATTCCTGGGCGAATTCCCGAACCAGATCGTAGCTCGATTGCCCGCCCGAACGCCAGCGGCTAAGCAGTATCGTCCGCGCCCCGCAGGACATCAAACCGCAGGCCGAAAGAAATACTTCATCGCCCGGCATGCCGCGCGGAGATTTTTTCATGGCGTCTTCGGCGGCGGTGTGATAACCGGGCAGAATGATCTGCTCCGGTCCTCCCCAGGGGAGTCCCATCCAGTCGGCCAGGGTTCCGCTCGACTTGCTCCGCTCGATCGGCGCCGGGGTCCAGCCGTAGGGGTCTTGATCGTTTATCGTCAGGTCGTCCAGCACAATCAGGCGATCGAAGAGCAATTTGAAGTCGGCGATTGGTCCCGGGGGGGGCGGTTTTAAGGCGACCGTGCCCGGAAGGGCGGCCGCCAGCTTTTCGTACTCCGCCTTTGATACCGATTCATCGTCACGGGGGAAGAGCTTACCGAGTATTACCGCCGTCTTGCCCGTCGGTTTCAGCCGCCGCGCCTGGGTCGAGGTTGCCAGCGATATGGTCGGCGCGTAATGAATGCGAAATCGCGAGATCAAGGGCTGCAACTGGCCGTCCACGTTGACATCCAGGGCCTCGAATGGCAAATACCATAAAAATCCGTCCGGCACGATTATCAGTTCTTCGAACGATTTGGAGAAATCGGCACGCGACCCTTTCAACAAGGCCTCCAGCGTTTTCGCGCCCGATTGGTTCCATTTCGCGTCGGCCAATTCCTTCAACGTCAGTTCGTGATTTTGCTGGAACTGCCCCATGTCGTGAAGAAAATCCTTGACTTGTTTCGTCATCGCCGGGGGCGAACCGATTTCCCAATTGCTGTAATCGGAAATGCCCATCAACATCCCGTAAAGCCGGTGATTGGCTGCGAAAAAAGCCAGTATGGCATGACCTTTGGGCAAGGACTTCTTGATTTCCGCCATGCTTCTTTGCGGCGGAAAAATCATTGTCGCCGGTTCGCGCCTCAGGGCGATCTCCCGCAGCATCACCTCCTGTTGCCCGCTTAGCGAAGATAGTTCGCCCAAGGCTTTCGACTCCTCTTTGCGCAATGCCTGATCCTCTGTGGCCAAGGGCATATCGGCCAATTTCCCGCGGATCGCCCGGACCTGTTCCGAAAGCTTGGCATATTGCGGCCAGCGCGTCAGCAAATCCTGACGCTGCAATAACGATTGCTGGTCGAGCAACTCGGCGGGCGCTTCCAAAATCCAATAAAGCGACTCCAATCGCCCTCCCGTGTCCAGGGTGCTGAAAAACCGGTGCCGCCGGGCCCGATCTGATATCTCCCACGCCGTCTCGTATTCGTGCCGGTCCCAGGCAATTTCGAACCAGTGCTCCAGCGAAAGCGGATGCGGCGTGATCAACGTCGCCAGCGTTTCCATGGGATCTATCATCCAGTCGATGGGCAGCGGGTCGCGCAGCAATTCATTGTAATAATCCATTGCCGTTCGCGCGGGGGCGGCGCCGTTTATATAAAGATTGTCAGCCAGCGCAATCTGGAACAACCGCCGCGATCCATGCTTCATGTAATCCATCGCCGCGTTGAAATCGTTTTGACCCTCTTGATTTTTTCGTTGTTGGAACAATACCTGCGCACGCAGATAACTGAAACGTGCCCCCAGCCGGCCCATGCCCGCCCTGCGCTGGCTCAGCACGATGCGGGCGTCGTCGAGCATGGCGGCGGCCTCCTTGATTTGCTCCAACACGGAAAAGTTTTCCGCCGCACAAAGCGCAAGCGATGCCCGCAACTGCCGCAGATCCTTGCCCTTGGCCCATTGCATCGCTCCTTGCAGAGGCGCGTAAAAACCCTTGCGGTTGGTTATCAAATGAGTCAAGGCCGCGTAACGAAAGGCTTCTTCCAATACTCCGTAATCGGAATAATCGGCCGCCGAGTAAGTCGCCTCTTCAAACGATTGCATAGCCGCCGGATATTCACCCCGCATAAGCGACAACCGTCCCAATTCCAAAAGCGCAACGCATGTCATGGGATGATCGAATTCGCCCCCCACGAGCACCGAGCGCTGCAAGATGGGCACGCCCTGGTTTTCCTTGCCCGCCGCCACGAGCGCCAATCCCCGCTCCACATCGGACCATGCCTCGGACCAGTGATTGGGCAGCGTTGTCTGGCGGCTCAATACGCCCGCCACCCTTTCCGTCAATGGATCGTTTTTGCTTATGGGCCCCAGTATTTCCGCGCGGCGGCGTATGGACAACGCAGTGCAGCGGATGATCTCTTGGGGCGAGATGGAATAAAGAATGGCCTGCTGTACTACGCCGCCTTGCTGAAACACCTGTGAAGGATTAATCTGTCCCTGGCTGATTAACATCGACGAAGGATAGCTCCCCAATGCCGAGCGCCGGGTGCTGGCGCCCCAGGGATACGGCCTGCGCGCGCCCGCCGCGCGAATCTGCGGAAATTGCACGCGGATCATCCAGTCGGGAAAAACAGCCGCAATCTCCAAGGCCAAATTGTAGTGTTCCATGGCCTTGTCAAGCATGCCCATCTGATAGAAACATTCGCCGATCATCGTCTCGTAACAGATCGAGTCGATCCAGCGCGATTGACCGGCCTTGATGCAACTCCGGGCCTCGCCCTGAAATGCATCCAATGCGTTTTTGTAATCGCCCGCGTAGAATTCGCGGAAGATCATAAAATATGTTGCGCTAGGCGCAGTGCGTTCGGCCACCTGGGCCCAAACGGGCGAACTTGCCCCAAAAAGCCCGCTGAACATTAAAACCAGCCCGACAATTTGACGCTTGTATTTCATCAGTCCGCCCCCACAGGGCTCTTTTCGACTATCCATACCTGCTCCAAATCATTAGCCGGGTCATCATCCAGGTAAATGTCAGGCAAATGTCAATAAGTTCCATAATACTATCATATTACAGCAATATCTAATAGCTAATTCCTATCGCGTAGGTTAAGTAGGATGCGTGCTTGCACGCACGCGCTTTTGGATGAAAGCCATCATACCCTATCGGAAACCAGCTAATTCCCTCCCCCTTCAGCTTACGCCCTTCGCCTATCCGGCATTGGCGTTAAAGTCCCCCGCCTTGTTTTGACGATAAGGATGGCACCGATTGGATCGGCATTAGTGATTTTGTGTTTAGAAGCAATTGGGAAAGATGGATAATATGGCTAATTTCCCAAAGATTTCACGGAGGTGGCTAATGACAGGCGAAAAAAAGAATCGTCACTCGTGGAGGGCCATATTGCTTTGCATGGGAGCATTATTTTCCCTTGCTGTGACCGGCTGCCAGGTCGATGTCGGCGGCCAGACCCTGCCCAGCCCCTATTACCTGACGGACGACGTGCAGTACTTCCCCACCGGACCCAAGATGAAGGTCCAACGGGAAGCGGATGCCATGAAGGCGGCTAATCCAAATCCGGTTTATCCGTCTCCGTCTCCGTCTCCACCACCGCCGCCTGCCCCAGGTCAACAATAAAATAATTGTCCGAATCACTCGCCGTCGAATACTCGGGGGGACGGCGCCCGGCGTTGCTGGCGTCCAAGGTGCAATGCGCCGCCACGGCGTTACGCCCTGGTCGTCA
>JBEKZY010000150.1:0-11719 GCA_049509395.1 Thermoguttaceae bacterium | reverse complement strand
TAGCTCCAAAATACGGCCAAAAGCAGCCAGAGGCCGATAAATCCAATTCCCGCAACGGCTGAGCGATTGTTAAACAACCGAAGATTTAATGCATCGTTGATTAGTGTTTTCGCCTACTGGTCGAAATTCAAAAGCAAGTGGACCTGGGTCATCTTGCCAAATGAAAAATCCTTAGTTTCTTCATATTCGGCCACAACCAATTGGCGAAGTTGATCGGGCGACAGTTGCACATACTCCCCCCAATTGCGTCTTAGATATTTTTCCGCGAATTGATCCACGGCCGACTGTATAACTTCGGGAATTTTAGTTTCACATTCCTGCATGGTGGTATATGGATCGGTGGATACGCTCATCACATAGGCGTCTCCGTCTACGGGTTTTGGATTCACAATTTTATAATAATCGGGCAATTCCGCCCCCTTGCCGGCCCGCCATGAAAAAGGCTTTTTACCGATCCAGTCGGGCCGCTCCGGCGCATTGGCAACATTCTTCGTTTCGGCGGAAACCGCTTTGACCTTAGCGGCGGATTCCAACGCATTTGCCGCTGGCGCCGGTGCTTTAGCAGTCTCGGCGGAAGCGTCCTTAACTGGGGACTCTTTCGCGGGAATCTCTTTTTTCAAGGATGCGCCGGCCAATGCCGGTTGCTCCGAAATGTTATTGGCCGGCGATGCCGCTTCTTGAGCTACCGTTGTGGAATTCTCAGAGGTGATGTCTATCTGGGGATTCCCTTCCTTCATCTTTTCGGTCATTGCCTTTGCCAATGCCTGGCCGATGGAATTTATCAAAAACGACGAGCCGGAGATTGTAACGTGTCCGAGATCCTGGAAATTGATGTCCAAAGTGCTGACTTTCTCGGAAAGTATTTCCGGTTTTTCCAGTTTCAAAGGTTGTGCAATGGCCTTGCAATAGTATTGGATGGCCGATTCATAGGCTTGGACGATTTGCTTGGAATTTGGCTGGGGGGTGTTGTCCGGCTGGGATTGCGAGGGCTGGAGCATGGGCGCCTGCGCGGTGTAACCCGGTGGGAGAGGTATCTCAGATCCCGGCGGCTGGTTAGATGTGGGCCAGGCGGGTTGGGTTCCGGGATACGGAACCGTGGGTACGGGACTATATGATTCAAACCAGAAAAGCCCGGCGACAATAGGGAGTATTAAGATCGAACCGACCACCAGCAAGACGATGCCGAGGGTGCGGGTTTTAGGAATCGATATCATGGCGATGGTAAATGCCAGTCCTCCCAGCAACAATAATCCGAGTATAGCCAGCAAGCCAAATGCAAACCAGGTTGGCTCCAGAGAGGAATGTGTTGCGACGGGATATGTGGGGGATATTTGCGAGTCTTTGGCCCATTCACTTGCAGGCTGGCCGGCAATTTGGTCTTCAATTTGAACGTTGGGAGCAGAGACGCTGATCGTACTGTTTCCATCGCTGGTTTGTGAAATTTGTACGGCAGGTTGGGGCAAATCGAATTGGACCGTCCGATTGGCTTCTTGAGGCGATACCGAAGAAATGTGATATCCGAAAATGCCAAATAGCGCCAATGCCAAAACTGAACATAAAAGTATAACAGCGACCGTGCGCGTCTTGCGAAATAATAACGATAGTACAAAGACAGTTAGCAAAAGCATTAACAATGTACTTGGAAGTCCAAAATGGTGAATATTTACCATAGCCATATCATGACTCCGTTTTTCGGAGGCCGTTATTTAGCCCGCCATGAATAAACGGCGGGTTTTGGGGTTAATTGTTTTCGTTCCAGCGCCAAAGTGCGGGAACGCATATTTTTTGAGCAACCGCGGGTATATTCACCCGGGGCTAAATATACTTATTATTATGTTTTCCGCTTTAATTTCCGGGGATGGGCCCAGGGGCTGGATAGTTGTACGGTTACTGAAATAGCGCCGGCGACCATGGGCAGCCAGGGTTGGGGGAAATCCAATATCGCGGCGATGATCATGGCTATCATCACGGTAACCAAGAGCGTCCAAATCCTGAGACGCCTTGAACGAAGCGGATCGGCTTGGCGCCACCATCGAATGATGAAGAACAACGCGCCGAATACGGCCAAATAAGCCATTAGCATGGGCCGGCCGTCGCTGTAAAAATTCTGTGGCATATTATAGTTGGGAGATTGAAAATACGGCGACGGGGGCAAAGCGACCATGAACAACATGGCAATTCTATGGGCCAGCACGCCCAGACCCAATCCCAGCATCATCATTACAAACCGCCTCAGCGCCGCATCGCCGTATGAGCCTTCCCAAAGCTTTGAGGGAATCAGCACCGTCCATGCGCCTGCGATGGTAGTCAACAGCAACCAAGCACATTGCTCGGGCTGGGGGGCTTTGTTGAAGAAATAATTGCACACAAGCGACATGACCACGGTCATGGCCGCGGCAACCAACGAGCTTAAAAGCAACGAGCCCAACAGTTCGGCGACTCGTTCCCGAGGCGTGCCCAGCACCAAGGCCGGTATGGCTTTTTCGAAACGTTTTCTGGCGGCCCTTAATTCCTGTTTTCGTTGTTCCTGCACGGTTGCGGCTGGAGATGCGACGGGCGAACCTCCAGGCGGCGATTGAGGCGAGGGCGGCGAAACTGGGTGTCGCACGGTCGTCGGTCGCGGTCCTTGACATGCCAAGACGATCATGCGGATAAAACGATAAACGCCGTAGGTAATGAACAAGCTGATGGCAACGGGCACTATCGCGCCGATACTCGAAATAAACACCAATACACCCGCGACCAAAAGTGCGATCTTGGCTATGGGAGGCAGATTCGCTTCATCCCAGGTTTTGCGGATTTTTGCCCAATTTTGCTTGATGGCGCGTAGAACAGGTTCGTCGTCGGCGGTTTGAGCCAGGACGATGGTTTCGGCCAGATGCTTTTTTGAGCCTTTTTCCGGGGGAATGTCGCCCGCGTAAGGCCGGCCCGACGGCAACCGGCCGTCGCCTGGAAACGTTTGCTTGGGTTGCGGCAGGGCGGCCAGCATTTCGGCCGCGGAGCGATAGCGGCGATCAGGGTCTTTTTCCAGTGCCTTGGCGACCACGTCGCGGTAGGGATCGGCGAGCATGGAAACGTCGGGCTTAGCCGTAAGGTGTTTCATCAGCACTTCGCCCACGCTTTCGCCTTCAAAGGGCACACGCCCGGTGAGCATCTCGTATAAAATGACTCCCAGGGCGTAAACGTCGATTTCTTTGCCGTAGCGGCCGTTGGCCACTTCGGGCGCCATGTAGTGGACGGTGCCTATGCTTTCGGTGTGTCCGGAGCGGCGCGAGCAGGAGATGAATTTCGACAGGCCGTAATCGCCCACCTTTACAACGCCTTCGTTGGAAAAGACGTTGCCGGGCTTTAAATCGCGATGCACTATGCCGTGGTCGTGCAGATAGGCCACCGCGGCCCCGATGCCGTGGATCCAGGCCAGCACATCCTCGATCGGCATGCCGTGTGGATTATTGTCCACGGCGTCTTGCAGGCACAGGCCGCTGACGTATTCCATTACAACCCAGGTGTCGCCCTGGGCGTCCTGGCGGATGTCGTAAAGGTCGATGAGGTTGGGATGTTTTATATTCAGGCACTGGCGGATGCCGCGGAGTTCGACATCCAGATTTCGGCGGATGAGTTTTAGCGCGACTTCCTTGCCGGCATCGCTTAAGGCGTAATAGATTTCACCAAATCCGCCCTGGCCAACTCCGCGTTTGATGGTGTAGCCGTCCAAGGGTCGCGATCCGCCGGGATAAATGAATTTGGCCGCCTGATATGATGGCGAGCCGGACATTGCACCCGGGGGCGGGACTACGGCGGATTTCGGCGTTTTTTGTCCGTTCGGTTCCAAGGCAGTAACCATATCTTTCATGGCGGCATCGCTCCCGGGCAGTTCCGACAACCGGTTCGACCCGAACCATTATTATAACATCCCGATCCACACTATACCGCGACTTAAAGGTCGAAGTTTAGTAGATTGCAAATTGCAAATTGCAAATTGAGCAATCGCTAACTTCAATCGTATTAAGAAGTTATGTGTTTATTGCTCTAGCGCTCGCCTATGGCTCGCGGCTAAACGGCTTTTCGTTGTCCACCCTCCACCCACCACTGTTTACTGCCCACCGACCACTATCAACATTATCCTGGTATTCTTTCTAATTTCAGCGAAAATCCCTCACCGCTAATATGGGAATCGCGCGTGATTCGCCCGCGGTCTTTACATGCCACGCCGTCGATTTTGAAATTACCGGCGGTGCGGCAAAATAATTCCTCGTCGTGGCGGTACAAAATTACCTCCTTGGGCCAATTACGACAAAGTACATGGCTATGCCGTTTTGGTCCGAGTATGCAGGAGTCGGCCATCAGCAGCACGGCGTCGGCCGATGGCTGGGTGCGGTGCCGGCTGGCAAAATCGAGTCGGGCCGTTCCGCTTAAGGCGTGGGAGCGGCGAAATATCAAGCGCACGCTCTCGCCCAACTCGATGCGGCAGCCATCGCTCAGGGATGCAACCGGACGCACCGCCCGGCCGTCGAGGCGAACCTCGCGGATCGCTTCGATCAGGTATCCTTCGCCGTCGCGGTGGATACGGGCGTGGCGGGGCGATATGTCGCCGAGGATGGGCACGTCGATATTTCCCGCAGCAGGCTGTCCAATGGTGATCTCATCATTCAGGCAAACCCAATAGCCTCCCACGGCGTCGATCCACATCATAAACTTGTCTGATTGGAATGTGCCGCCGATTTCCATGGTTAGCAATCCCCGAAATCTGTCTGCCAAATTAAACATTTTAATAGGATCTAGGGGTTAGGAGCTAGAGGCTAGGGGTTAATGGAAGTGGGCAGTAGACAGCGGACGGTGATCCGGGTTGGGGATAGGGGACAAAGGGTGTGTCCTTGGTGGACGGTATGCTGTCCACCTCCTCACCGCCCACTGTCCACCGCCCACTTCCTACTTATTTCACGCTCGATGCAACCTTTATCGGCGTTGCGGGAGGGGCAAAGTATTCGGTCACCTGGTCGACGATGTCCTCGGAATTGGGCTTATCCAGGGGAATTTCATCGTGAAAATTGACCTCGGCATTGACCAGCTTTTCGGCTACCTCCATACGGGTTTTCAGATTTGCGATCAATTCCTTGACGTGGCCCAGACGGCTGTCGTCGAACTGGTAGTCGCTGGTGGTCTGGGCGGCGGCGATCATTTGCGATCGGGCTTCCAGGTTCTCGATTTCCACCTGTAATTGACGTTTTGCCGCCAACATGCCTTCCAGCTTCTGCCGGGCCGCCTGTAAACTCTTTTCCCGAGCGGTGTGAATTTCCTTTAAGCTGGCCAGCGTGGCATCGGCCGTTTTGAATCGCTCGAAGCGATTGGCAAGGTCGGTTTTAACCTCGGCGGGCGTGTAGGTCCGGCCGGCATAACGATATTGTTCCTTAGCCTCGGCCAGATCCGTTTTCAGCTTCAGGATCTGCTCCTTTTCCTTGGTTAACCGAGCATCGGTATCGGCGATTTGCTCATCGAGCCGCTGCACTTCCACTTCTTCCTTGGCAATGACGTGCATGTTCTTGCGGACCTCGGGAACAAGGTCCTTGATCAGTCCCCGGGCACGTTCGATTTGGAACTCGATGGGCACGGCCTCTTGTGCCGACTGCTTTAAGTACCCAAACGAAGTGCGAACATAGCTGATCGCGTCCCTGCCTACAAACAATCCCAATAAAAGTGCTCCCCCAAGCCCGACAAAGATTACCTTCTTAATCATGATTCTGACCTCCTTATAATAGGACCCTACTAGTTTTATGGCTGTTGCTTTGGCCGGGGACCTGTTCACCGGCCTCGGTATAAAGGTAATTCGCTTCTAAAGGAAAAATATTGATATGTTTTTATTCCCCCACGCAGCGGGATAGAATTTAAGGATGAAGGATGATGGAGATAAACCAAGGGCCGGGCAATTTATTGCCTGATTGATAAGAGATGAGGGATGAGAGATGAGGGATGAGAGATGATTAAAATATAAACCGCTTTCGGTTCCGCACAGGCCCAATAACCCCTGGCCTACTGAACTGTAAACTGTAAACTGTTAACTGAGATCCGATAACATGACCATCCCAGTAGATCAACTTGTCCAGCAGATTCACGATTCGCATACGCGGATCGTGCTTGCCGCCACCGGCGGAGGTAGCCGGGCGATTGCCGATTTGCTCGAAGTGCCCGGGGCGTCGCGGACTTTGCTCGAGGCATTCGTGCCTTATTCGGACCGAGCGATGATCGACTACCTGGGCAGCCGGCCGGATGAGTTCTGCTCGAATCGAACCGCCCGGGCCATGGCCATGGCGGCTTTTCTTCATGCCCGCAAGTTGGCGCAATCCGATGCCACATTGGCCGGCCTTGTCGGCGATCTGGCAGGCGTGGCCTGCACTGCCGGATTGGTCACCGATCGGCCCAGGCGCGGACCGCATCGCCTACATGTGGCCCTGCAAACCGCCGCACTCACGGCCACCTGGTCGTTGGAATTGCTCAAGGGTAGGCGCAGCCGGCCTGAAGAGGAACACGTGGCCGGCCGGTTGCTGCTTAATGCGGTGGCCGAAAGCTGCGGCGTCGAGGCTCGATTAACTTTGGACTTGCTCGAAGGCGAAAAGGTCGAGGAGTTGCGGACTGTGGCTCTCCAACCGTGGCAGGATTTGTTATTGGGCAAAGTGGAAATCCTTTCCCAGGGAAAAACAATTCCGGCCAATCCGGCCATACTATCCGGGGCTTTTAATCCCTTGCACGTCGGGCATCGCCGCATTGCCGAAGTAGGCGCCGATTTGCTGAAAAAACCGGTAATCATGGAGATTACAATTCTTAATCCGGACAAACCTCCGCTGGACTATTACGAGATCGACCGGCGAACCGCGCAGTTTGCTCCCGAGCAGCCTTTGTATTTAACGCGGGCGGCGACGTTCGAGGAAAAGGCCCGGCTCTTCCCGGGCGCGACATTCCTGGTGGGCGCCGATACGCTCAGGCGCATTGCCATGGACCGATATTATCACAACAATCCCGTCGCCTGCCGCACTTGCTTGGAATACATCGCCCAGCGCGGCTGCCGTTTTCTGGTCTTCGGCCGCGACATGGGCACGGGCTTCATGCAGTTGGCCGATCTCGACCTGCCCGAGGTCTTACGCTCAATCTGCCGCGACGTGCCGCCGGAAATATTCCGCGAGGATGTATCATCGACTGGCATCAGAAAAACGGGTGCGTGGTGATGGTGTTAGTTGTTCCAGGCTGTTTGGTTTCGATGTTCTTGTTTTCCAAGGGGCGATGGATTACAATAACTCTAATCAATCTACTCCTAGACATATATATCACCAGGGGAGTCGTTTTATGTCTATTTTAATTCCACAAGCTGAAAATCGCGTGGTTTTAAGCGATATTTCTTGGGCCACCTTCGAGGCCCTATTGGCCGATGCCGATCATCGCGGCAGCCGATTTACTTACGATCAAGGAATTTTAGAAATTATGTCGCCGTCATCTGAACATGAGTGGTTGGGACGATTGATTGGCCGAATGCTCGAAACTCTCACCGAGGAGATAGGAATCCCGGTTCGCAGCGGTGGCTCGACAACTTTAAAGGACGAACTTAAGCAACGCGGCCTGGAACCGGATGAATGCTATTACATCACCAATGAGCCGGCGGTACGCGGACTGGATGAAATCGACCTTGGCGTCAATCCTCCGCCGGATTTGGCAATTGAAATAGACATTACCAGCAGCTCGATGGACCAACTCGGCATCTATGCGGCCTTGGGCGTGCCGGAAGTGTGGATGTGCGACGGCAAACATCTGAAAATTTATCGACTCCAAGACGATGGCGCTTATGCCAAGCAGGATCGCAGTCCTACCTTTCCTTCGCTTCCGCCCGAAACTATCCTCGATTTCCTCGCCAGACGAAAAACCACCGATGAAACCAGTTGGATAAAATCTTTCCGCGAGTGGGTGCGGAAGAATGTAATAAAGGAACAATAATTGTTGATTTCAGCTTTCAGAAATCAGCGGTCTGCATTCAGCATACAATCTCTAAACTATAGACCGTATCCGCCAGTCTGTTATCTTTAATCTTTCCGGCGTCCGGATTCATTTTTTTTCACAAATTTATCCGGCAGAAATTGGTGTAGTGAATTAAACAGGCGGAAATACGCCAAAAGCACTACGCTTACGGTGCCTATCGATGTGCCGGCGGCGATCAGAAACATGATCACGATTTGGTACAGTACGGCCTGGTTGGGCGGCATGCCGGCGATTATCTGGCCGGTCATCATCCCCGGCAGGCTGACTATGCCCACGACCATCATGGTGTTTATGGTGGGAATCATTCCCGTGCGCACTGCGATTTGAATTGAACCTCGGGCGGCCTCCCAGCGGGTTGCGCCCAGGGCCAGCAGGGTTTCGACCTGGTCGCGCTTGCCGGCCAATTCCTCGCCGAAGCGATCCAGGCCCAGCGAAATGCCGTTGAGCGTGTTGCCCAGGATCATGCCCAAAAGCGGAATGGAATACTGGGGGTCATACCAGGGGTATCCGCGGTGCTGGATTTGGATCACGCCCATCAGGGCCACAACTCCGACCAGCCAAGAACTGGCCCACATGGAAATGACGCTGTCGGACCACACGCCTTTATAGCGGCGCTGGGTGCGGTGGACCGAGGAAATTCCGGCCACAAGCGTCATGACGGCGATGATCGACAGAACCACGTACCATGGCCTGCCCGGGGCGAAAACCCATTGTAATATCAGTCCGACCAACAAGAGTTGCACTACCGTGCGGATCGAGGCCATCAGCAGGCGGCGTTCTAATCCCAATTGCAGCGCCAGCGAAATAGCGCAGCTAATCAGGATCAATGACGTGGCGATGGCGACTTGGCAAAAACTGAGGTTGAAATATTCGGGGGTCATAATTGTCCGTTTTCCATGTGCAGCATGCGATTGGCCACGCGCTGGGCTTGATTTACGTCGTGGGTGACCCAGATCATGGCCCGGGAGTCGGGCGACTGGTCGATCCAGGCGGTTAGCCACTGTTCCACTGCGGCGGCCGTTTTGGGATCCAAGGCGGACGTGGGTTCGTCGAGCAGGAGCACGTTCGGCTCGAGTTGCAAAGCCCGGAGCAGGGCCGTGATTTGCATTTCGCCTCCGGATAGATTGGCCACCTTTTGTTCCAGGAATTTTTCATCCCGGTCAAAAGAAGCCAGTCGTTCGACGATCCACGACTTATCGAATTTACGCCCGCGGTGGATTGCCAGGGCAAGCGGTTGCCGTAAAGCCGCTTCCACGGTGTCGGCCAAAATCGAGGCGCGCTGGTGAAAATAAATTGCTCGGCAGCGGAACCCGGGGATGTCCTGGTTGTGGATCGGTAGGCCGTGCCATAATACCTGGCCGCCGTCGATCGCGTCTAACAGTGCCAATGCCCTTAGCAGCAGGGTCTTGCCCGAACCCGTGGGGCCCGCCACTGCCACCCTATCGCCCCCTTGGAGCGTCAGTGATATGCTTTTTAACAATCGGCGTTGACCGAACGGGTGCAGACGAACCAGGTTGCGGGCTTCGAGAAGCGCGGGCATGAGGGGAAGGTCTACGTGATAGGTGATAGGGAATAGTAGGAAAACTACCCAATTGCAGGATTAATCGCAACGGCAGGAGACGGCATAAGCCAAATAAGAACACACACAAGTAGGTGTTTTGATACCCATCTATATATGTAATTTCTCTTTGGCTCATCTCTTGTGTCTTTATTGGAAAATGCGAAAATAACAGTCCGTTCCTGAAAGGCAGTCGGCCAATCGATAGCGTAGTTAGAGTTTTGCGGAGAAGAACAACATGAAACTGGTGCCTGTGGGCGAGAAAATCGTGGTAAAACGGCTGGATGCCGAAGAAAAAACTTCCGGCGGCATAGTCTTGCCCGATGTGGCTCAAAAAAGGCCTAGGCAAGGCCGGGTATTATCGGTCGGCGACGGTCATCTGTTGCCGGACGGCACCCGGGCCCCACATCAAGTGGGCGAAGGCGATCGCATTCTGTTCGGCAACTACGCCGGCGCTGAAGTGAAAGTAAACGGCGAGGAATTGCTGATTATGAGTGAAAGCGATATCTTGGCCGTTGTTCTGTAATTGTTTAACCCCCGGGGACATTCACCAACCCCGGTGTATTTACAAACCGCGGGTCACAAACCCCGGGTGTATTCACCCGGGGCTAAATTTTCAAGGATCAATTACCATGAATTTGCCTAAACATTATATGGTATGTGTTGTAGGTTTCGTTCTGTTTGCGATGTTGGATCAAGCGGTTTTGGCGGCGGAAGTCAAGTTGATCGATGCCAAGACGTACGCACAGGCCGTGGATCGGGCGATTCAATATCTATTGAGCAAGGGGCAAGGACCTGACGGAGCGTTTTCGGCCCAGGCCGGGCCGGGGGTGACTGCCGTGGTAACCGCCGGCATTTTGCGGCACGGCCGCAGCGCGGACGATCCGGCCGTGGCCAAGAGCCTGAAGTATCTGGAAGGATTTGTCCAGAGCGATGGCGGCATTTATGCCAAAGACACGTTTTATAAAAACTACGAGACCAGCCTGGCTTTGATGTGTTTTGCCGAGGCGAATCGCGGCGGGCGTTACAATAAACTCATCAAAAATGCCGACAAATTCCTCAAAGCAGAACAATGGGACGAGCGTGTGGGACAGGACAAATCGAGTCCTTCATACGGCGGGGCGGGCTACGGCAGGAACAAACGGCCCGACCTGTCGAACACCGGTTTCTTTTTGGACGCCCTGAAAGCCGCCGGCGACGGGCCGGACGACGAAGCGGTGAAAAAGGCGCTGATTTTCGTGTCGCGCTGCCAGAACTTGGAATCGGAGCATAACACACTGCCATTTGCCACCAAAAATCCCGATGGCGGTTTCTATTACACGGCGGCCGGCGGCGGCGTCAGCCAGGCCGGCAGCCTGCCCGACGGCGGACTGCGGAGCTATGGCTCGATGACTTACGCCGGGCTAAAAAGCATGATCTACGCCGGCGTGGGACCGGACGATCCCAGGGTCAAAGCCGCGCTGAAATGGCTGCAATCGCATTACGACGTGACATCGAATCCCGGCATGGGCAGTTCCGGACTGTACTACTATTATCACACTTTTGCCAAGGCCCTCGATACGCTGGGCAAGCCCGAATTTATCGAGGCGCCGCGATTTGCTGGGCGAGCTGATCCGCCGCCAACGGCCCGACGGTTCGTGGGTCAACGAGGATAATCGCTGGATGGAAAGCGATCCGAATCTGGTCACGGGGTACACACTGCTGACGCTTGCGTATTGCAAGCCGGCGGCAAAAAATAATTGAGTGAATCCCGCAATCTACGCGCCATCCACATTTAGGGAGATTATCCTAAAACCTCCACCGTCATCCTGAGCGAAGCGAAGGATCTCCGCGTAAGCCGCGTTTTGTCTGCAATTATGCCCACCAATCCTCCCACATTCAGAATGACAGGACTGTTTTAGGATCGGCTCTTAATTACCATTCCGAGGGGATGGTGAATATTCGTATGGTCCTTGCAATAATATTCTAAATGCGCAAAATCGAGTCGCTAGTTGACATTCACGTAGATAGTCAAATAGAATGAAAACTTTACTGCTTGGAGCATATCTGGGCAGATACTAAAAAGACTAATCTCGGCTTAGACGGCTTAGAGGGTAAACAATGAGTAAAACTAATAGTACGACACGACGGGAGTTTTTGAAA
>JBEKZY010000015.1:0-31395 GCA_049509395.1 Thermoguttaceae bacterium | reverse complement strand
CGTCTTGACTTGACAGGACCAGCTTAGTGTGCGGCGTTTTAGCGCCAGCGCGAATGGGAGATTGGTCAAGTCCCACGATTCTAACCACTTGCAACCCTTGACACGGCTCACTTCATGGGAGAAAAATCATGTCCTCATTGCCCACTTATGTGGCTTCAGCCCAAAGCGTCCCCCGGGCCAATCGCGCCGCTTGGTACAAAAATACGGCCCCGACTTACGCCGGCATCATGCTGTGGTTTGTGTTTTGGCAAGATATTGTAAAAGGCGGAGGTGAGCCCGGCGGTGTTTTATCGATGGGAGTGGGAACCGCGCTTATTGGATTGGCGATTGCCGCATTGATATGTCATTTCTTGTTCTACCTGGTTCCGGGCAAATTAGGTATGCAAACCGGATTGCCCCTATACGTGGTGGGAACTTCGACTTACGGAGTGACCGGCGGGCTATTTATGCCTGGGTTTTTAATGGGATTGCTGCAATTCGGATGGCTGGCGGTTAATGCCATGGCAGTCTCTACTTTATTCTGCGATTGTCTTAAATGGAAATCCACGGCCCCTTCTTTTAGCCACGGCATTGTTGCCGCGATTTTTGCCGTAACCTGCGCCTTTGTCGGATTGAAAGGCATCCGTTATGTGGCTCGCGTTGCCACGTATCTGCCTTTGATTCCCTTGATTGTGTTGCTGATATTACTGGCGAAAACTATCGGCGGAGTGATTGAATTTTCCCCCGCCAAGATAATCGGCGAGCCTAATCCGCAGGCGCTTGCGCCGCTTTCAACCTGGGGAGTGTTTGCGATTCTGTGCACCTATGTGGTAGGCTTTTTTGCCACCGCCGGCGCGGCAGGCGCCGATATCGCCTCAAACAACCGCGACAACCGCGACGTCCAATTGGGCGGACTAGCGGGCATCACCCTGGCGACATTCGTGGCCGGCGGAGCAGCCATTATTATTGTGGCCGGCATTTATGGCGCGGGACTGGTTTCACCCGCAAATCAAGGCAATTGCAATCCTATAACGTTGATGAAAGATATCCTTGACCCCGGCACGGTGACAACGATTATGATTCTTTTGGCCATCTCCTCTTTCCCGGCCGCATGTTTTTCCGCCTTTATCGCGGCCAATTGCTTTAAAACAACTATGCCCAACGTCAATCCATCCATTTCCGTGGGAATTGGCACTTTGATTGCCGTTGTTCTGGCCGTGACCGGCATAGTGGGCAAGGTAATCTGGGTTTTTGTGGTGATTGGGGCCTCCTTCGGACCGGTCTGCGGCGCCATGGCGGCCGATTATTTGCTTTCCGGCCAGAAATGGGCCGGGCCCCGGGCCGGATTCAATCCGGCGGGATGGATCTCCTGGATCGTCGGTTTCGCCGTGGGGGCCTTTAACCTGGTGGCAGACTTGGTTCCCGCAATGGCCGATTACCGCGGCATGATTCCAGTTCCGCCCCTGGCCGCGCTGATCGTGGGATTCGTGCTTTATTGCCTGTTTGCCAAGTTGGGCCTGGAAAGCAAAAAACTGGAACTGCCCGTGACAATCAATTAATGAAGAGTTTTCCCGGCCAATTTATCCTTTTTAATTGCCATATTCCGCATTGCCGCTAAGGTTTTCGCGGACTCCGCGCCGCAAGTCCGCCAGAGTCGGCAGGAGCATACCGTTTATCGCCGCAACAGGCCAAGTTCGCAGCAGTTCTTTGAACAAGCCGCCCGTTTACCCCGATATTTGATTTACGGAACGGTGCGGGGCCGGAAAGGAACGGCCCTGGGCATCGTCCATACCTGTACCGCGGGGGTGCCCTGCAAGGAGGTCAGGGATTTTACTGGTAAATATAAAGAAGTTGGGTCGAATTATGAACGATCCGGCAGTCAAATTCGCTTTGGCGATCAGCGTCTTGATAGGCGGCTTATTTATTGCCATTGTCTTTCGGCCGGTTCTTTCCATGCCCGCCGGGGCAATCGCCGAAATGAATACTCCGCTTAGCGTGCAACATCAGAAGCAACTGCCCCTTCCCACTCCTTCGCCGGAACAATCTCTTGTTTCCGCGAGACCGGCCGACCAACAACTCGCGGCCCGGCCAACGTCTTCGCAAGGTCCTACCGTTCTTTCGCCCCTCGGTCCACCCCAACCCGGTCCGAGTTCGCCGCCCCGTTATCCTGTATACTCCTCGGCGAACACTGCGCGTTGGGGCATGCCATTGGACATGATGCCCACCGTGGCCCGGCCTGCCGAAGGGCCGCTGGTCCACAAAATCGTCGACGGCGACACTTTGGGCGAATTGGCCGCTAGATATTTGGGCTCGGCCGCCAGGGCAATGGAGATCTTCCAAGCCAACCGGGACGTGCTCACCGACCCCGAATTATTGCCCATAGGCGTGGAATTGAAAATTCCCGCCCGCGGCGGTGCAAAAAAATAATCGATATCAGGCGGTGTATTTAGTCCCCGGTGAATACATCGGGGGTCATGGTGCGGAAAAAGATAATTGTAATCGACATCAGGCGGTGGTTGGTTGAAGAGGCTATGTAAAAATCGCAAGTGCTTTCATCCCTCCTCCCTCATCCTTCCTTCTCACTGGTGCGGCAATTTGCGTTCTTTCCAAAACCAGGTTTTCGCCGCATCGCTTTTTACCAAGCGGAGGTTGAGAAAAACAGTTATTATTTCCTCTACCTTCAGGTTTTTATCTGTAAGAAGATTGGCGCCTTGCAGCTTGGTTTCCAGGGGGGTGAAAAACAGCGTTTGTTGATCGGCCTTTTTTTCAGGATCGGGTTTAGCACGATCGCGTTCGAAAACGGAATAAACTCGTTTTGCTTCGCTCAGCGCTTTGTTATCGCCGTTGCCGACCAGGATCAGCACGGATATGTCATTCCGTACGGCCGGATTTTGCACGGCGTGACGTATGGATATCCCTTTGAAGGCGGTCTCGGGCGAGATCAACACCAGGGCTTTAACGAACCGGCCGAGTTTCAAAGACCCGTATTCAGACGCGCCTTGATCGTAACCCATGGCGTCGTACCAGGCAAACTCCAGGGCGATCGACGCGCCCATTTCCGCGCCCACCACGCACAGCTTGTCCAGGTTAAGTTCACCCGCATTGTTCTTTTCCCAAAGGAAATCCTTGACGGCTTTCATGTCCTGGGTGACCATCAAGTTGAATTGGTTGGGAGCCAGGGTGATCGCGTCCAGGGTCTCGTCCTTGCCGTGAAGCGTTTTCAGCCGCTTGCTGTCGCCGTGACCGCGAAGATCGGGCACTATCACCGCGAATCCTTTCGATTGCAGGTACGGCGCGAAATACTTGGTATAGTCCGTGCGATCGTGTTTCCACCCGTGCAATAACACCACCGGAATCGATTCCTTGCCCTTGCCGCCGCGATAGTAGGTCGCCGTTAATTGCACGTTATCGGCGGTTTGCATGGCGATGTCTTCCGGCCTAGGCAATTCCGCTTCAACGGCCTTGGCCGAAACGGCCGCTTTTTGCCCGGGCTTATTGTCATCGGCTGCAAAAAGCCTGGATGGAAAGGCGCCGCATAAAAATAAAACGGCAAAGAGAATTGCCAGGCGGGGGCTTTCCCAGTCGTTCAACCGCGGATCTAACTGACTCATTGTTTTGCACATGATTTTATATCCTCGGAAAAAATTCGATGCGATCCACGGCAAAGGATTTATACTTCCCCCCTTTATGTTAAATACGCTTTTCCCCGGAGTCAACGTTTCAAGAACTTATTGAACATGCGGCAAGCACCCACCATGGGCGGGGTAGGGGGGAGGGAAAATCGATTGTGCAGCACGCGCGATTTGCCGCCGCGTCGGACCTTGGCAATACTTCCGCCCGGCGACAACCCGCAATTCGCCGAAAACCTATTGTCTCAGGGCCGAATTGTCCTGCCCCAGATCGGCATACGGATCATGGCTGTAAAAATGCCGGGCAATCTGATCGGCCAGAACGCCCACAAACTCGCGGCGAAATTCGGATTCCTGCACGTCGGACGTCTGAATGAATGTATTGGGCGGGTATAATGTCTGGGGCAAGATCTTTTCGAACACCACCTTGCCGCCGTCCTTGCAATCGTAAACGCGAACTATCGCGTTGGCCTTGCCCTGGTACAGCGTCTGCGCTTGATAAATGCTGAACTTTTCCAGCTCCACGCCGACCACCGCGTCGGCCTTAAGCGCCTTGCCGACTTCGCCGTATTCTTCCCACGTGTTCTCGTCGCACCACTTGTTTACCTTTTGGGCGTCGATGACCTTGATCTTCGCAACCCGCTCCTGAAGCAGCTTGCTCATTTGCTGGACAAGATCTTTGCCCACGCCCGAATTGGCGTAATTCAATCCGGCGGGCGGACGGCAGACCACCGCCACTTTTTTGCCTTTCAGTCCCGTGTATTCGGCGTCGACGTCTTCGCCTTTGAACAGGTATAGCGCGGTTGCAATTGCACTGCGGCAACCGCTGGAACAGGATATGGCCGCGACCGCAATTATCACGGCCGCCGCGACTGCAAATCGAATAGAAGGACGATACATCGTACTGTCTCAATCGCTTGATCGCATGGTGATTTTATCTAAGGGCCGAGTTGTCCTGGCCCAGATCGGCGTTTGGATCATGACCGTAAAAATGCCGGGCGATTTGATCGGCCAGCACTCCGATGAACTCGCGGCGGAATTCCGATTCCTGCACGTCGGACGTCTGAATGAATGCATTCGGCGGGTATACGGTCTGGGGTAAGATCTTTTCGAACACCACCTTGCCTCCGTCCTTGCAATCGTAAACGCGAACTACTGTGTTGGCTTTGCCCTGATACAGCGTCTGCGCTTGATAAATGCTGAACTTCTCCAGTTCCACGCCGACCACCAGGTCGGCCTTAAGCGCCTTGCCGACTTCGACGTATTCTTCCCACGTGTTCTCGTCGCACCACTTGTTTACCTTTTGGGCGTCGACGACCTTGATCTTCGGAACCCGTTCCTGAAGCAACTTGCTCATCTCTCGAACCAGGTCGCAGCCGACGCCCGAATTGGCGTAATTCAATTCGGTGATCGGACGGCAGACCACGGCCACCTTTTTACCTTTCAGTCCCGCATATTCGGGATCAACGTCGGTGCCTTTGATTAGATACATGGCCGTGGTCATCACGGCCTGACAACCGCCGGATGATGCCATGGCCGCAGATGCGATCAGGACGGCCGCGACCAACCTTCGGCTGGTGCCCGCAAATCGAATAGAGGGACGATCCATCGTTCCACCTCAAAAGATTAAAATTGGTGAAAATTTTACTTGCCCAAAAGGCGGAATCCCCATTGGACCAGCGCTATAGCTATTATCGCCCCCGATACGTATCCCACAACGCTGCCGTTGGGCCTCCAGATGAGCCAGCGGCCCCGGGCTGCGGATATCATCAACCACGGAGCGGCGGCCATGGACAGCACCGCCAGCAACACTCCGCCAATATTCGCCTGAAACGCCCTTATCAACTCTCCATGCATTAGATGGGCCCAGGCGGTTGTCATGCCGCATGTCGGACATGGGACGCCGAATAATACCAGAAACGAACAAGGCGGCAGGCCCAGTTGCTGGTGCGTTCCCAGTTGGTAAGGGCTCGGTTTTAGCATTGCCGCCACTGCTAACAAAAATACCAATCCCAACCCAATCGCTCCAAGCAACAACCTAAGTTGGCCGGAAATTTCCTTTCCATCGTTCTGATAGTATTCTGCCACGTCTACACACAGTCATGTGGGGCCAAAGGATAGCCGCAAACCCAGCCGCCCGCAATACGGATTTGTCCGGTTTATCCGCCTGGAAAATCAATAGTTATTATGCGCAAACGGGGAAAATGAGGTAAGGGGAAGGGGGCGGGGAAATGATAAATGCCGAATTATGCATTATACCGCCAGCAGTTTCGTGAAAACTACGTTTTTCTCATCCAAGCCCGGCGAATTTGTTCAGCGAAAACCCTGGGGTGTCACTTTCGACATGCCGATTGTTTGAGCGGCGTTGGGATTTTGATTCTCGGATGGTTTCTGCAAAAACTCCGGCAGCACCACCTTATCGTAAAATGCATAAGTGGGTTGCTCGCTGGCTTTACGCAGAACGCCTTCGACATTCTCCCCCTTTTTCAAGCTGATGATGTGTGCAATATTCGTCCAGTTCGTTTCCCAGATGGTCTTTCCCTGGTACACGAACTTGAGCTTGGTTAAATACTCTTGCACTTGGTAGGTGCCGGAATGCATGTATGAGACTTCCTTCGATTTCGGCCCCTCGATGTAGGCCACGACGTCGACGTTTCCGGCATCCCCGATCGGGCATTGCATATCTCGCAGTTTCTTGGTCAGTGCATCGGTCACCTCCTTTTTATGGTCTTCCGGAATGGCCGAAACGTCCAGTTTAACAGGAGTTCCTTTGTGGAACACGAACAAGTCGGGCTGTTGGAGGGCTTTTTTAAGAAGCGCTAAAGCCTCGGGATGCGGCACTTTCGCCGCTATCAACATGCCCGATGTCTTGTCCCCGGGAGCCACAAAAAAAGTCGTTCCCTCCACGGTTTTCACATGCTCGACCCCCATGTAATGCCAAAGCTTGAGTTGATTCTCAAGTTCGATCAGGTACTGTTTATTGGCCAGGATATAGCTCTCATCGGGAAAGCTGATGCCGCCGTGAATCATAAGGCCCGGCAGAGCGAAGTCTTTTTCCAATTCTCCCGATGCCGTGTTCCACATCAGAATGTGGTCAAAGGCAATACATCCGATTTTGCGTCCCGAAGGGCTGAACGCCAGAGCGGGCCATTGGAGTTTGCGGGGCGTTTTTTGGGCGGCAATCACCTCTCGCTTTTCAACGTCGAAAAGCCCCACCGTGTCGTCGCTGGCAAAGGCGATCCATTTCCGGTCCGGACTCAAGGCCGGAATCGAACCGTTGCTGAGTTGGAAATAACAAATCGGTTGCACGGCCGGGTAGTTCCAGATCGCCGCTTTGCCCCCGACACTGCACGTCGCCAAGGTCTTGGCGTCGATAAAGTCGGCCCAGATTACGTCGTTGTTGCCGCTGTGACCGTCTGCATAAGGCGTCCAAATAAGCGAACGCACCACATTTTTCCCCTTCAGCGTCCATATTTCCAGCCGATCCTGGTTGCCGAATCCAAATTCGTTGCGCCGCATTAGAATTTGCCGCCCGTCATCGTTCAGCGCCAGCGGGGCCATCTCGCCCTGGGTCGAACCGGACGCCGTAACCCGGCCGCTATTAAGATCGCACAACATGACTCGCTCCGTGCCGTCGTGATCGCTCGGTTTCTTCAACCCATACCCCACAACCGCCGCCTTGGCGAACTGGTTGACGGCTACTCCGTTCGCTTTTTCAAAAAAGTCCGTCGTCGGCGGCAACGGCGTCGATTTAGGACGATAATTGGCGGCAGGAATCTCCGGCAGCGTGACCTGCCATTCCAAATCGGAGGTCTGAAGGGGAATAACTTGGGCTTTCGACCAGTCCACGTCTACCATCCGCGGAGTCTCGCTTGTTGTTTTGCTTGCCGGGCCGGCCGATTCGAATGGATTTTCATCGGTCACCTGAAAGGGATTCTCCGTATTCTGTTTGGCGATGTACTCTTGATCCTCTTTGCTCAGCTTTTCCAAGGCAATTGTAAATTTCTCCCCATTTTCGCGGACGAGCGTGGCTTTGCCGCCTTCTACCGAATCGAACTTCGCCCGCACCTTGAATTTGCCCGTCGTATCGGTCCACGTGCGCAAGTCATCCGCCCGCACTTGGGCGACCATTATGAAACTAAGACAAACAAAGAAGATCAATTGAGCTAAGAGCCGAAAGATGCAAAACATTATCTTGCTCCTTATCGATTATTGCGCGGGAAAAGAACGAAGCCGTTTCGGCACACATGGATTCAAGTGTTATTGGAAAACCTTCCCACTCCCTTTGGGAGAGATTTTTAGAAAACTTCCCCTCTCCCTCCGGGAGAGGGTTAGGGTGAGGGCGAAATTGCCGATCGTTATTTTATTTTTATTCTTTTGCACTTGCCCTGTCAATATAGGCGATCCCGCCGTCCGCTCGCCCGCTAAGCAGGCTCGTGATTTTTTTTAAGACCTTCGGCCGCTGCCTCATCGATCGAGATCCGCCGTATGGCCGTTGCCCGCCCGGATTGCGGATCCACGTCCACGATCGAGCCTTGCATGCGCACGTCTTTTGTGGCCACCTCGAAATGGGTCGGACGATATGTTCGAGCGGTTTCCATCACCCTGTCTATACGGCGGCCGAGGATGCTCTCAAAGGGGCCGGTCATGCCCACGTCGCATTGAAAGGCCGTGCCCTTGGGAAGGATTTGTTCGTCGGCCGTGGCCACGTGGGTGTGCGTGCCGAGGACCGCGCTTACGCGCCCGTCGAGCAATCGGCCCATTAGTTGTTTATCGCTGGTGGCCTCGGCGTGGAAGTCCAGTAGAATCACGCGGATATCTGGCTGAAGGGATGCCAAAATCCGCTCGGCTGCCTGAAATGGGCAATCCACCGGCGGCATGAACACCCGCCCCAGCAAGGTGAATATGGCCACGTTTACTTGTTGCCGGGTGCGAAGAACGGCCACGTCCCGGCCGGGGGCCGAGGCCGGGTAATTCCCCGGACGCACGATCCGCCGCTCGGCTTGCAAAATGGGAAAAATCTCCTTGCGCCGATACACGTGATCGCCCATCGTAATGCCGTCGATGCCCGCCGTAACCAGTTCCTGATAGATTTCAGGAGTCAATCCCGATCCGCCCGCCGCGTTTTCCGCATTGGCCACGACCAGATCGAGCCCTTCGGCCGCGCGCAAAGCCCAAATCGCTTGCAGGCAGATATTCCGCCCCGGTTTTCCCACAATGTCGCCGATAAAAAGTATTCGCACGGAAGTAAAATTTCAGTTTTCGGTTTTCAGTTCTTATCGCGAAACCGCAAGCGGTTTTCAATGTTATTCATCCCTCATCCCTCATCCCTCATCCTTTCCTTACCTGGCCATTTCCACGTGCCGGGTTTCGCGGAGCACGGTTACTTTGATCTCGCCGGGATAGGTCAGTTGTTGTTCGAAGGCTTGCACTATGTCGTGGCAGATTTTTGCCGCCGTTTCGTCGGTGGTGTCCTTTGAACTCACCAGCACCCGCAGTTCACGCCCGGCCTGGATGGCATAGGCCTGTTCCACGCCGGCGAATTTTGCGGCGATCGATTCCAGCTCTTCCATTCGCTTGACGTAGCGTTCCAGTGTCTCGCGCCGTGCGCCGGGGCGCGAGGCGCTGCAGGCGTCGGCCGCCGCAACCAGCACCGTATAAGGATTTTCGATCCTCAGATCGTCGTGGTGGCAGAGGGCCGCGTGCACGACCTCGGGCGGTTCGCCGTAGCGCTTCAATAGGTCGCCGCCGATTTTGGGATGCCCGCCCTCGGCCTCGTGGTCGGCCGCCTTGCCGATGTCGTGCAGCAGGCCGCAGCGCCGGGCAAGTTTGCCGTCCAGGCCCATTTCCTCGGCCAGCATGCCTGCGATAAACGCCACTTCCACCGAGTGCCGCAATACGTTCTGGCTGTAACTGGTGCGGAAATGGAGCCGGCCCAGAAGGTTGACCAATCGCTCGTGCAGGTTGTGGATTTCGGCTTCCTGGCAGGCCTGCTCGCCCAGCTTTTGGATGTGCTTTTCCAGTTCGCGCTGGGTGTTCACTACGATTTCCTCGATCCGCGCCGGGTGGATGCGGCCGTCGGCAATCAGTTTTTCCAGCGACATCCGCGCCACTTCGCGGCGAATCATGTCGAATGCGCTCACGATCACCACTCCCGGCGTATCGTCGATAATCACGTCCACGCCGGTGGCTTTCTCAAAGGAGCGGATGTTTCGCCCTTCCCGGCCGATGATGCGGCCTTTCATCTCGTCGTTGGGGATGCCCACCGTGCTGGTCGTGGTTTCGGCGGTGTGCACGGCGGCGTAGCGCTGGATGGCCGTTAGCAGAATCTCGCGCGATTTTTCCTCGCATATTTCGCCCAGCATCTTTTCGTGCTTGAGGATGACCGCCCCGGTTTCCTGCTGAAGTTGCTGGTCCAGAATTTCCAGGAGCCGGCGCGTGGCTTCTTCCTGGCTTAAACCGCTGAGTTCGTGCAGGGTTTGCCGCTGCAGGTCCAGCAATTTGGTCAGTTCCTCCTTGCGGCGATTGGCTTCCTGGATGCGTTCGGTCAGTTTGCGCTGGGTGCTTTCCACCATTTTTTCCTGTTTGCGCAATTGTTCGGCCTGTTCTTCCAGGGCGTCCTGCCGCTTGTCGAGCAGGCGTTCGCGCTCGTGAAGTTCGCCCCGCAGGCGGCGAAGTTCCTTTTCGCTTTCGGCCTGCTGCTGCAAGGCCAGTTCCTTGATCTCCAACTCGGCCTCGCGGCGGAAGTTTTCCACGTCTTGCTTGGCTTTGCGCACGATTTCCAGGGCTTCCGATTCCGCGTCTCTGCGCCGCAGCCGATCCAAAAGCCGGATCAGGAAAAAAGCCATCAAGAACACCGCGGGCACGCCGAAAAGAACTATAAACACTAGTTGTAGGTATGTAATCATGGATCAACTCTCTGCAATTTCCACTGCCGAGTGCCATGATCGCATCGGTTACGGACGAAAAATTATTTCCATCCGCCCGTCGATAGACCCTTAGCGGTCGATCTGGGAAAAATCAGAAGCCCTAAACGCGCCGTTTAACCCCAAGCCCGGGGCGCAGGAGGAGAATAATTTGAAGAAAAAAGCGCAGTTTCCACCACAAAATAATCCGGCTGATAGGGATTTACACGCAGACGGCCGAGGCGATGGGGTGATATAACGGCAAGGGCCGGGCGCCGGCCCAAAAAACCATTTAACTTTAAGTCTGCCAATATAAGGTTGACTTTCATTCCACCAATGCCAATGCTATACGCACCGTTCGTATCGCGACGGAAACGATTCCTTCCCGCTTCGCTTTGTGCGCAGGACCAGACTCTGCGGGCGACGGATTGGCCGCCGCCGTAAAATCCCACCAACCACCGGATGAGTATCATTATCAGGTGCATGGTTGCATGAACCCTGAAGTTGGGCGGTTCTTGCTGCCAAAAAATAACTTCGTCAAATTTCTCTTCCTGACAGTACGTTGACTTCGATCCCCCTCGTGGACGACCAAAGGCACTCGAACTACATTTTTACTTAATTTTGTTCCGCGTTTGCCAAAACCCCCCTATAGAGAAAAAACCCCATAGATGCAGGCTTTGGCCGCGAATGTAACATTACTCCTTCTAATCTTATCAGAGTCTTAAGAAACTGCAACTAGTATGCATGCCAACCTCTTGAGATAATCTGTTTCAGGCCGCTGAATAAGCCGACTCTACCGACCAAATAACCATATAGAGGGGGTGTTGATGTCTTTGTATTAGAAATGGAAAATTGGAAGCGTTAGTTTTTAAGCGCGTTAGGGTTCAGGGTTCGGGGTTCAGGGTTCAGAACTCAGCAAAAGATTAAAACGATAAAATTGGGGCTTGTCCTGATATTGGATACTTATTTTAAATCGAATTCCGAAGAACCTTCAGATAAAATTCTGAACCCCGAACCCTGAACCCTTATCAATGCCCTTGCACCTTTTCGAAACACGTTTGGCCTGCCTATGGCCGCCTGAGCAGTGGCTGGATTTGACCGTGCTTCTCGCCGTTTCCGGCGGGGCCGATAGCGTGGCATTGCTGCGGGCCATGGCGGCCTTGAAAACCGGCGGGCTCGGCCGGCTTTGCGTGGCACATTTCAATCATAAACTCCGCGACCAGGCCGACGACGACCAGCATTTCGTGGTCTCCCTTTGTAAACAACTTGGCTTATCGTGCGAAACCGGCTGTTGCGACGTGGCACAATTGGCCGCCGGCACGGGCGAAGGCATCGAACCGGCCGCACGCCGGGCCAGATATGACTTCCTCAAAGATACCGCCGGACGACTGGGCGCACGCTTTGTCCTGACCGCCCACACCGCCGACGATCAGGCCGAAACCATTTTGCACCGCATTGTCCGCGGCACGGGCATATCCGGTCTGGCCGGCATGTCGCGCTCGCGACGCCTGGGCCATGCGACGCTGTTGCGCCCGCTTCTTGGCGTACGCCGCCGTGAGTTGGAAGCATATCTCCACGTTATCGGCCAGCCCTTTCGCGAGGACCCAAGCAACGCCGATCGCCGCTTTACCCGGAACCGCATCCGCCACGGACTCCTGCCGCTTTTGGCCCGGCAGTACAACTCCGCGGTTTCCGATGCCCTCTTGCGCCTGGGCTCGCTGGCTGCCGACGTGCAAGCAGTAATCGACGGCCTGGTCGATCAGCTCTACGAGCGGGCAGTGAAGTTTGAAAACTCAAATAGCGTGGAAATCAACGCCGCCCTTTTGGCCGGTCAGGCGCCGTACTTATTGCGCGAACTGCTTGTATGCGTCTGGCGCAGGCAATCGTGGCCCATGCGGGCGATGGGCTTTACCCAATGGGATCAACTGGCCCGCCTGCTCGCGGAAACGGATCGCTCCTCACCGGCGGTTGTATCCAAGCAAATCTTTCCCGGCAACGTGCAGGCCGAAATTCGCCACGGAAAATTGCGGCTATTGCGCGTGGAATAGATCGGCAAGGTAAGATATAATTGTTTGTTGAATTCATGTAGCAGGCACACTCCGTGTGCCGTTTCCTGGTTCCCATGTTCCGGCGTGGGAATGAGTTGGGAAAATCAGAGCCGGGGCGTGTCGCCCCGGTAATTCCGGGCCGACACGGCCCGGCTCTGATGGTAAAACGCGACATTCATTGACTGAGGATCAATAAAATATTTTTCGAAAGCAAATAATGAACGAATCCGAACTAGAACAATCCATTTTGAACTTCGTCGCCCAGACGGAATATCGCCCCATGAAACCCCGCGCGATTGCCAAGCACTTGAAAGTGCCCGATGAGCAAATCGCCCTGTTGAAAAGGGCGGTCAAACGCATGGTGCATCATGGTCAATTACAATACGGGTCCAAACATTTGGTGATGGCCCCCGAGCAGACCCCCAAGTCGGGAACCGCGCCCGGCAAAACTCCCTCGGGCCAGATCGCGGGCGTGTTTCAACGCACGAAAAAGGGTTTTGGATTCGTCCGCCCCCACGGAGCGACTGCCGAGGATCGTGAAAAAACCGATATTTACATCCCGGCCGATCGGGCCGGCGACGCCTCGACCGGCGACACCGTCCTGGTGCAACTCCTAAAGCATCGGCCAGGCGAGCCCGGTTTGCGCGGCGAAGTCGTCGAGATCATCGAGCGCGAGACGCATCAGTTCGTGGGAACGTATTTCGAAGCGCGCGGGGCGGGCTACGTCCAGGTCGACGGCACGCTCTTAGCCCAGCCCATTTACGTGGGCGATCCAGGCGCTAAAAACGCCCAGTCCGACGACAAGGTGGTCTTCGAGATGGTCCGCTTCCCTTCGCCTGTTCACGACGGCGAAGGAGTGATTACCGAAGTGCTGGGTCCGGGCGGCAAGCCGGGCGTGGATACGCTTTCGATCTTACGCGAGTTCGATCTGCCCGAGGCGTTCCCGGAAGACGTTCTGGAGGAAGCCCGCATTGAGGCAGAAAAATTCGACGAGTCGATTCCCGCCGGGCGGCTTAACCTCAGCGCGGAAACGGTAATCACGATCGATCCGGAGGACGCCCGGGATTTCGACGACGCGATTTCGCTGAAACGTCTGGACGGCGGCAACTGGCTCTTGGGCGTGCACATCGCCGACGTGACCCACTTCGTCCGCCCCAAAACCGCGCTCGACCGCGAGGCCCGACAGCGCGCAACCAGCATCTATCTGCCCGACCGCGTGCTCCCCATGCTGCCCGAAACGATTTCCAACAGCCTGGCCAGTCTTCAGCCGGGCAAGGTGCGATATAGCAAATCGGCCATTATGGAATTCACCGAGGACGGCATTAGAACTTCAACCGAACTGCACACCTCGGCCATCAAAAGCGCCAAGCGCTTGACCTACGAGCAGGTGGACGGCTTTCTCAACGATCCGGAGGCCTGGCAAAAAAAACTGGGGGCCAAAGTCTTCTCGCTTTTGGGGCTTATGCGCGATCTGGCCCGCACCCTGCGCAAACGCCGCATGCGCAATGGCGCATTGGAACTGACTCTGCCCGAGGTGAAAATCGACCTGGATAAAAGCGGCCGAGTCGCCGGGGCGCATGTGGTCGAGAACACCGAGAGCCACCAGATCATCGAGGAATTCATGCTCGCCGCCAACGAGGCGGTGGCCGAACGGCTGCGCGACAAGTCAATTCGCTTCCTGCGCCGCATCCACCAGTCGCCCAGCCCGCGGAAACTAAAGGCCCTGACGGAGTTCGTCAAAGAACTAGGCTATGACGTGTCGAGCCTGGAAAGCCGTTTCGAACTGCAACGGCTGCTGAATATGTCGGCCGGGCGGCCCGAACAGCATGCGGTGAACTTCGCCACGTTGCGTTCGCTGCAACGGGCCGTTTACAGCCCTATGGAAGAAGGCCATTACGCCCTGGCCAGCGACTGCTACTGCCACTTCACCTCGCCCATCCGGCGCTATCCCGACTTGACCGTGCACCGGCTCGTCGAATCGCTTTTAACAGGCAAGAAATCCCGGGATAGCATGGACGACCTTGTGGCCCTGGGCCGGCATTGCTCGGACCGTGAACAACGCGCCGAGTCGGCCGAACGCGAACTGACGAAACTCAAACTGCTAAGCTATCTGAGCGAACACATCGGCTTGGAAATGGACGCTGTGATAACCGGCGTGGAAAGCTTCGGCATCTTCGTCCAAGGACTGGAACTGCCCGCCGAAGGCCTCGTTCGCGTCGATTCGCTTACGGACGATTATTATCGCTTCGATCGGGCAAACCACACCCTGGCCGGCCACCGCGCCGGCAATTCCTACCGCCTGGGCGACCTGCTAAAAGTCGTCGTCGCCCGGGTCGACATGGAACGCCGCGAACTGGATTTCCGCCTGGTCGAGCGCAAGAAACCCTTGAAAGAAACCAAGGGTGCAAAGAAACCAAAAGAGCCGAAGCAGGGAAAGCAAGACCTAGATTCAGCGAGAATCAAGAAATCCAGCGATAAAAAATCCCGCCGCCGCCGATAATATCATTATTTGTTTACCCGCAATTGGGCACCGATTTAATGTCTGTCGGAGAGCGGTGTAGTTGTTCGATTGACGTTTTAGAATCTTTCCGGTATTATGAGGTAAGAGGTGCTAATATGAAATACCGTGTCGTGCTTATCCAAAGCGACGAAGGATTTTCTGTCAGTTGTCCGGCGTTAAAGGGCTGTCATTCCCAGGGTTCCTCAAGGGAAGAGGCGTTGGAAAATATCCGCGACGCCATTCGTGAATGGCTGGATGCCGAAGGCGACGAAAAATCTGTTTTTACAGTCATCGAGGATGAAGTGACGGTCTAATATGCCGAAGATCCCGGGCATCAGCGCCGAACAGGCAGTTCGGGCCTTGGAAAAGGCCGGCTTTCGGATCATTCGTCAAGGCAAACACGTTATCATGTCCGATGGCATAACACGACTGACTATTCCCAGGCATAATCCCATTAACTCCTTCACAATGGGCGCTATTGCCAGTGACGCTGGATTTAGCCCAGCGGAATTCAAAAAGTTTCTTTAATTGCAGTTTTTTGAGGCTCATATGACTGATTTTCTCAACTCCCAGTATACTCCTCAAACGACATCAACACTCTCACCCGGTGTTCAATGGGCCCAGACTGCCTCTCCGTCGCTGAAGAAAACCAGGTTTGGATTATCGCTGGTTTTATGGGGTTATGCGATCATGATTATTTGCATGTTTGGCATTACTTTCGGCATAATGATATCTTTTGGAGCAAACGGGTTCAAAGAAAAGGGGCTCTCTGACGCCATATCAGTATTGCGAATTCTATTCGCTTTCTTTATTGATTTCGTTGGTCCTATTTATTGCCTTGCCGTGCCCACCGAATCAGGTGCAAAGAGATTCTTGATGATGTCAATCCTTTTTAATCTTATTGGAATTATTAATTCAATCGTGCATTTGCTTGCACCGATAATCTTTTCTTCGATTTTTATTAAGCCCTTTGGTTTTTTAAGTTTTATTGGTACTTTCATTTTTATTATCTTTTTAAAGAAATTTGCGGAATATATAGGGCGTGACGATCTTGGGTCCAAAGGTAAAAAAATTCTTATTGTTTATATTATTTTCTTCGTAATGGAAATATGCACGTTTGAAATATCGATATTTCCAAAAGGATTAACAGCATTACTATTTTTCTTGGGAGCAATAACAGGTCTGATATATTTTTTATTGTACATTACTCTCATCAACGACTTGAGGAAGTCGATGATTAAAACCTGACGGACATATAAATGGTTAATATGCTTGTGTACGTTGCACTAAGTGAACTAGCAATTCACGGGCGGCGCCGGTGGCAATGGTTTCGGCAACGAGTTGGGCGCATTTTTGGGGGGAGAGGTCGCGCCCGGCGGTCCATAGAGCGGCGGCGGCGTTAGCTATTACGATGTCCCGCGCCGGGCCGGGCCGATTATCGAGAATTTCGCGGATCATGGCTGCGCTTTGTTCGGGGCCGGTTACCAGCATGGTTTCAAGACCGGCGGAATCCAGGCCGAAATCGGCAGGCGTCCAATCGAAGTGCCGCAGCGTTCCGCCGCTGGCTTCGATGACGTGCGTCGGTCCGGACAGCGATACTTCGTCCAGGCCGTCGGCCCCGTGAACGATCACCGCGCGTTTAGTGCCCAAAAGCAAAAGTGCCTCGGCCATGAGCGGTTGCAAAGCGGGGCGGCCCACGCCCAAGAGCTGGAACGGGGCGGCGGCCGGATTGACTAGCGGCCCGAGGATATTAAATACAGTGGGCGTGCCCAATTTTTTGCGGACCGGGGCCACGTGCTTCATGGCCTTGTGCAAAAGCGGGGCAAAACAAAAGCAGATGCCCAACTCGTCCAGGCAGGCCTCGACGCAAACCGCGTCGGCCTCGATGTTCACGCCCAAGGCGGCAAGCGCGTCGGCCGATCCGCTACGGCTGGTCATGCCGCGGTTGCCGTGTTTGGCAACTGGCACGCCGGCCGCGGCCGCCACCAGCGCGGCGGCAGTGCTGATGTTGAAGGTTTTCGAGCCGTCGCCGCCCGTGCCGCACGTATCGAGCAATCCGGCGCGGCGGGAACGGATGGGCGTCATTTGCCTGCGCATGGCCGCCGCCGCCCCGGCCACCTCCTCGACGGTTTCGCCCTTAACATGCAACCCGGCCAGCAGCCCGGCAATCTGCGACTCATCGTACAGTCCGTCCATAATCTGACCCATGACCGATTCCATCTCTTCCATGGTCAAATGCCGGCCGGACTCGACGTGCTTTATCGCAGTATTAATATCCATTTTATTTTTCCATTGAATTTTGCACATAGGTCCCCTCTCCCTTTGGGAGAGGGGCAGGGGGTGAGGGCATGGAGAAGAACGTAAGTAAGGCAATGCTTTTTTCAGCAACACGCCCTCACCCTAACCCTCTCCCAAAGGGAGAGGGGACATCAAATTAACAATTTGCATAACTCCTATTTTCGTGATTAACTATTGTTTTACTTTTAACTCAGGCAGATTTCCGTCATTGTCAAAGGGCAATTCACGCGTTTTTGTAAGAATTTCCAGGTCTTTGCGATGTTGGGCTTCATCAAGATAGGCGGCGGAACATTCAACCTCGTCCAGATGCAGCGTATCGGCGATCCAAATTAGTTTGGCGTTTGACGGTTCCACCAGCCCGATGGTGCCCAGGGCCGCGTGGAGCATGTCGCGATCGGACTGAAAATCCAAAGGCGGCATGGCGGCCGATACATGGCCTGAGACCAGGCAGTTTAGCCGCGTGGCGGCCGGATCGGCCTGGCGCAAGAATTCCGACTTGCAAAATTCGGCCATGCCCATGCCCGTGGCATTGCCGTGCGATGCCGGAGTAAGCCCGCGCAGGCAAATTCTGCGGACCTTGGGCGATTCGCCTTCGACGGCTTTGTGGTCATTGAACTTTCGGCCGACCACGTTGGGATCGACTCCCACGCCGCTGATGTCTTTGCCCATGCGGTCGATCACCAGCACGTCGACCACGTCAAAAGGCAGCCGGGGCATCAACTTTTTTGCCAGAACCAGGAGTTCCCTTTCCCGCGTTTCAAAGTCCTGCGGTCTGACAGCCTCAATCAGCGCGGTTTGATCGTAGGCGTTTTCCACGATCGCCACGCCGGTCAGGATGGGGCAGGCGCTTATGACTTTCTCGGCCACGCTATGGACGATTTGCTCAAAACTATGATCCAGGATTGCGCGGTGGTAAATCCTCGCCCCTTCGCAATTGCCCAGCCCGATGAGCAGCATTTTCATCAGCCCGCTTTCAATCGGTCCGTGAAAACCCGAGTGCGGCTTGACGCGATTGCAGACCACAACATGATCGGCCTCGGATGCGAATCTGTCGAAGTGCACCGCAAAGCCGTGGTCGGACCTGCAGACTTCGACGGTTTCCACGCTCGAGCGGATCGGGCAACCGGCCAGTTCTTCGGTAATGCCGTATGATTCGATGATTTGGCGCTGCCCTTCGGCAGTTCCGCCGCCGTGGCTGCCCATTGCCGGCACGATAAATGGCTTGGCCCCCAGACGCTTGAAATGATCGGCAATCGCCCGGATGATTTCGCCGATATTCGTGATTCCCCGGCTGCCGGCGGTAATGGCCACGCTTTGGCCGGGTTGGACTTTTTCGCCCAAATTCAAGGCGGCAAGCTGCCGCTGCACCTCGGCCGGCGCATCCTTTATGCACGCCGAGTCGAACCGCTGGCGCAGGCGAAAAATTTTCGGAAAATCACTTATCTGAGACATAATTCAACTTTGCATATTTAGCCCCCGGTGAATACACCGGGGGCATTGGTTGCGGCTTTAATCACACGTCGGGGCAGGGCAGGGGGAGTCTGCTCAGGACATCATTGCTATGTTACAATTCTACTACGAAAACCACACTATGTTTAGCCCGGTGGGCGCCATGCAAAGCATGGTCGCGACCGGTGTTTATGGGCCTTCAGGTGCCATCATGGATGACAATTATAAGGGCGTGTTGGTTATCGCCCACGGCATGAGAGAGGCGTCGGGTGCGGCGGCATTTCTTGAAATTGTCGATCATGTGCGGCAGTTGCTGCCCGAGATGCCCGTGGAAGGGGCCTTTTTGGAATTCGCCCAGCCAACAATTGCCGAAGCAGTCGCTCGATTGGCAGGGCAGGGGGGTGCTAATATTGCCGCCGTTCCCATGTTTCTCTCAGCCGTGGGACACACCATGGATGACGTGCCCAAGGCAATAGCCGGGGCAATCGGGCAATATAACGAGGGTTCAGGGTTCAGGGTTCAGGGTTCAGAACTCGGGATTAAGGATTCAGAAGTTATGAAAGGGCATGAAACGGTCAAAATTTTTATTAAACCGCATGTCGGCTCGCACCAGCGCGTTGTGGAACTTTCAGCCCTTCGATACCGGCAATCATTAGAAGGCAAAAAAGAAATTCCGGCGAAGGATACAATTTTGATCATAGCAGCCCACGGCAGCCATGAGCCTGAAGCCATTTCAGAGTTGGCCCATTTCGCCGCCCGACGTGTGGAACTAACTCCGGTTGGCCGAGTGGAACCATGTTTTGCCGTACTGGGCCAGCCGAAATTGGCCGACGTTCTCATGCAGTCGGCCTCGTTATCTTATAAGCGAATCGTCATTCAGCCCCACCTGCTGCTTAAAGGCCGTTATCACGACTCGATCCGCGACCAGGTGGATTCCTTCCGCCAAGAATATCCCGATATCGATTGGATAGTCACAGAGCCGTTGGGACCGGATCGGTTGTTGGCCCAGGCGGTGGTGGAAATAGTGAATATCATATAGGTAATGAATAACGGAAAAATGGGGGCATTCTGGCTTGTCGTTCTTGGTTTCCACAAAACCAGAATACCCCTTTTTGCAGATGCAATAATGCGCAGTCATCTTTCTGGAATGACTCCCGCCCCTTATCTGTTCAGCCTTGCGCGCAGCATTTCGAGCGTAAACGGCTTGGAGGAGTCCGGCACGGTTGTTTTCGTAAGTCGCTGAACCTCTTCGAGGATCGACCGCAGGCGTTCTTCCCGCAAGCGAAGTGGAATGTCAGTCAAGCTTAATGAGCCTCCTTTTTCAGAAAAATGAGCCACCGTTAACATATCGTTGCCAACGCGCTCGCCGGTCTTCTTCGGGAATACCAGGGACCAATTCCAGAGGCGCCCGTCGCTGTTGGCCGATGCAATATCAATGTGCTCGCATGGGCGGTTTTTTGCGGATTCTTTACCCAATGCCATATGAAGTCCTTCAAGATAAAATACCAGATCTTTCTGGGCGCCGTTGTTTTTCGAGTTCGGCTTTCCCTCGCAAAACCAGCATAAAAGGGCTGCCTTGTCGTCGATATTGAAACAATGCCAGACGCCCAGCGTTACGTCGTCGTTTGATCCCGAGCTAATTGCCACCAAGGGATTGCTCTCTTGCGAGGCTTGGGTTCGCGTCACTTGGTAGTCTTCAGGCGGATCGAAGGATAAGCCCGTCGAGATTGCCGGAACGTTGACTTGTATGTGGTCGATAATTTGGCGGGAAATTTCCTTTCCTTTTTCGTTAAATTCACAAAACTCAATTCTGACGGGCAAACCGGTCTTTGGATCGAGCCACAGTCGATTAACCGCTTTGTCCAGAGAGTATTCATAAATGTCGCATCTAATGTCATTGACCGTTTCGGAACCTTTTTTCGTGAAATCGCCGAGGTTGCCTCGAAGCAATTGAAATGGAATTTCGGTTTGAATGAGCATCTCCGTCCTCAACTCGTTTTCGATCATGGGAACAGATGATACGAAAGCTTTCTTTTCTTCTGTCAGCAGGGAAAGCCGCTCACGGCCATTGCCGGCAACGACGCCCGAAGAAACGCGCACGTCTTTGTGTATTTTATCCGGTCCAGAAAATCCGTAAGCCGTATGCCAAAAGCGATTCGGCCGTTCGGCAAAAATTGTCACGGGATATTTCCGGGGCAGTTCATTGTCCTGCTGGGATGTAAAATCGGGCGAAAACAGCCAACCTGTCATGTAAATACTCTTGATCTCCAACAACCGGCTGGGCAAATCTTCCATCGCATAGGCGGGCTGAGAACATCGATACAACGAATAGACGCCGAGTGAAATCACGACCAAAAGTGCGGCGGCCGCGGCCAGTTTACTTCTTAGCCGGGCATGGATAGGACGCGATACGAGCAAAGACAGGACGGACCTCATGGAATGTCTCCTTGGTGAAGAGAAATGGGATTTTTCGTCACGCAACATTCCGAGGAATTGCTCGCGGCCGTCGGCGTGGCGCCGGCGGAAAACCTCGTGAGCGCGTGCAAAATCGTCGTCGGTTGGAGGAATATTCATCGCATCGCCTTTCCTTTCTGAAGGATCCAAGCAACTCGTTTCTTTGCGCGTTCCAATACTTTGTAAAACCCGGAATTTGACAAATTCATGCTCTCACATGCCGCCGCTGCCGGTTGCCCGGTCAAATAGAACAGATGCAAGGCCGTTCGCTCTTTGTCTGGAAGCCGTCGGACGGCGTCCAGTAAACGGCGTACTTCTTCATCGGCGAAATCCGCAACCGCGTCCGGCAAGTCGATGCCTTCCAAGCCAATCGTTCTGGGCAGACGTCGCGATCGCCGCCAGCTGGCGCCGTGACGACGGGCGATCGTAATCAGCCAGCCCACAAACCGCGGGGGATCGCGCAACTGGCCAATCTTCCGGTAAACATGCAAAAATACTTCCTGGCACAAGTCCTCGGATTCCTGCAGCGATCCGGTGGCGTCGTAAGCTAGTGACCGAACTAACGGCGCAAATTGGTCGTAGAGATCGGCAAACGCCTGATGATCTCCGCCTTTGGCCCGGATCACAAGATCTGAAACGTCATTCATGCATCACCTGCAGTCTAACAATCTAGACGCTCGGAAGCCGATTTTCTCCACTGATTTTCATGTTGTGACTTCAAATTGTGGCATTTAAGCTCATTTCCTTCGTTCCACGGCCCTCCTAGTGTTCGATAAATTACCCAACTTGTTTTTCAAATCCCGGGGAAAAGGAGGGCGCAGATGGGCGGCGACCTTCGTGGCCAACCGCGAGGATGCTATGTTGTCTGCAACTGCGCATTTATTTACGCCCCGAATTTGCCGAGTTTTTCGGCGTGGGCAAGGGCCAGGGGCATGAGATACACGGCTTCGAAGTGGCCCAGTCCGCCCAGCAGGGCGTTGCGTTCGCCAAAGGCTTGCTGGCCGTCCGGGCGGCAGGTGTCGGACACAAGCAGCGTGGGCACGGGATGCCAACTGTGGCTGGCCAGGCGGGCGGGCGTGCTGTGGTCGCCGGTAACGACGAGCACCTTGGGTTTTAATTTCATCACCCGCGGCACTATGGCGTCGAATTGCTCGACCATTTTCACTTTCTCGGCAAAATTCCCGTCCTCGCCGCGGCTGTCGGTGTATTTGAAGTGCACGAAAAAGAAATCGTAATCGTTCCAGGCCTGTTCCAAAACGTCGATTTCCTCGGCCAGGGAATTTGGTTTGCCGACGATATCCATGCCCACCAACTGAGCCAGACCCTTGTACATCGGATACACTGCGATGGCCGCCGGTTTTAGGCCGTAGACTTGTTCGTAAGTGGGAATGTGCGGGGCGGCGGAAAAACCGCGCATGGTCAATCCGTTGGCCTTGGGCTGGTCGATGAGAATTGCCCGGGCCTGGGCGATAAACTGCCTGGCAACGTCGGCGGTCCGTTGGTTTTGCAGATCGGCGGCCACGGGGTCAAGGGGCGGAACGCCCGTTTTTTGCGGATCGGTGTCGGCCACATTTCCGCCCAGGCCGTCGCCGCGGAAGATCACGCAAAAGCGGTGCTCTTTTACCGGCTCGACAAAGACCTCGGCTTTGGGAATCTTTACCTGGCGGAGTTTGATTGCCAGGGGCCCGCTTTCCTCGCTGGGTATTCGTCCTGCGCGGCGGTCGGTTATATTGCCCGCGGCATCGAGGCTGCAAAAGTTGCAACGCACGGCGACGTCTTTCGGCCCCAGTTTGAAGCCCACGCCGGTGGCCTCCAGTGCGCCGCGGCCGATCAGATATTTCACCGGATCGTAGCCGAACAGTCCGAGATGCCCAGGCCCGCTGCCTGGAGTTATGCCCGGGGCGATGGGAATCGACAAACCTTGCACGCCTTGCCGGGCCAGGGCGTCGAGATTGGGGGTTTTCGCGGCCTCCAATTCGGTCGGTCCCCCCGGCTCGACCGGCAGTCCGCCCAGGCCGTCGGCCACGAGCATCACGATTTTATTGTCGTTTTTGAGTTGTAATTCGCGGACAAGCGACTGAATATCCATTTTCGAGCTCCTTTTCTGGTTTCGTGCCAGACAAGAATGTCCGGCCTCCTTTTATTATTTTCGCGAGGGGATAGAATTTCCCATTAGTAACAAAAAATCCCCGGAAGGCAAGACCATGAACACAAACTCAATCCCCCCGATTACTTACGACTATTCGGGTTTGATCGCCTCGGATAAAGATGCGCCGTTTGCCCGCCAGACGGGCTTGCTAGATGCGGATATCAAAAACTTGATCCCTCGACTGGAAGCCGTGCGCCGTGAAATGCTCTGGAACCTGGATCTGTACGGCAAAGGCGAACCGGTTCCGGCGGAAAAACAACCCTTCGACGCCGGATTCTACTCATTGCCCGGGCAATTACTGGACCAGGACCGGCAATTGCTCGACCAGATCATTACCACAGCCGACCGTTTGGCCAAGGACGTGGATCGGGTGATAGTGCTGGGCATCGGCGGATCGTACATGGGGGCCCGGGCGTTGATGGAGGCCTGCTGCCATCCCTATCACAACGAGCTGTTGCGCAAACGCCGCGGCGGCCGGCCAAGAATTTATTTTGAAGGCAATAACGTCGATAACGACGCTGTGCAAGGACTTTTGGATCTGGTCGAGGGCGACGACGACTGGGCCATTGTGGTCATAAGCAAAAGCGGCGGCACCCTGGAACCGGCCATGGCCTTTCGAGTGTTTTTGGAAGCCTTGCGAAAATCGTGCAAAGGCGACGAGGAAAAAATCCGCAGGCGGATAGTGCCCGTCACCGGCGAAAAAGGCAGGCTCAGGGATCTCTCCAATGCCTTGGGCTGCCCGGCGACGTTTCCCATTCCAGACGGCGTGGGCGGGCGATATTCGATTTTCACCGCCGTGGGTTTGTTGCCTGCCGCCATCATGGGTCTGGACGTGATGCGGCTGTTGGAAGGCGCAGCGTCGATGAGCGATCTCTCCCTCACCGCAGCGCCTTTGCAAAATCCGCCCTTGGCTTATGCCGGCATTTCGCACTTGATGGAAACCATTCGCGGAGCCACGATCAGAGTCCTTTCCACCTGGGGAAAAGGATTGGAGGCCCTGGGATTGTGGTACGATCAGTTGCTTTCCGAAAGTCTGGGCAAAAACGGGCAGGGCGCCACGCCGCTGACCGTGGTCAATACCCGCGATCTTCACTCCCGGGGCCAGCAGCATCAAGAGGGCCGCCGCGACAAACTGATCACTAACCTGATCGTCGACAAGCCGCAACGCCGGATAATTGCCCTGGAAAAATCTAATTTCGATCAAGACAAGCTTAACGAGTTGGCCGGCAAAACCTTGCCGGACATCCTTAACGCCGCCATCCAGGGCACGAACCAGGCATATGCCCAGGATTATCGCCGCACGGCCTCGATCCATCTCCCCCAATTGGATGAAGTCTCGCTGGGACAGTTGTTACAGATGCTTATGATCGCCACCGTTGCCGAAGGCCGGCTAACGGGCATAAATCCCTACGGCCAGCCCGGCGTGGAAGCCTACAAAAATAACATGAATGCAATTTTAAGAGCAAAAGGATGAAGGTTGCGGGATGAATCCAACTGAATCCGCTTGCGGTTTCGCACTCAGAGCCTATCCTAAAACACATGCGTCATTCTGAGCGAAGCGAAGAATCTGGGTGGCAATGGATGGGAAATACTGGCAATATATCAAATACAGCGAGATCCTTCGCTTCGCTCAGGATGACTTTTGGGATAAGCTCTAATTATTGCCCACCATCCACTACCCGCTGAGAACCGACATCTGTGAGTTGAAAAATGACAACGATGCCCGCTCGATCCACAATTTACCGGCTTTTAGCCATCGATATTGACGGCACGCTGGTCAATAGCCGCGATGAATTGACTCCCGACACCCAAGAAGCCCTGATCCGGGCGGGCAGGGCGGGCATTCAGGTCGTGCTGGCCACCGGTCGCCGCTATAGCCGCACGCTGCACCTTGTCGAACCGTTGGGCATCGACGTGCCGCTGATAACCGCCAGCGGGGCGCTCGTCAAAGATCCCAAGGATCATCGCACTTTGCATAAAACGACCTTTGATCCGCAATTGCTCCGGCAGATTTTAAAACTCATCGACCAAGGCGGATATGATCCGCTGCTTTGCGCCGATACTTTTGCCGAAGGATTCGACTTTTACCTTGTCCGGACAAAGGTCAAAACCCCGGAATTGCAGGAATATCTGGATCTCAATCCTAATGACGGGCGGATTTGGCCGAATATGATAAGCGACCCGCCGCCGGACGTATTTCTGGTCTTTACCATGGGAACCAAGGACCAGATGCTCATCATGGAACAGATTCTGCACGGCACGTTGTCCGGCCGGATTTCCACTCACGTCCTGCGCAGCCCGCGCTACCGGGGATTCCTGGTCGAGATTGCGCCCGCGGGCGTAAGCAAGTGGTCGGGCGTAAAACGGCTGGCCGAGAGCTTGGGGATCGAGCAGGCCTCGATCTGCGCGGTTGGCGACGACGTCAACGACATCCCCATGATTCGCGCCGCCGGCCTGGGCGTGGCCATGGGCAACGCCCTGCCCGAGGTAAAAGCCGCCGCCGACCGCGTCGCCCCCACCCATGACGAAAACGGATTGGTGCAAGTAGTCGAGTGGCTGCTGGAATAAATTCGCCGGATCAACGCCCGGCGCAAGTGTAGGGATTATTTAGAATCGAAAAACTAATGTCACGCGAAATAGCCGGCGGCTAACAACCGCCGCTGGGAATTCGCTTTTATTCCGGCGGTCGTTGACCGCCGGTTAGTGACATTATTAATGAGACCCACTAATCCGTCGAATCCTTTCTTATTTCACCATCGCTCCTGATTCGCACTCGCGATCGGGACGCAAGAGCACAACGCCTTGGGCGTCGCTGGCGGCCAATAGCATGCCGTGCGATTCCTCGCCCCGCAGCACGACCTCTTGAAGGTTGCTGACAACCACGATTTGCCGCCCGACCAGGTCTGAGGGCTGGTAATACGCCCGGATGCCAGCCACGATCTGCTTTTCTTCCTCGCCCATTTTAATCGTAAGCAGCATCAGCTTGTCGGCATTTGGATGTTCCCTCGCGGCCAGCACCGTGGCGATGCGGAGATCGAGTTTTGCAAAATCGTCGTAAGTTATTGTAGGTTTCATGGCAGTTAATAGGGAATAGGGGATCAATTTGTTCAGACTGTAAAGCCGCGACCATTGGTCGCGCTTTAGTTGCGGCCGTAGGCCGCGCTAGGGGATTGGGGATTTGTTAGAATATGGTAAGTAGCAATTTGATGCATGTCAAAGGGGGGAAGGATTGTGGAAAATCGGAAAGTCGGATAATGTAGAGATATTATGCCCCAAGGTGATTTACCAAATTTAAATGAGCCTAAATCGAAGCCCATATCCCAGGCCCTGACCCTGGCCGATTTCCAGTCGCTAATCCGGCGAATGTACCTGGAAAAAGATATTGCCAGGGGCGTGGAAGGGACCTTCATGTGGCTCATGGAGGAGGTGGGCGAATTGGCCTCCGCGCTTAGAAACGGCTCCCACGACGAGCGCGCCGGGGAATTCGCCGACGTGCTGGCATGGCTGACCACGATCGCCAACGTGGCCGGGGTCGATCTGACCGACGCGGTAATGAGAAAATACGGATCCGGCTGCCCAGGTTGCGGCCGGTTCGTATGCACTTGTCCGGATGCGGGAAAACCATGAGCCGACGGATAGACAAACTTGGTGGAAAGGGATTGCAAATTGTAAATTGCAAATTGCAAATTGCAAATTGCATGGAGAGTGGGCAGCAGGGGGCAGGGGGCAGTGTACAGGAGTTCGACAAGCACACAATGGAAAGGGTTCAGGGTTCAGGATTCAGGGTTCAGGACTCTATACCCGGCGCAATTCCATGTCCCTTAATTCATAATTCATCATTCATAATTCATCATTCCAAATTCATCCCTCATCCCTCATCCCTCATCCCTCATCCTTTTTCTTTAATCCTTTTTGTTTTTAGCGCCCTTGTTTTTCTCATTACTACCCCGGTTCTGGCCGAAAAAATCCAGCCGCCTGAAATCGTGGGCGTGCGCGTAGGCATTGGCGAGCGATGCAAGGTCGGCCTTTGGAGTCCGCTGGAAATTACGCTTCAAGGCGGCGGCGAACCTCTTTCCGGCACGCTGACAGTGACCGTACCCGACGGTGACGGCATTCCCAGCCGGGTCCTTACGCCGCCCAACAAACCCTGCCAGGTATTGCCCGGCCGGCAGACAACCGTGCCGCTTTACGCCCGCATAGGACAAGTAACAAGCGAGATGAAGATAGAGTACATTGTCGAGGGCCGCGTGGCCGCCCGCAAATTCTTGGACGCGTCCATTAATGCCGATCAAGATCATTTCATATTTCCCCTGGAGGCGCAGCCCTTGGTCGTCAGCGTCGGGCCGACGGCACTGGGGATTGAAGATATTCCCCGCATAAAGGATATGGATCAGAAACGCCGGCCGGTCGTGGCCCGGGTCGACGACATCGGCCAATTGCCGGCGTCCTGGTACGGATACGAAGGGGTGGATGCCGTGGTGCTTTCCACGAGTCAGGCCGAACTTTATCGCAAACTCATGCCCGAGGGCGCCCGGCCGGACGCCCTCGACCAGTGGATACGCATGGGCGGGCGATTGGTGCTGTGCGTGGGCTCGCGGGCCGACGAGGTGCTGGCCCCGAATTCGGCGCTTAAGCGATTTGCCCCGGGCCGGTTGGAAAAAATAGTCACGCTCCGGCAGACGGGCGCTTTGGAAATGTACTGCGGCAGTTCGGTTGCCGTGCCGCAAGAGGGCGGCAAATTAGCCATTCAGGTCGCCAAGCTGGCCGATGTCCAGGGAATTGTCGAAGCCCGCGAAGCCGATCTGCCCCTTATCGTCCGCACGCCGCGCGGCTTGGGACAGATTGTTTTCGTGGCCGCCGATTTGGACCAGGGGCCGCTGGGCAAATGGGGCGATCGCCCCTTGCTTTTGGCCAAATTGCTCGACCTGCCCTTGGGCCGCGCCCAAGAGCCGACCGACAACGCCGCACTTATGCACAACATGTACAACGATCTTTCCGGCCAGCTCCGCAGCGCACTGGACGAGTTCACCGGAGTGCGGACCATTCCCTTCTCCTTCGTGGCACTTTTGATCATCTTTTACATCCTGCTCATCGGGCCGGGCGATTACTTTTTCCTGCGCAAAATCGTCCGCCGCATGGAATGGACCTGGCTCAGTTTTCCCGTAATTGTTCTGGTTGTAAGCGGCGCGGCGTACATGCTGGCTTATTACTTGAAGGGCGATCAACTGCGGGTCAATCAGGCCGATTTGGTGGACGTGGACGCGGCCTCGGGCTTCGTGCGCGGCGCTACCTGGCTCGACATTTTCAGCCCGCGCATGGAATCGTTCAATCTATCAGTGCAACCCCGGCTGCCCGACGGCCGGACCGATGCCGGCGCGCAATCCTGGTTCGCCTGGTTGGGATTGCAGGGCGAGGCACTCGGCGGCATGAATCCCCGCGGCGCCAATCCGACCCTCTGGCCCGAACATTACAATTTCGCTCCCGATCTTCGCGCAATGCTGGGCGTGCCCATCCAAGTCTGGTCCACGAAGAGTTTCACCGGACGCTGGTCTGCCTCAACCTCCGCCTTTCCCCAGGCCGAGTTGGCCGACCAAGACCAATCGCTTTCCGGCTCGATTACCAATACCCTGAGTTTTCCCCTGAAAAACTGCCTTTTGGCCTACGACCGCTGGGCATTCGAATTAGGCACTTTAGCCCCGGGCCAGGCGGCCATATTGGATCAAAACGTCAAACGCAGCGAATTGAAAACCCTTCTGACCGGCAAAAAAGCCGTCTTCGAGGAAAAGTATCACCAGGAAATTACGCCTTACGAATCCACAAGCACCGACGTCGCCTATATATTGCGGATAATGATGTTTTACAACGCCATCGACGGCCAAAGCTACACCAGAATGGATAATGAATATCAAACCTTTGTCGATCTAAGCGATCTGCTTAAGACCGGCCGGGCCATTTTAACGGCTGAAGGCCCTAATCAATCCCTGGAAAAATATCAAGGCGCCGCTCTAATGCGCGATGAAAAACCCCTTGCCGGCCCGGCCGACAGGCATATCACTTTGTATCGTTTTGTCTTTCCCGTTAAACGCGAAGCTTCCACATCAGTAACTCCATGACAACTAAATTTAAAAGGGTAACACCGGTTCTTGAACCGGTGGGACGAAGTCCCAAGAGGTATTGGCAGAATTTGCATTTCCTGGTCAACCTCTTGCGGCCGCAACCGCCCAGGTTCGAGAACCTGGGCTACCCACTGAACCCTGAACCCTGAACTCTTCCCCATGATCAAAACACAAGACCTCACAAAAGTCTACGGTGAATTGCGCGCCATCAACAACCTTTCGCTGGAGTTGGTAGAAGGGGATTTGTTCGGCTATATCGGCCCCAACGGCTCGGGCAAGACCACTACCATGCGGATCCTGGCCACCTTGCTCCAGCCTACCTGGGGCGAAGCCACAGTGTGCGGCTATTCGATTTACACCCATCCCAAGGAAATCCGCCGCCTGATCGGATATATGCCCGACTTTTTCGGCGTGTATGACGATATGAAGGTCATCGAGTATCTGGAATTCTTTGCCGCGGCCTATCGCATCAAGGGACCCAAGCGCCGGCAAATTTGCAACGAGGTCCTGGACCTTGTCGACCTGGGCTACAAGCGCGAGGCCTTTGTCACCAGCCTTTCCCGCGGCATGACCCAGCGCCTCGGCCTTGCCCGGGTGCTCCTGCACGACCCCAAAGTCCTGCTCCTCGACGAGCCGGCCTCCGGCCTGGACCCCCGGGCCAGAATCGAAATCCGCGGCCTCCTGAAAGAACTCCGCAAGATGGGCAAGACGATCATGGTCTCCAGCCACATACTCCCCGAACTGGCCGACATCTGCAACAAGGTGGGAATTATCGAACGCGGCGAACTACTGGTAAACGCCAACGTCTCCGACGTGATGAAACAAGTCCGCCAGCGCACCCTGTTGGCCGTCGAAGTTATCGGCGATAACGAAGGCGCCGCCAAATTGCTCGGCCAGAGCAATCTGGTGGAAAGCGTCGATATCCGCGACGGGAAAATTTTCGTCACCCTCAAGGAAAACGTCGAAGACTACTGCGAACTGGCCACCGTGCTCGTCGAAGCGGGCTACAAGCTGAAATTATTCAAAGAGGACGAAATCAATCTCGAAACCGCCTTCATGGCCCTTACAAAAGGCATCACCGCCTGAACACAGATTTCCGCACCCCAGCCCGAAGCGCAAGCAAGGGCCGAACAAAAAATCCGAAGCACACTTCCACACACCAGCCCGAAGCGCAAGCAAGGGCAACCCGTTTGCAATCCCTCGCTTGCGCCTCTGGCTGGTGTAACTTCATGAATAATTAAGGCGATTGCTCATTCACCTGATCGATGCGCTTATAAAGCATCACTCCCAGCCATATAACTACTCCCAGGTAGACATAATTCCGCAGCCCGAGAATAACGGCGGCCGTTGTAACAGGGGCCAACTTCAGAAGAACCGCATCCTTTGGTATTAGGGCGTATGAATTCGATTTAGTATCGCCATAATTATAAGGAAAAATCCAGGTCGTCGTCACGCACACGAAAATTAATAAACCCGACAGAACGTGCGGCCGTATGCGCACTTCGGGGAATATCTCAATCGCCAATAGCAGCACCAGGGGAATGGCCCAGATGAAATACTGCGGCGAAAGCACGTTGGATACAATCACGGAGCCCGGAATCACGTAGCAGGCAATGCGATAGGCGTCTTGCCGCGTATAACGCGACCAGCGATGCAGGGCCCACACCCCTTCGCCCGCTAAAAATCCCAAAAGCAAGATCGTCGACAATATCTTCATCACATCGGACAGGTCGCCGGATATGTTGAAAGCTCCGTGCGAGAACGAGACGTAAACCTGCCCTCCAAAAGCCGAGGCGATCGACATCAGCGAGGAATACAGCGACTCAATATGGACTTCCCGCTCGGCGTGGAACTTGAATATGCCGAAC
>JBEKZY010000149.1:0-11357 GCA_049509395.1 Thermoguttaceae bacterium | reverse complement strand
AAGCCTGACAGCCACTTCGGTGGTTCAGAACACTCTGACCATCGGCGCCGGGGCCACCTTGACCATCGCCCCCATCCCGGGCGGCCCGCTTGCGGGCCTGGGCTCGATATCACCGGTCCCCGAACCGTCCACATGGGCATTGCTCATGCTGGCCGCCATGGGACTGGGCATTTACTGGCGCCGCAGCCGGTAAGAAATTAGGCAACTAACAATGTTGGGGCGGCAGTTCAACTGCCGCCCCAACAAGTCTTAAAAGAAACAACTTTCATAGTTGGGGAGGCAACTCTATATCGGCCTCCCTCGCCTCCTCAACATAACTAATAATATAATCTGCTTGGTTGGAGAGGTGCTTCATCATTCACCCTTTCACATCTCTCCAACCATTTTTCTTTAACGCCTGCACTCATATTGCCGGCCATGACGTTCGTTAACCCGGTGTCAGCAGTACTCACGGTCTTGCCTGCGGTCCTGCGGCGGAGGCACGAAACACCAGCCCCTCGACATGCTCGCCCACTAAAAACCGGGCCATATCGCCGGTTTTATACCACGTCGGTTTACCCGGCATGTCGTCAGAAATCACCCGCCCGTTGATCTTGAGGTTCTCGAAGACCACATTCTTGATGTTGCGCGTGTCATCATAGCCGGCGATCACAGAGAGGTTGGCGTGTGTGCCGTTATACGTGATGTCCTTGAACAGGACGTTTTCGATCCCTCTGCCGGGAGAAGTGTTGTACTTCCTATTGAACATCACGCGCAGATTCACCAACTGCCCTTCGCGGAAATCTTCGACTCGGACGTTCTCGAACAGGACGTTGCGAATCAGGTTGCTGTCGCCCGCATCCAGGCTCATGCAGCCCTGATAATCAACCTGCGCCTCGTGGTGGTCGAGGATATCGAGATTGATGAATTGCAGCCCGTCGAGCGTGTCGGGGTTTTGGGTATCCCCATGCGTGCCCACGATGATGGGATGAGCCACGTCGGCCCAGAGAGTCGAGTTCTTGACGATGACGTTTTTAACGTCTCCGTAGTAATTCCACCGATGCCCGTAAATGGCGATGCAGTCGTCGGAGTTCCGCATGAACACTCCCTCAATCGTCACATCGGAGCTGCAGAAGACGTCGATGCCGTCATTGTTCCCCCCGGCACTAAACGACTTGATGTTTTTGATGCCGATATTTTGGGAATTGCCCATCTGAACGGTGTAGGCGGCGGGCACTACGATAATTCCCTCCAATTCGACATTTTTGGCGGACTGCATCAAAATAGCCTTATTTCGCGTTCCATATCCAGACAAAATGCCCCTGCCGAGAATACGGACATTTTCCACGTTGTTGATCTGGAAGTTGCCTTGAACCAGGGCGCCGGCGGCGATGTACACTGTTTTTCCGCTCGGCACGTTCACCGTGCCGACTTGATGGCTCCCCGGGGCGTAATAAATGACGTTGGGATCTGTCGCATCGGGTCTCGTGGTTTCCACGGGATTGGCAAACAATTGCAGGTTGTGAAAAATATCTCCGTTGACTTCCACGGACAAGTTGCGGGGTTGCGAGAGCGAAAAGCTGATCGTGTTTCCATTTACCTCGCCCTTTATGCCATAGGACAGCGGCCGAATTCTTGCGGATGCGATATTTCCCCGGTTATACGTGATCGACACATCCACAGTGCCGCAAAAATCGAAAAAAGCCATCGACGTGTCCTGGGGCATCGTCCGAGTGTCCACCACTTCAGCCACCTTGACACCATACGTGGCAAGGTCTTGCCACTGCTCCCCCGGGTTTCGCACCTTCACGGTAAAATCGGCGTTCCTGGGCATGTCCTCGGTAACGGGATAGATTATCAATTGATCGGAAGGCGCATCGGCAGCGCATATCGAAACTGCGGAAATCAGCAATAGCCACAACAATATCCCGCTCAAGACTCCGCAAATTGCTTTTCGTGTATGCATTTTCGCTTCGCCAATGTGCGGTAAATTCTGTCCCACTGATAGTTGATGGAGCAGGCGATCCCGAACCAGTTATAGTTTACTTGGCGGAGACGGTGCGTGCAACAGTGGACGATGCTGCGGCTGCGCGACCGACGACAGTCGCGAGTACCCCGCCGGCCTGAGTTCAGCAACGGTTGCAGCCATTGATAGGCGATAAATTCCGCGCGGTGCTCCTCGATTTTTACCACGCGCAGCAGAATTTTATGGAATTGACGCAGGTTCTGCACGGCGAAGATGAATCTGCCTGCAAGTCGCACTGAGGACATGAATTCCGCCGTCTTAACCGCATTCATCCAACTGCTGACCATGTAGCCCGCCCACGCCCGCACTCGCCTGTCGCAGTTCGTCCGGTAGACGCCAACCTCGCAGTCGAGGATGGATACATATCTGGCTTCCTTCCAGTCGCTCTGGGTGACCACTGAGAGATTGGTGTCGTTTTGCAGGTAAGAACCGCGGAATTCGACCCCCAGGAAACTCGCCGAGGCCTTTCCTTTACCGAGATGTTCCGCATGCCGTCCACATCGCCTAGAAAAATCCAATTATCCGGAATATATTCCCTATTTAACCCATATTACCATGGTGCGCCACTCCCTTATGTTCCTCGAATGTGTGCTCATTTGATACCAAAACTTAAACCATGCTTGAAAACCTTGGCACTTATCCCGGTCTGATTAGCCCAATCCGCCTAATTCGTGCATTGCCAAACCAGATTAGAGTTCTTGGCTGATCACGAATAGATCGTACGATCGGTCCTATGTTCCGCTGCCAATCGTCCAGCGAAATCTCGTATTGTCGTTAATAATAACGGCAATTATCATTATGGCCTCTGATACGAACTAAAAAATCTCTTCTTCGGCGGGCGGTATCGTTTTACACTAGCGGAATGAAGACCAGAATTACATCTTATATCGACGATTTAGATCGTTTGCGGGTTGCCGTCGTTAGTAAATCCGATCACTACGGAGGCGGGGCAAGTCTTATCGCCGAGCATCTCACCCTCGCCTTAAGACAAACCGGCCACACCGCGCATCATTGGGTTGCCTGGTGGGGCGATGGTTTAGAATCCCACATGCGCTCCCTATATGGAATCCGCTATAAAAAGTGTCTTGCCAAACTTCATAAAATCGTGGGGGCCATTGGACTGCAGGAGTTGATTCCTTGGGAGTATGCAAACATCCGCAGGCACTTCTCGGTTTATCAAATCGCTCATTTTCACGACATTTCTTCGGCTATTTCTCCTTATTCGATTAAACTCCTATCGCACCGCATGCCCGTGGTATGGACATTTCACGACTGTTCGCCCTTTACAGGCGGTTGCCTGCATCCGATGGACTGCAACAAATTCGAAACCGGATGCCATGACTGCCCGCAACTCGACCACTGGCCCTTGCAGTGTGCAATTAACGCGAGACTGCATCTGGGCCTGGATTTCACGGGCTTCATGCAACTCGTCAAACGGAGAATGGCCCGTCAGCGATCGTTTGTGCCTGTAACGCCCTCGCAGTGGATGGCCGATCAGGCCATGCGTTCTGGGATGTTTGCCAAACGCCCCATTGTTATCCCCAACTGGGTCGATGTAGACACGTTTCGCCCAATGCCAAAAAAGGAAATCCGCGAACGACTCGGCCTGCCGCCAAATGATTTTTTGCTTATTTTTTCCGCCAATTACATCGGCAATTCATTTAAGGGAATGGAATATCTTATCGAGGCGGCCCGACGCTGCGAGCGCCCGCTTTCAATCATTCTTGTCGGCCGCGCGGCGCAAGAAATGACGAAATCATTTGAGGGATTATCGGTAATTCCGACGGGTTTTATCGCCGATCGGGCCTTGCTGGCCCGCTATATTGCCGCCGCCGACCTGGCCATAAATCCAACCCTTGCCGACAACCTCCCCTGCGCAATCATGGAAGCAATGGCCTGCGAAACGCCCACGATTGCTTTTGCCGTGGGAGGTGTGCCCGATTTGATCGATCATGGCGAAACCGGCTGGCTGGTAAAGCCCAGAGATGTCGCCGGACTCGTTCATGGCTTGCGCCTTTGTTACGATCACCCGGATTTGCGCCAACAATGGGCGCGCCAGGGGCGAAAAAACGCCGTGCTCCGCTATAATCGCGATGTATTTCTCAAGGCCCATGTGAACCTGTATCGCAGTCTGTTGGACAATTCCGACAAAATTCAATGTCCCCTCTCCGGGTACCGACCGAAGGTTGGTCAGGAGAGGGCAAGGGTGAGGGCGGCTAGTTGACAGAGTATTCCATACTCTCTCAACTGCTCTCACCCAAAGGAAGACGGGACCTATATGCAAAATCCCAATAATGTCATGAACGTGCAAGGAAACTGCTGATGAGCCAACCGAACGATTCAAGACCATTGGTGTCGGTAGTCACGGCCGCCTACAACCGCGCCGCGTTTTTACCGGAGACAATCCAAAGCATCCTCTCCCAAAGCTATCCGAATATCGAATATATCGTCCTGGACGACGGGTCGACCGACAACACCCGCGAGGTGCTTGCGCGTTATGATGGGCGGATCCGCTGGGAATCGCACCCGAATATGGGCGAATCGCTCACGGTCAATAAGGGCTGGAACATGGCCCGCGGCGATTTGCTCATAACAGTCAGCTCCGACGATCCGCTGCTGCCCGGTTTGATCCAAACCGGTGTGGAGTTCATGCTCGCCCATCCCCATGTCCTGGTGGCCTATCCCGATTGGCTCATGATAGATTCGAACGGAAAAGTCCTTGAGGATGTAAAGACTTATGAATACAACTACTTGAACATGATCCGCTGGAACCACTGTTATCCTGGTCCGGGCACGTTTATTCGCAAAAAATGTTTCGCCCTGGCTGGTATGCGTGATCCCGCGTATCGGCTAATCGGCGATTTCGAGTATTGGCTGCGCCTGGGACTGCACGGCCCATTCGCGCGAATTCCCCGCACCCTGGCCACTTGGCGACATCATCCGCAGGCCGCAACCATCACCGGGCGGGGCGAGGCCTTGGCCAAAGAGCACGTCCGCCTGATGCAGGATTTTTTTGCCCGAAACGACCTGTCCACCGAGGTCCGGGCCCTGAAGGCCGAAGCCACCGCCGTGGCTTACTTCATGGCCGGCGACGCTTGTTTTGCCCGCGACTATGCCCTAACTCAGCGATATTGGCGGCAGTGTCTCAGGCTATCCGCTTCATGTCGCATGCGATTGTATCCAGGCGGCGAGCCGATACACTGGCGAGAAATGTTGCCTCGCATCTTGCTGCCCGAGTGGCTGTACAAACCTTTCCGTTCATGCCGCCGCTATGTCCGCGACGCCCATTCGGCGCTGTCAAGACTGGCTGCCGGTGATCGAACCGGTTGACAAAATGACATGAGTTGCGGCGGCAGATAAACCGCTTGCGGTTTTGCATCCAGCCGGATGTAGCGTCCGTTTGTTGAGAATCAGAAAATTAATGCCACATGCAATAGCCGGCGGCTAACAGCCGCCGGTGGGAATTCTCTTATATTCCGGTGGTTGTTAATCGCCGATAAGTGGCATTATCGATCTGACTCTCAATAGCCCCGCTGCATGCAACCGGTTTTTATACCTTAGTAAACATCGCATTAGAATTGCTCTGATACGCGTTCTAATTTAATTCAGCGCGTCTATTATCTATAACCGAGCGTGTTTTCGCGTAGCGTAAACACGCGTTGACGTGCTGTTTTAAGCTGTAATTGCTCTAAAACCCGATAAACTCAACTTTAATCCGCTTTACGGTTGGGCGTGATTCTTTATTCGCGACGATAATTGCTTTTTGACTTGCGAAAGCCATTCGTTCGTTGGCAGGCCGTAAGGGCGGAATTTTTCCATGCGCCCCTGCGATTCGTCGTAGAAGATCGCCACGTGAATGCCCAGCCGGCTGGCGTCTGGCGAATCCATCAGGTTGCTCGAATCGGTGGCGTTCATCTGAAACGCCACGCGCATTTCAAAATCCCGCAGGCTTTGCCGGTCCAGAAAACGAATGACGTTGTTATAGCTGTCGCACCACGCCAGCGTGTGTATGCCCAAGGCCGGACCTTCGCGCACGATGGCGTTGAACTGCTTGGCTGGGCTGGGCGCCTTGCCGTCATCGAGCGACGAAAAACTAAAATCGTCGTCCTTGCGCAATTCGCGGAACCGGGCAAGATTATAAATAATTAAATAAATCGGCGCCGCGTGCTCTTCAGATCGTTCCTGGCGCAAGGCCAACTCCGCGGATATCTCTCCCAAAAGGTCGGCCGTCCCTCGCGGATCGGCGATTTTCATGACGTGCGGCAAAACCGAGTCCAGACGGTTCCAAAAACCGGCCTCCGGCGCGTCCCCGCGAATACCGTTGAGAATATAGAACCGCGCACCGGAAATGGCGCCGAAATTGGGGACAGAACCGGAAAAGGGGACAGGACCCCTGTCGTTAAGGGTCCTGTCCCCTTTTCCGCCATCCCCTTTTCCACCCTCAGGCGCATGTTGGGCGGCCAAACTGATTATGCAATTGGCCAGCACGCCCAACGCCGCCTCGTCCCGATGTCCTACCAATAGCAAATTGCTGCCGTTCTGCCGGACGAAAGATGCGGCCGTCGCCTCCTTGATGGCCACGGCCGAACCCAACCACGCGTGCGGGACAGGGTAGGTTTCGGGCCATGATTCGGCGGCCAGCAATTCCTTAAGACCGGGGTTTTCGGCGGGATCGGCCAACACGTTGCCCTCGAACACGATCGGCGGCGGATATGGGGACAGGACCCCTGAAGTTAAGGGTCCTGTCCCCTTTTCCGCATTTGGCGACTGATTCTCAGCAACCCTTTTCGCCGCCAATTGCGAGACCTGCTGCAAGAACTCGTCGCGCTCGTTGTCGGGCAGCCAAACCACTTGGAACGGATGGTTGCCCTCGTAAAGTCCGTTGGCGTCGTTGTAGATCGCCTCGCCCGGCCGGGTAAGCAGCCGGGCGGCGGTGTTGTCTTCGCTGAGGATCAGATGGGCGTCCGACTCGCTGCACTGCAAGGCGATCCGCACCGCCATCTGGCCGATAGTGCTGCGGGCAAGCGAATAAGCCCCTCCCAGGGTCTGCGATCCCAGCAATACGTGGATCCCGAATGCCCGGCCTTGACGCACCAACCGGTCCAGCAACAAGGCCGAATCTTGCGCAATCCGGTCGTCCTCGGTGAAAAGTTCCTGGAACTCATCGATGATAAGCAGTATGCGCGGTAGTTTGGCCTTCGGCTGTGCTGCTCGGTAGCCTTTTATATCCTGGACTCCCTGCTTGCGGAACAAATCGCCGCGAGTCCGCAACTCGCCGTCCAACCGCTGCAACACGCTTAAGCCGAACTCCCGTTCGCTTTCAATGGCGATCACTCGCGCATGCGGCAGCGAGTAGTGCGCATAGGACTTGAATTCGACCCCCTTCTTAAAATCGACCAGGTACAATTCGACCTCGTCCGGGCTGTATTGCAGGGCCAGGGTGGTGATCAGCACGTGCATCAGGGTCGATTTGCCCGAGCCCGTCTTGCCCGAAATCAACACGTGTTGCGATGTCCCGCTGCCGAGTTTGAGGTTTTGCAGTTTCAATGCGCCGGCCCTGCCCAGCGGAACGTCGATGCCGCCGCTGCTGTCGGCGGTCCACCATTGATCAGCCGGCGGAATGATGCTGGAGTACGGCACCTCGACGCGGCCCGCGAATCTTGCCCGATCGCCCACCGTGCGCACTATCTCGCGGAATAGATCGGCCGAAGGCGGACTATCCAATTTCACCGGCAACGGCCCGTAATCCGGGTGCTCCCAAACAAATTGCGACTGGTCCCATCGCAACACCAAGGCTTCACTCTCCAGGTCCGCAATAGAGGAATGTCGGGAAACCGGCAATTTCGTATCCACGCTCAAAAGCACGAATACCCCGCAACGCGCGCCGCTCGACACGATGCTTTTCAGGCGCAATGCGGCCGTCTCCGAAAAATTCACGGGAAAATTAGCCGCCACCAGCACGCGGTACGGTTCGGCCAGCTCGCCTGCCGATGCGTTGTACTCCAGGATCGTGGGGAACTCCTGGCGCAGGTAGACCTGGATCACGTTTTCCATGTGCTTGGTCAGATCGGCCAGGCGTTGTTCGATATGGGGCGTATCCGTCCAGATGCGGTTGGCCACCAGTTGTTCGTCGTAGTCGGCCAGGTGCATGAATGCCGAAAAGTTCTCGCCCAGCCCCACCGGATCGATTATCGTGAAACGAACCTTCCCGGGCGGCATGGCCGTAAGCAATCGCAGCATAACGGCCTGCATCGAATCGACCGCCTTCGACAGCCCCGGGCCGTTGGCCTTCCATAGCATCAGCGAATGACGGGGAAAGGGCAAGAGCGCCGGCAATGCAAACTCCGTTTGTGCCGGCCATAGTTTTTCGTCCGCCGACACCCCGTCCTTGATCCGCGCCAATTCCAATTTACTCGATCCAAGCTGGAATGCCGGCGGAATTTCGGTCGGCAATGTCCATCGGTTCCAATCCGGTGTGTGCCAGTCTGGAAAATAATCCCGGCAAGAGCGGCCGATCCCTTCAACCGCGGTGCGAAAACCTTCCATTCCGGCCAGCCAGCGCTCCGACATGCTTGTCCATTCGCGTCGGAACCGGGCCTCGTTCTCTCCAGTAGCCAAGGCGTGTTCCGCCCGCAGCCGTTCGGTCTCGGCGGAAAAACGCATTTCAAGATCCCGGAGTTGACGTGTGTATTTTTCATCGATCGCGGGCAAAGAACGGTCGTGCGATGCGGCAAGCTCTGCCAGGCGCATAGGAAAAATGCCGTCGGCCTGCTCGATATCGTGCTTTTTACGCCGCTCGATTTCAGCCTTGGCCGCTGCGTATTTATCCTCGATCTTTTTCATTTCGGCGTCTTGGCGGGTAATGATGTCTCCGAATTGCTGCTGGCATTGCGCTTTAGCGGCTTCCAACACGGCCGGACGATTTATACCCGCCTCCAGTAGCGTCCGCAGCAATGTCAAATACGCACCGGTTGCCTGGCGATTGACTATCCTGTGCAACCAGGTGCCTGCCGCGATAAACACGATAAAAGCCGCGGCGCAACTGACCGCCGCCCATCGCCAATCCTTCCAGCCGAACCACAAAGCCGCCGGATATACCGTCGCCGCCCATAACAGCAGAAATATCCCCAAGGGCCACAGTCCTTGATAAAAGCGGGGAAAAAAACGCGACATAAACTGCCGCGCCATGGTTTGATACTGGGCTCGCGCTAAATCAAGTGCCCGGGTAAAACGCTGCGATGGGTCGGTTTCCAGCAATAGTCCTTCCACTTGCGGCTCGCCGAACTCGCGCCATTGTCCGCGCTGGCGGAGCAATTCCACGGCCTGCCCATGGATCGTCTGAAGATCATGCCAACGTGCGTCCAATCCGTCGACAATCTCCTTGAGTTGCAGATTCGAGCCGCTCCGCGCAGCCTCCGACATGGCCATTACTTCCCAGCGGCTCTCCGTCAATTGCCGCTCCAGGATTTTCAGGTTTCCTTCATAGCGGGCAATTATCTGCTCATGGATGGAATCGTATTCCTTTTGTATCCGCCGAGTCTCGGACTCGAAATGGACCAGGATTTGCTTTTTAGCCGCGGCATACTCCGCTTCGGTAACCTCTTTTTCCGCGTTGAAATGCGAAGCCAGCGATTTCTGCGACTCCTCATGGCGTTTGTCCGCCGCTTCCTTCCCGGTAATCAACCCGGCCTGGATTTCCACTTCCGATGCCGCCCGCTCGCGCACCAGGCGACTGAGATCGGTCAGAAGTTGTCGCGGCCCGTCCGGCGAAAAGGAGTCCATCTTTATCTCTTGAATTGAAAGAATTGGAAATCAGGATTTAGGAATTAGTTTTGCCCGAAGTTTAAATATAATCTCGCTTTTTGACTTATAAAACATTCTTTAATTATACTATTTTCCACAGTATCTTACAAATAAACGACTATTGATTTTAGTGAACATCGATTCCCGTTTTACCTATCCCCCAATCCCCAATTACCAATCCCTAATTCCCAATCCCTAATTCCCAATCCCCCGGCGTTGTTAATTTATCCCGCACTGGCGTTCGGCGGCGGCCAGCACCTCGGCCAGGCGATGGATCGAATCCAGCACTCCGCGGACACTCGGTTCCAGGGGCGCAATGTAGGATTCGTGGAACTTGCGCTGGGCCTCGTCGCTCCAATACTGCTGCGCCTCGGCGCTGGTCGCGAACAAGTTTTGTATCGCCAGCTCCAGTTTTGACGCGCCGGAGTTCAGGTCCCAGTTTCTCATACTCGTATTCTCGTAAAGCGTTTTACTTTCGCAATTCGGACAATTCCTTAATATGCTTCCTCAATCTTTTGATCGCCCGTTTTATCGTTTTTATCTTCGGTCTTTTGCGCGTCGTCCGCCGGTGTCGCGGTCGCCAAGGCAATGGGCGCATGATCGTCCGTCGGCGTGGCCAGGCGGATGTATGCCTCCAAGTCCGATATCATCCGGCTCAAAACGGCGACGGCCCTGGGAAAATCGCTCTCCAGCCAACTGGCAAACTGCGAGCGGCTGGCCCGGTATTCGTTGACCGCACGCTCGATCAAAATGGCCCAATGCGGGATGGCTTCGACTTTGCTTTCGGCGATTTGCATCCGCCGTTTCGCCCGCTCCAGGGCCTTTTTCTCCTCCACGAAAGAACCGTGTTCTTCGGCTATGCGCCGGAACATCCTGGCGTTTTCCAGTTGCAGCCGGGCTTCGGTCACTCCGTCTCTCGAAAGCCGGAGCTCCTCCCTCCAGTACTGCCGGCAATCCTGGCCGATCCACTGCAATGCCCGGCGGATTTCCATATCCAGGTCGTCCAATGCGCTGCACGCGTCGTCGTGAAAACACACCAAGGCTGCGGACACGGCCTGCAATGCGTCGATCGATTTGACTCGGGCGGGTTGGCCCATGGCTCTCAACTATCTTCGATGGAGGTATTCATCTATGATTTCCGCCTTGCGTACCAGGTAAGGAATGTGCTCTTCGATCACCTCGATCAAACGCTGCACACCCTTTACCTGCTGCTCGAACTCCTCGCTGAATTTTTTTTGCTCCTGGTCCCGCCAGGTCTTGCTCAGGGCCGATAATTGACCGCTTATCATGTTGATGCGGGCCTGTATCTCGGCGCTGAACTTCTTGAGACTTTGCGCAAACTGCCTCAACTCTTCAGGATCTACAATGGCCTGAGGCATGGAGATTCTCCAAAAAGATACATCCTTTCACGCGGTAACGATTTCTATGTTAAACTCCCCTCTCCATTTGGGAGAGGGCTAGGGTGAGGGCGAAATTGACAATATTGTATTTTAACTCGTTCATAACATTTGAGTTAATAGTTTTTGGATAGGCACTTAATTCTAACCTG
>JBEKZY010000148.1:0-11404 GCA_049509395.1 Thermoguttaceae bacterium | reverse complement strand
TCTTGAATTTTGCGTTATAATCTTTAAATAATGCGTATGTAAGTTGTATTTGATTTAGGTTTGAGTTTTAAATAAATAAGTTTCTAGATAAAAGAATGAAAATGCCGTCATTCTGAAATTTTGGCAAGGAAGAACCCCAGTTTATTAATATGAGCGGAATACACAAGGTTGCGTTGCTGATTGAAACTTCCCGGGAATATGGCCGTGGCGTATTGCGCGGTATTGTGCGCTATGCGCGACTTCACGGGCCATGGGCTTTTTACGTTACGCCCGGCGATTTTGAACAGGCCTTGCCGGAAATGAAACATTGGGGCGGCACCGGCATCATCGCCAGGATTGAAACCCCAAAAGTCGCCGATGCGATTCTGGCCACCGGATTGCCCGTGGTGGCCTTGGACCTCTCCGAAAAGCAACTCGCGCACGGCAATCCGTTGTCGCAAATCTGCGAACTTTACACCGATTCCTACCATGCCGCTCAACTGGCTGCCATCCACCTCTTGGAAAGGGGATTCCATAACTTCGCCTTTGTCGGCGTCGCCGATCGCATCTGGTCGAAACGCAGGCGCGAAAGTTTTGTCAAACACATCAAACAAGCCGACTTTGAACCCCACATTTACGAGCCCCCGAAAAACAAGTCCGACAGGGAATGGGGGCGGGAACAAAAATTCCTTGCCGAGTGGCTGAAAAACCTGCCCAAACCCATCGGACTGATGGCCGCCAATGACGACCGGGGCAGGGACGTCTTGGAGGCCTGCCGGGCCGCCAATCTGGGCGTCCCTGAAGAAGTCGCCGTCGTAGGCGTGGATAACGACTCGCTCTTGTGCGAATTGGCCAATCCGGCCCTGTCCAGCGTGGTGCTCAACGCCGAACACGGCGGTTTTGAAGCGGCCGCCTTGCTCGATCGGTTGATGTCCGGCCGGGCAAAGGCCCCGGAGCGGATCGTGGTCGAACCCCTGCAAGTTGTCGCACGCAGATCGACGGACGTAGTGGCCCTGGAAGATCTTGAAGTGGCCCATGCCTTGCGATTCATCCATGAAAATGCCGGCCGGGCGATCCAGGTAAAGGATATCGTCAGCGCTTTGGGCATCTCGCGGCGAACCTTGGAAATCCGCTTCCGCCGCGCCATCGGCAAATCGATGAACGAAAAAATCCAGCAAGCCCACCTGGAACGGGCAAAAAGACTCTTGCTGGAAACCGACCTGCAGTTGCCCAAAGTCGCCGAGGCCGCGGGCTACAACAGCACTAGCTATTTGGCCGTCGTCTTTCACAAGGCTTTCGCCATGACCCCCGCCAAATTCCGCACTTACGCCCGCAATCGATAAATCGCTTCTCCGTTTGCTGTTTTTAGATTGTTTGCTATGTTTAGCCGCGACCGGGTACCGACCGAAGGTTGGTCGGGGAGCGCTGGATTTACCCAAGATTGCATCCACATTAATAATTCCCGCCGGGACGGCGGGCAATCAGCGGGATCGATGGGCCGTCGCATTCCAAGTAGATGAATCCGCGCAAATGTCCGGCCGATTGACCTGCGTAAGGGCCCGGCATGCCGTCGATTATTTGCTTTACTTTCTTGTTTTCGGCCGCTTCGTATAAAGGGATCTCGACGCAGGCCGTTGGCAAAGCGCCGGAAGGAATCGCCAATTGCAACACAAATTCCTGTGTTTTGCGGGCGTAAACGTGCGCTAGCGGAATTGAAATGTAATCGTCGCCGTCTGCGTCGGCCGGATCGATATGGTCCGCGGCCAAAATATTCGCTTTCCCGTCCGCAGCATTTTCAAAAAGCGTCCAATCCAGGCGTCTTAGCGAGCGTGCTTCGCGGCCGATATGAACCTGCACGTCGATGCGGCGAAGTTCTCCGTCCTCACGTACCGAAAAAGGCCGGGCGAACGATTGCCCAGCCGCAAGCCCGACCGGTTCGATTTTTTCAGTTGCAGGTTCTCCAGCCCAGATGCGTTCCACTCGGACCGCCTGCCCGGATCGAGGCGCTGAGGAGCGATAAAGACCGAGCCGGGCTGTTTGCAGCCAGACAAGGCGGGTAGGTATCAGTTCCCGCGCCTCGTGTCCCCACTGCTCCGCGTAACGCATTCCCATGGCCTCCGCCGAAATGCCGTCGCGCATATCCTGCTCGAATTTCCCTGTTTGTTTCCAGAGATTTCTGGAGTAGCTGATTCCCTTTTGCGTGTTTATCACAAAAAGAACGCTCATTAATGCAAAAAGAATCCGCGGAACATGATGTTTCATAGCCGGGCTGCCGTGGACTTCATATAGAAAAAACACAAGCAGCAATAGCGGCGCTGACAAAGTGATATAGCGAGTTTCAAAACCGCCCATCGGACCGATATAAGCCCGCCCAAAGCCGATCGCTGTCGCCAATGTGAAAATTCCCGCAAAAAACATCAAAAAACCTGCCGCGCGCAAGCGCTGAGCAGGTTGATTGCGGAAAACCATCAGGCATTGCCGCACGATTATTGCGCATACGATAAGAATCAGAAAACCGGAAACGGGCCAGATTTCCTTGGCGGCCGGACCAATCCCGAAACTGATAAATTCAATACCCGTTCGCAGCGAAGCGTAAAGACCCATATACTCGGGGCTGGCACTGAGTCCCTGTATATACATCCACACTAACGCCGCAGGCATTGCCGCGAACACTAACATTACCAGTGCGATTTGCTTGGCGCGGGACCCGCCGCTTAACCACTTGCACGCCGCGGCGTAAAACAGCCAACACGCCATCGGCGGCAGGAATACCAAACCGTACGATCCGCACAGCCCCAACAAAACAAGACACAGAGTAACGAGCACAACCGATTTTAAAGAAATTTGGCTCCCGCATCGCAACACTATCAGCAGGATGGTGCCTTCCAAAACCACGGAAGTGACGAAGTTCAACTGAAAGCCCCAGATCAAATTATCGAATTGCCCCCAATGCAACAGCACCAGCGGAAAGAAGGCGTCGCAAAGGCAGGTTTTTCCCCGCAACGCGCGGGCGGCCTTCATCATTGCCAATGACAGGCCGCTCAGCATAAACACGTTAAAGTAGCATCCCAGGCGAAAGTCAAAGCCGCTTATCGACCCCAGACCTAAATAAATCAAACGCGGCAGGAACATGCGATGCTCGTTGTGCTGCGACCACAGCCACGCGAACGTCACCGGTTCATTGCCCGTTGCCTGACCGATCCATCGCCATTCATCAATGCCAAACGGAAAAGGCAGGCCGTAGATTGTAACAAAACATAATCCCGCCAAAGTCAAAATGGCCCAGATGCCCCAGGCGAGCAAAGCCTCGCGATTGGCGGCGGCAAGCGTATCGCGAATTGCTGCCAATGGCCATTGTCGAGAATTCAATTTTCCGTCAGGGGCGTGTGCGGCCGTGGCCATCGGCATCTTTCCCTACAATCTCGGTCTTTGAGAAGCGATTATTGGTCGATTGGTGGTGCATTTTATAGTGAGTATTGGATAACTGTTCAAGATGAACTTCGTTAACGCATTTTTATGGTATAAATTAAAAAATCAACTTTTCCATACTTTTGGCGGGGTGGCATTTGAAGACTCCCGCCATGAAATGTCCGGAATCCACAACATCAGGCCAGATGGCTAGTTAGAGCTTGATAAAAAGGCGGTAACCTCAATCAAAAAAGTTGTTATCCATTTGTTCAAGCACTTGCAATCGGAATCGCTAGGAATTATCGTTTGATTACAGAAACGGCCCTCTGAAAATCTGGTTTTTGGATAGGGTCCCTGTGTTTCTTTATCAATAAATGGAGTGCCTGCGCCCATGAGTGAAACCAAACCCGCTTACCCCAATCCATTCCTGTGGGTGCCATCCAGTTACCTCGCTATGGGGCTTATTTATGTCACTGTGGGAAGCGTTGCCAATGTCATGTTCAAAAACATGGGTATGGAAAACACCCAAGCGGCGTTCTGGTCGAGTATTCTGGGCTTCCCATACACCTTCAAGTTCCTATGGGCGCCGCTCTTGGAGCTTTATAAGACAAAGAAATTCTTCGTCGTGCTGATGCAGTTTATGCTTGCGGTTGCAATCGCTGGAGTGGCGTTCTCCTTGATACTCCCCGGTATGACTTGGTTAGTGCCCGTCTTAGCGCTTTTGGCGGTCTCCGCCATCCTCGGCGCCACGCAAGACATCGGTTCCGACGGCGTTTATGTGACGACCCTGGCCCCCAAGGACCAGGCGAAATACATGGGATTTCAGAGCATGTGCTGGAACGCCGGATTCCTGCTGGCCGCCGGACCCTTGATATATATCAGCGGCGTATTGCACGATAACACGCAGAGTTGGGGCACTTCCTGGATGACGATCATGCTCGTCATCGCCAGCTTCATGGTTCTTGCCGGATTTTATCACGCCCGCTTGCTGCCGCCGGGGGCGAAAGCCCTTGACGCGCCAAAAAGCTTCGGCGACGCGATGGGCACATTCGCCCATGCCTTCGCGACTTTCTTCCAGAAAAAAGACGTTTGGCTGATGATCGCCTTTGCCTTTTTTTACCGCTTCGGCTTCGGCCTGATCGACAAAATGGGCCCGCTTTTCATGATCGACAAAAGGACCAGCGGCGGGCTTGGATTGGACAATCAGATGCTCGGCTTCATCAACGGAACTTTTGGCACCGGCGCTTTCATCGTTGGCTCGCTCGTCGGCGGGTGGTTCGTGTCGCGCGCGGGACTGAGAAAATCGCTGTGGATCCTCTGCCTCTGCCTCAATGTCCCCAACGTCACTTTTTTGATCCTTAGCCAGACGCTGCCCACAAACATCTACCTTATTACCACTATCGTCACCTTCGAGAAACTCGGCTGGGGAATCGGCTGCGTCGGACACATGATATATATGATGCAGCAGATCGCCCCCGGGCCCTACAAGACCGCACATTACACCTTCGCCACCGCGCTTATGGGCGCCTGCATGATGTCCACCGGCGCGGTAAGCGGTTATATCGAAAAATGGGTCGGTTACCAGTGGTTTTTCATCATCGTGCTTTTAGCCGCGGCGCCATCCATCCTCGTGACGCTTTTGGCCCCCTTCCACCATCCCGATTCCGCAGGCCCCGGCGCCAATGCAAAAATCGAGGATCTGTATTAATCCATGTTTTTTCAATAAAACTTAAACGGGTAAATCATGCCCGATTCGCAATTTAAAAAAATACTTTTCTCTAGCCCGGTCGTTCAGAGACAATCCGGTTTTATTGGTAATGCAGGCATAGTAGTACAATAATCAACCTCCGGCGTGATCATGGCGCCGAGTGTGGGCATGGCATCCGGTTCCGGCGGTCGTTGATCGCCGGCCATTGAGCCAGGATATTACGCTCCAAACAGCAGTCCCATCAGGTCTTTTGTGCCCCAGGCGGTTGGATTTACCAGTACTTCGCCCGCTTCGTATCCGGCGGCCATGCCTTGCTGGATGGCGAACGCGCGGAAGCGGTCTACGGCGTTGCTCCTTTCCGGCGGGAATTGGGTCTTGTAGCAGGCGATGGCCTTTAACTTGTCCTCCAGCGTGTCGCTGATGTCGACCACCAGGCCGTTGGCATCCGGCGCGAAATGGCGAAAGGCCAGCGACGAGCACAAGTGCCGCGAGATTGAATGCACCGGCAAGCCCTCGAAATACTGGTCCCATTTGGTTAGTCTGGAATAGAACACCGCGGCCTCGGTTATGAGCGAGGCCTGATAATGGTCGGGCGAGGCCATGGGCGTTTTCCCGCCCAGACCGATGACCAGGCGCGGCCGATATTTGCGGAACTCTTTGGCCAAAGCCACCCGGGCCTCGAAGCAGTCGAACAGCCGCCGGTTGGGCAGATCGAGCGTTACGCGGACTGCCGCGCCTAACACCTCGGCAGCCTGCCGGGCCTCGGCCAGACGGACTTCAGGACCGGGCGAAAGCGGCGTGGGCTCGCCGTCGGTCAGGTCGATCATGCCCACCCGATATCCCTGCCGGACCAGCTTGGCAATGGTGCCCCCGCAGGTGATTTCCAAATCGTCGGGATGGGCCCCCACGGCAATTACGTCGAGTTGTTCGTCGCACATAAATCTTTGTGTAAAAAATTGAGGACGTCAAATATAATATTTAGCCCCCGGTGAACAATTTAGCCCCCGGTGAACACACCGGGGGTTTGCTTGCCACTATATATACTGTTGGATTTTACGAATGGTGGTCGCCGATGGCAACCCGGCCTATTATTGAATGACGCCGGATTTTCTGGTAATATCGTTTCCCTAAACTTAATTCCCGCCACCTCTTGCCCTGAAGGAGGGCGGGCATTCCTGCCCGCCAAAGAAGTAATCATGCGAAAACAAAATCTTTTACCAATGGTCTTGGCCTTAGTCCTCCTGCCCCAAGCGGCGGTCTTTAGTGCGGATGATCAAATCATCGCCCCAGGCGCCAAGTTGGAAAAACTCGCCGGCGGATTCGATTTTACCGAAGGGCCCGCCTGCGATTCCGACGGCAACGTGCTCTTCACCGACCAGCCGAATAATCGCATCCTCAAGTGGGACACAGACGGCAAACTCTCGACCTTCATGGAGCCCAGCGGGCGGTCCAACGGCATGTGCTTCGACCGCCAGGGAAATCTCTGGACCTGCGCCGACGAAAAGAACGAACTGTGGCGCATCGATCCCGCCGGAAAAATCACCGTGGTCGTAAAAGACTATGAGGGCAAACAACTCAACGGTCCCAATGACGTGTGGATTCGCGCGGACGGGGGCGTGTATTTCACCGATCCCCTGTATCCCAGACCGTATTGGCCGAAAGGATCCGTCCAGCGGGCAAAAGAGGCCGTGTATTTTCTCCCGCCCGACGGGAAAAAACTCGTCTGCGTGGCCGACGACCTGAAAAAGCCCAACGGCCTAATCGGAACCCCGGACGATAAAATTCTGTACCTTACCGATATCGGCGCCGGATTAACCTATCAATACGACATACGGCCCGACGGCACTCTGGCGAATAAAAAACTCTTTTGCCAGTTGGGCTGCGACGGCATGACCATCGACGACCGGGGAAACGTCTACCTGTCTGGAAGAGGTCCCGGGCCGACGGGAAAGGGAGTAACCGTGTTCGATAAAACCGGCAAGCAAATCGAGCACATCGACGTCCCCGAACAATGGACCGCAAACGTGTGTTTCGGCGGCAAGGATCGGCAAACGCTGTTTATCACCGCCTCAAAAGGGCTTTACGCCCTACGCATGAACGTAAAAGGCGTGGGCAGCCAGTGAAGATTGTTTATTAATTCCCAAACTGTAAATTTTGAGCTCTTTTCTCTAGCCCAGGCGTTTTACGCCTGGATTAGGGAAAAATGGCTTTCTCAGTCCATAACAATTTGAATCAATACGTCAACCCGAATCCAAAAGGGAACAGCGCATCTTGCGCGCGGGGATCGCCGACGTGAACCGGGATCTGTTCCATGCTTTTCGGCCACGTAAACGACAGCTTGCCCGTGGGTTTGTAATCGCCGAAAAGCACGTCGGCCACGCCCTGGCCCTCGGTGCCGGGAAGCCAGGCCGCGATAACCGCATCGGCCTTTTCAAGCACGTCGCCGATAATCACCGGTCTGCCGGAAATAATGACAACGACAACTGGTATGCCGGCCCTTTTCATGTTGTCTACGGCGTCGACGTCGGCCTTATCCAGTGCCAGGTCGGCTCTGTCGCCGTTGCCTTCGGCGTAAGGTCTTTCCCCGATCACTACTACTCCCACGTCGGCGCCTTGGGCGCCAACGCCGTCCGGCGAAAAGGTCAACTCGGCCGTTCTGCCCATTGTATTTCGGATGCCCGATAGAATACTTGTGCCGCCGGGAACGAAATTACCGCTGCGGCCTTCCCAGTCGATGGTCCAGCCGCCGCATTGATTGCCGATGTTGTCCGCGCTTTTGCCCCCTACGTGAATGTGCGAGGTTTTCGAAAGCGGAAGCACGTTTGCCCGGTTCTTAAGCAGCACCATGGACTCGCGAACGGCTTGGCGGGCCACAAGCCGGTGTTCTTCCGAGCCGAACGATTCAAAGAGCCTCCGGTCGGCGAGAAAAGACCGGTTCTTGTCCATCAGCCCCATGGCATATTTGACGCGCAGTATGCGGGTGACCGCGTCATCGATGCGGGAGATCGGCACTGTGCCTTCCTCGACCAATTCCTTGAGGCAAGTAGAAAACTCCTTGTATTCGCTGGGGACCATGCCCATGTCCATGCCCGCGTTAATCGATATTTTGACGGCCGTTTTATAATCCCGGTCGATCTGGTTGATGGCTTGCCAGTCGGAGATCAGAAAACCCTCGAACCCCAGTTCCTGCTTGAGAATCTCGGTCAAGAGGCGCTTGCTGGCCGAGCACTTCACGCCATTCCAACTGCTGTACGAGGGCATGATCGTGCCTACGCCCTGTTTTACGGCGCTGATATATGGCGGGAGGTATAATCGCCGCAGCGCCTGTTCATCGACCTGCGTGTCGCCCTGGTCGAGCCGTATGCCTCGCCGGCCGCGCATAACGGCCGACGTGCCGCCGTCGCCCACATAGTGTTTGGCGCAGGCCAGGACGGAAAGCGGGGCGCTTAAGTCCGATCCCTGGAAGCCGCGGACCGCGGCTTCGCCCAGGATGGAAACCAGCTTGGGATCTTCGGAAAAACCCTCGTACGTACGACCCCATCGCTCGTCGCGGGGAACGGTTATACAGGGCGCGAAGGTCCACTGAATGCCCGTAGCGCGGACCTCCTCGGCAGTGATTCTCGCAACTTTTTCAACCAATTCGGGATCGCGGGTGCAGCCCAGTCCGATGTTGTGCGGGAATATTACGGCGCCTAGAATGTTATTGTTGCCGTGCACCGCGTCGATGCCATAAAGAATCGGTATGCCCAGCCGCGTTTTAAGGGCCTGCTGCTGGCAACGGTCGTACAGGTCGGCCCAGGCCGTTAGGCTGTTGCCTGCGCTGGGGTCCGAGTTGCCGCCGCTGAGGACCGATCCGAGCCAATACCTTCCGATATCAGCCGGGTCCTTGATGTGCTCCTGATCGGCTTGGGTCATCTGTCCGATCTTTTCCTCCAGCGTCATCCGGGACAGCAACTCCTTGACCTGCGGATCATAGGACGATAGGGCTTTGGGTTTTATTTGTAATTGAACGATTTGTTGTTCACCTTGATACGAAATCACTTTGTCCGGATTGCCGGTAGTTTCCACGCCCGTTCCGTGGTCTTTGCCGACGATCACGATTTGAAAAACGAGATCTTTCAGCATGCCGGGAAACGATCCTTTTCTGGCGTCGATCGTAAGTTGGCGTTTCGCGTCGTCCCAGTGAAAACCAATGGTCGAATAAACGCCCTTTTCATAATTGTAATTGTCGTTCTCGTCTTCATACAACGTGAAACTCCCGTCGGCACCGGGATAGATGCGTAGTTCGATGGGATCGGCCGGTTTTTCAGCGGCGTATTGGACCGTCGGGCCCATGGGTATGATCGAGCCCGACTTGACCATGAGCGGAATCTTATCGATCGGCGCGTCGGCGGAAATAGTTTGGCCGCCCGGTAAAGTCGCGCCGGTCCAAAAATCTATCCACTGCGTTTCGGCGGGCAGATATACCGGCCTTGTTTTTGGCCTGGGCTCGACGATTTTTTCACGGGCAAATATCTCCGGAGTCTTCCAAAACAACTGCGCCCTGAATGCGCCTAAGGCCGAATTCGAGGTCTCGAAGGCGAAATCGTACTCCTTTCCGGCCTGGAGTTCCACCGCAACGGTATAGAATTCCACGGACCAGTAGTTGCAGGGCAGTTCCTTGCCGTCCAGAAAAACTCGTTTCGGCCCGAAGCTTTTCATGTGGAACCGGTGCATTCCGCTCTGAGTGGGAATCAGCTTGCCTTCCCAGCGCATGGAAAATTTGGGGTCTTTAATGTATTCGGGCCAGCCCGTGTACCAGAAAAGATTGATGTCCGGCTCGACCTCCTCGTGGCAAAGGTTCTTAAACTGGTCGTCGCTATAGAACTTGGCGGTCAGGCCGGGCTTGCCGTCCTTGGTCCGAAAGTGCTCCGGCGTTACGAGCACGCTGTTCTCCGGCGGACGGTGCAGCATGTACTCCGTTACCGGACAGACCATCATGGCCGGGCCGAACATGAACTGGTCGTCGATGGAATATGTTTTTTTATCGCCTCTAAAATCCATGGGCATTCCGCGCATAATCGTATACCCGTCGTCGGTCACGCGCCAGGCGAGCGAATAGATATAAGGCAGCAGGCGATAGCGCAGGTTGTCGAATTTCACCAGCACGTCGCTGAAATCGCCGAACTCCCAAATCTCCCGCGGGGTCTCCGAACCGTGCGCGCGGAAGATGGGACAAAATGCGCCCAGTTGAAACATGCGGGTGTAAAATTCCTGATAGGCCGGATCTTTGCCGCCGTTGGAGAAAACACCCTCATAACTTCCGATGTTGAATGCGCCGATGTCGAACGTCCAGTATGGAATCCCGGCCATCGAGTGATTCACTCCGGCGGCGATTTGCTTTTTATAAACGTCCCAGTTGGCCCCGATGTCGCCCGACCACGTCGTGGCCGCGGCCCGCTGCTGCCCGGCAAATGTCGAGCGCGTGAGGATATACACCCGCTTTTGCTCGTTTTCTTTCCGCAGATTTTTATATAGTGCGTCGGTCATGGCCAGCGAATATGGATTCAGATACCTGGCCCAGGAGCCCAGATAATTCACGCCGATGCGTTTCATCTCGTACTCTTCGGCTTCTTTTGTCAGCGCGTTGACCACGTCCGGCTCGGTCGAATCGATCCACCAGCCGTCGATGCCCTTCGAGTACAGGCCCCCTTTGAGATATTTCCAATACAAATCGTTGGCCTTTGGATTATATGCGTCGTAGTATTTGAATCCGGCCCAGCCAAAGGGCGGATACAAAAATCCGTTGCGGTCCATTTCCTTGAAGACTTCGGTATTCGGGCCCAGGCCCGGCCATATCGAAATCATCAGGTGGATATTCATATCGTGCAGCATATCGACCATTTCCTTGGGATTGGGATACTTCGTCTCGTCGAAGAACATGCCGCCCCAATTTTGGTTGCCGCCCCAGTAGTTCCAGTCCTGGATGATATTGTCGATGGGAATTTTTCGCTTGCGATATTCCCGCGCGACGTTTAAAAGCTCCTCCCGGGTTTTATAATGCTCCTTGCTCTGCCAGTAACCGTAGGCCCACTTGCCGTACATGGGGGCCTGCCCGGTCAGATTTCGATATCCCGCAATGACCTGGTCCATGTTCGGGCCGTATACGAAATAGTAATCGATGTTGTCGGCCACCTCGGACCAGAGCGACATTTTTTCGCTATCGTCGGTAAAAATGGTTTTGGAATAGTTGTCCCACAGAATGCCGTAGCCAGCGGTCGAAATCAGAAACGGCGTGACCGCGTCGGTGTTGGCCTGCACGAGTTTCAC
>JBEKZY010000147.1:0-17311 GCA_049509395.1 Thermoguttaceae bacterium | reverse complement strand
TGAGCGGAGTACCTAAAGTTGCCTTATTGATCGAAACATCCCGAGAATACGGGCGAGGAGTGTTGCGGGGAATAGTGCGTTATGCGCGGCTTCACGGGCCGTGGGCGTTTTACATTACGCCCGGCGATTTTGAGCAGGCATTGCCGAAAATGGAGCAATGGGGTGGGACCGGCATCATCGCCCGGATTGCTAACGCTAAAGTCGCCGAATCAATTCTAGCCACCGGATTGCCCGTGGTGGCCATGGACCTTTCCGAAAAACAACTGGCGCCAAGCAGCCCATTGTCGAAGGTCTGCGAAATAATCTCCGACTCTTATCATGCCGCTCAATTGGCGGCGAACCATTTGTTGGAAAGGGGATTTCCCAACTACGCCTTTGTCGGCATCGCCGACAAGGTTTGGTCGGTGCGGCGGCGCGAAAGCTTTGTCAAACACATTCAGCAAGCGGGCTATAATCCCCACGTTTACGATCCGCCGAAAAACAAGTACGACCAGGAATGGGGGCGGGAACAAAAATCCATGGCCGAGTGGCTGCGAAACCTGCCCAAACCAATCGGCCTTATGGCTTGCAACGACGACCGCGGCAGGGATGTGCTCGAGGCCTGCCGGGCGGCCAAAGTCAGCGTGCCCGAAGAAGTGGCCGTGATCGGCGTGGATAACGACTCGCTCTTGTGCGAATTGGCCAATCCGCCCCTGTCCAGCGTGGTACTGAACGCCGAGCACGGCGGATTCGAAGCGGCCGCCTTGCTCGATCGCTTGATGTCGGGCCGGGCAACAGGGCAGGAACGGATCGTCGTCGAACCTCTACAAGTTGTCACCCGCCGATCGACGGACGTGGTGGCCCTCGAAGACGTTGAGGTGGCGCATGCCCTGCAATTCATCCACGAGAATGCCGGCCGGCCGATCCAGGTAACGGAAATTGTCAACGCCTTGGACATCTCGCGGCGGACCTTGGAAATCCGCTTCCGGCGAGCGATCGGCAAATCGATGAACGAAAAAATTCAACAAGCCCATTTGGAGCGAGCAAAAAGGCTCCTGCTGGAAACCGACCTGCCCTTGCCCAAAGTGGCCGAGGCGGCCGGCTATAACAGCGCAAGCTATATGGCTGTCGTTTTTCACAAGGCCTTCGCCATGACCCCGGCCAGATTTCGCAATCATGTCCGCAATCGATGACCGTTATTGTTCACGGTTTTTCTGATATAATGTAGCAGGCACACTCCGTGTGCCGTCCGCGCGATGGGATAGTTGCCAAAATCCGCAAACGGCATACGGAGTGTGCCTGCTACAATCTGCCTGCAACATTCTGCCTGCTACATTCCAGATCATGAACGGTTTACGACGATCGAGGATTATCCCATGAAGCCGGCCGCCACACTTCGCTTCGGTTTTGCGGCGCTGCTGCTTGCGGCCTTCGTTGCCAGCCTGATTTTTTTGCCGGTCCAACAGTACATCGAATGGGCTCTGGAATGGATTCAGAATTTGGGGCCTTGGGGACTTGTCTTGTTCATCGCTTTTTATGTGATTGTCTGCCTGCTTTTCCTGCCCGGATCGGCTTTGACTTTGGCCGGCGGGTTCATGTTCGGCACGGCAAGAGGAATTGCGGCGGCCTCCCTGGGCGCAACCTTGGGGGCCGCAGTAGCGTTTCTTGTCAGCCGCGCAATCGGCAGGCCCTGGCTCGAACGCCGTCTGATGACCCATCCCCGCTTTTTTGCCATCGACCGTGCCATTGGCCGGGAAGGATTCAAAATCGTGCTGCTTGTCCGGCTTTGCTCGTTATTTCCCTACGATCTGATGAGTTACGTGTTCGGGCTGACCAAGGTTTCCTTGAGCAGATATGTTTTGGCAACCTGGCTTGGCAGGCTCCCGGAAATCGTGGTCTGGGCTTACCTCGGTTCCAACGCCAAGAACCTGTCCGACCTGGTTGCCGGCAAAATTGACGCCGGAATCGGCGAACAAATCCTCTTGTGGCTGGGGCTGGCGTCGATGCTTGCCGTGGCCGTTATTATGGCGGAAATCGCTCGCAGAGCGCTGCACGAGGCAGTCAACGCCCCGGACGGGAAAAACTGAACCGTGCGGGACGGCAACCGTTTATGTGTAAAGCCGCGACCGACCAACGCGACCATGCTACGCATGGCGCCCCGTCGGCGCCCGCCGCGATTTACAAAGGACTTCTTTGCAGCACCAGGTAGCCCACCGGTATAAGCAGTCGGGTTAAGAGCATGTTCGCTATCAACCCGCCGATTACCGCAATTGCCAGGGGTTGCTGCATTTGTGCCCCTGGGCCAAGACCCAATGCCAGGGGCGCTAATCCGAAAATTGTGCACAAACTGGTCATTAGAATGGGGCGGAATCGCCTTCGCCCGGCGTGGATCAAGGCTTCGTTAAGGGTCTGACCTTCTTTTCTCAACTGCCCGATGTACTCGATTAGTATGATGCCGTTTTTAACGTCCAGTCCGATCAGCAGGATCGCGCCCATGAATGAAGAGACGTTAAGCGGCGTCCCGGTGATCCACAGGGCGAATATCGCGCTGGCCAGCGACGTGCCCACCGGCATCCAGTAATCGAGCACAAAGGCCCCTTCATCCATGGCTGGCATAAACCCGGTCTGGACGTGATCGAACAGCCACCAACCCGGCAATACCGCCATCAGGGCCAGGGCGATAGTCCAGCGCGGAAATCTCAGCCCGATCCTGAGCAGGAACTCGTAGCCGTTGACTAATCTGTCATAGATCGGTCCGGTCGTGGGCATTCGCCGGCGGGCCAAATATCGCGCCGCTAAAACTGGCACCAGGGTGAGACTTACAACCATCGATACCAACAAAGCGATCGACAGCGCGATGCTCAAAAATTGGAAGAACTGCCCGATCACCCCGTGCACAAACGCCAGGGGCACGAATACCAGAATGGTGGTCAAAGTCGAGCCGATAACCGCGCCGCTGATTTCGCGGCTTGCCCGGGCCGATCGGATTCCCATCCCGTCGGTCGGGCCGGTCTACGAAAAAGATGAATCCAACGTCAGTTTCTACGGCCTGGGGCTAAGCAGCCCGATTCCAATTCTTAACACCGGAACGCCCTTGCTCCGCCAACGGGAATCGGAATATCACCGCGACGCGGTAAGCCTTGATCAGACGAAACAAAAAGTGATCGTGCAAGTCAAAACGGCTTTGATCCGCTGCAACGAGGCCCGGCGATTGTTGGATAAAACCAACGCCATTACCGGGCCGCTGCAGGAACAGGCCGCCCGCATGGATCGGCTATATGAGGCCGGACAGTCGGACTTGGTAAAACTTTTTCAGGTCCGCCAGCGCTTGATCGAGGCCGAAAACACCAGGCTCGACGCCGTTTGGCAGATGATCCAAGCCTATGCCGATCTGCTTTCCGCGCTGGGCGCGACTCCGCTTGTAGTTGCGGTTCCAAATCCGTCATACGAACCTGTCATGACCGAGCGTAGTTAAAAGACATTCTTGGCTAGTGCCATCTTCCCACTGTACCTTCATTTGTCTATCATTTCATGTATGAGCAGCCAAGTTTTTCATCAGGAATTGTCTGATTTGCCGGGCAGTCCGTGGCCGCATCGCTGGGCATGGGTCCTGGCCTGCGGTGTGTTTCCCCTGATCTGGATTGGCGGGCTGGTGACCACGTACGAGGCCGGCATGTCGGTGCCCGATTGGCCCACCACTTACCATTCCTGGTTTTATCCGCTGCAAAAATGGCTGTGGAATTTCAATGACCTGTTTCTGGAACATTCGCACCGCACTATCGCCCAGATCGACGGGATCATCGCCATAATATTAATTGTCTCGATCTGGCGCTGGGAACCGCGGAAAAGCGTACGCTGGCTGGCGGCGATGATTCTGGTTGGCCTTATATCGCAAGGCGTGCTGGGCGGGCTGCGCGTGGTGCTCGACGAGCGCGTGCTTGCCCGGATCCACGGCTGCGCGGCCCCACTGGTATTTGCCTTGTGCACGGCCATGGTTTCCGTCACTTCGCCCGCTTGGATCGGCAAGGGGCAGAACCTTGAAAATCCCGCATCACGGAGCGTGCAACAGCTTGCCCTGGCAATCTGCTGCGGTTTGTATGCGGAAATCGTTTTGGGGGCCCAGTTCCGGCATCCGCTGCCGGACGTCTCAGTGGTTTTATCGCTGGTTTTGGTGTGGATAAAGGTGAACATCGCCGCTTTTCTAATGATGGGCATGGTGTATCTGCTCGTGCTTGTTTTAGGGCAGTTGCGCCATTCCCCGCTGCTTGTCCGGCGGGTGAAATTACTGGCCGCGTTGTACTTCCTGCAACTCGCGCTGGCCGCGTGCACATGGGTGAGCAATTTCGGCTGGCCGAAATGGTTCACCGACAACATCATGACGATGAAGTACACGGTCGTGGAAAACGGGCGGTTGCAAGTTTGGGCGACCACCGCGCACGCGGCCGTGGGTTCGCTTTGTTTCGTCGCTGCGCTGAGCGTGACGATGTGGTCCTATCGTTTGCTTCGGGAACCACGGCAGTGAGCGAGTATTGGAAACTAACCCGGCCGAAGATCGTGGTCATGGTGCTGGCCGCAATGCTGGTCTCGGGTTGGACCGCCGCCGAGACGGCATCTTATTGGGTAACGCTTTTAAACGCCATGCTGGGCACAACGGGCCTCATTGTCGGCGCCATCGCCCTTAACCAGCGCCTGGAATGTCAAGGCGACGCCAAAATGCCCCGCACGGCCGATCGACCCTTGCCCGCCGGGCGGCTCACCGCCGGAGAAGTAACCGTCTTCGGCGCGATCGCAACCCTGTTGGGCGCGGCGTATTTAATCTGCTTTAGCAATCTGACGCTGGTGATTCTTGCCATTGCGGGCTGGGCGGTCTATGTGCTGGCTTATACGCCGCTTAAGCGGCGATCGATCTGGCAAACGCCCGTCGGCTCAGCGGCTGGGGCAATGCCCGCGCTCTTGGGAGCGGCTGCGGTCGGCTCGCCTTTAAGCCCTATTGGATGGAGCCTTTTCGGCATCGTTTTTTGCTGGCAGTTGCCGCATGCCATGGCCATTGCCTGGCTGTATCGCCGGCAATTCGCCGATGCGGATGTGCTAGTGGCTACGGTAGTCGATCCAACAGGGCGGATCGCCGCACGGTTCGCCGTCTTCGGAGCCATATTGCTGCTGCCGGTAAGCCTGGCGCCTGCCATCTATGCGGAGATGGGATGGATTTACGGCGTGCTTGCCGCTTTGTTGGGACTGGGCTATCTCATCTTTTCGTTTGCCTTTTATCGCAACAGGGACGATGCCGCGGCCCGCCGCTTGCTCTGGGCGTCGCTTGTATACCTGCCGCTAATGCTGATTTTGCTGGTGGCGGCGCGAAAAATATGAAAATCAGAACAATCGTCCAACGAATATTCTCCCGGCACAAGTGCCGAGGCTAAACTTAAGGCTGCTGGGCTTGCTGCCAGGCTTGGATATCGGGCTGATATTGAAACGTATCCAACAGGGTCAGCCCGAGGAACAGGGCCACGAATAAAAGCGCGGTAATGAATACAATCGCGTAAAAAGGATTATCGTAACGCAAGTGCATGAAAAACAAAACTACTAATGCCGCTTTGAACGCCGCAATGCCCAGGGCGATTATCAGATTCCAACTTCCAAGATCGTACCATGTGGCGGCCACGGTGAGCAGGGTCAGCAATAGAAGCGCGGCGAACACGGCGGCCAAAACCGGCAGCGACACGGCATGGGCGTATTTTTCCTGACTGGGTGCGGAATGCTCCGGCGACGTCGTTAATGATTCGGAATGTGACATGGTTTTTCAAACACGCATGTTTATTAAATCTCGGGTAAATATTGTCTTGTTTTTTATCGGAGCCGGGCCGTGTCGGCCCGGAAATGCCGGGGCGACATGCCCAGGCTCTGATTATTTTCACGGGCAAAATCGCCGCGGATGGAGCGGGCCAGAACCCAGGCCATGGCCGCCATGCCGGCGATCACGTGCAGGCCGTGCAGTCCGGTCATCATGAAGTAGATGCTGAAAAAGATGCCTGCGTTGCGGGGCCCGTTTTCCAGGGTTGCACTGGGATGGCCCGGATCGGGATAATGCTTTTTCAAAAACTCTTCGGCTTCCTTATTAGGCTTGAAATTGCCGGCCCAGAGCAAACCGTCCTGCCACTTGTGCTTGTATTCGACGTATTTAATTCCCAAAAAACAGCAGCCGCCGAGGAAAGTTATACTGAGGAGCACGATCAGCCCGGCCCGCCGGTTCCTCTGGGCGCAGCGCACTGCCCAGGCCATGGTAAAACTGCTGGCAATAAGCACGGCGGTGTTGATGCCGCCCAGGGTTTTATCGAGGAACTGGTGCGCCCAGATGAAAATTTCCGGATGGTGCGAGCGAAACACCGCATAAGCGCAGAACAGGCCGCTAAAAAGCAGTATCTCGGTCAGTATGAAGATCCACATGCCAAGCTTTCCGGCGTCGAACTGCTGGGCGTGCGAGTCGAAATGATGCGCCAAAAACGGGGCATGTTCGGCTTCGGATATTGATTCCGATTGGTGATTCATGGTAAACAGTTAACAGTTTTCAGTTCACAGTAATCAGTAAGCAATGCAAAATCGCAATGGTTTTTCTTCATTTTTCATTTTTCATTTTTCATTCTTCATTCTTCATTTTTCATTCTTCATTTTTCCGTACATATCCCTGAATCGAGGGATCGTAATGGATATTGGAGTAATCGTAAGGATCGCCTGCGGTCGGCGTGGACGCAAAATTATAATACGGCGGCGGCGAGCCGGTTTGCCATTCCAGGGTGGCGCTGCCCCATGGATTGTCGGGCGCACGCCGGCCGACGAATAACGAGGCCAGCAAATAAATCAGCATTATCGTAAAGCCGGCGGCCAAAATCGCCGCCCCGATAGAGGACAGAAAATTATACGTGGCGATCGCGGGATTGTGCTCGGCCAGCACGGAATAATCGAAGTAACGCCGCGGCATGCCGTGGGTCCCCATCAGGAATTGCGGGAAGAAAGTTAGATTAAAGCCCACGAAAACAAACAGCGCGGCAATGCGTCCCCAAAAATCGCTGAACATGCGCCCGGTGATTTTGGGCCACCAATAGTGCAATCCGCCCAAAAAGGCGACCATCGACCCGCCGAACATCACGTAATGGAAGTGGGCCACGACAAAATAGGTGTTGTGCACGTGCACGTTTACGACCAAGGCACCCAGGAACAAGCCCGTCAGCCCGCCGATGCCGAAAAGGAACAAAAACATTAGCGCGTAGCACATGGGCGTGGCCAGCGATATCGAGCCTTTGTACAGGGTGGCCAACCAGTTAAAGACCTTCACGGCCGAAGGAATGGCCACGCCGAAGGTCATGATGCTGAAAATCATGCTTGCCATGGCCGACTGCCCGCTGGTGAACATGTGATGCCCCCACACCAAAAATCCGACAAGCGCGATGGCCACGCTGCTATAGGCGATGAACCGGTAGCCGAAGATGTGCTTGCGGCTGAAGACCGGGATCAATTCGCTGATGATGCCCATGCCGGGCAGAATCATGATGTAAACAGCCGGGTGCGAATAGAACCAGAAGAAGTGCTGAAACAGCACCGGATCGCCGCCGAGTTTGGGGTCGAAGATGCCCAATCCCAAATAGCGTTCCACGAACAAAAGCACCAGCGTGATGCCCAGCACGGGCGTGGCCAGCACTTGAATCAGGGCAGTGGCGTAAATCGACCAGAGGAACAGGGGCATTTTGAACCACGTCATGCCCGCCGGACGCAAGGTGTGAATCGACACGATAAAGTTGATGCCCGTGAAAATGGAACTAAAGCCCAAGATAAACACGCCGCTGAGTGCGGGCAGGACCTTGGTCGCGGTTTCGGTGCTATAAGGCGTGTAAAAAGTCCAGCCCGTATCCAACCCGCCGGTTAATAGTGTTATCAGGAAAAACAGCGCCCCACCCCACCAGAGATAAAAACTAAGTAGATTCAAACGCGGAAAGGCCACGTCTTTTGCCCCCAGCATCAAGGGCAGCATGAAATTTCCCAAAATCGCCGGCACGCCGGGAATAAGGAACAAAAAAATCATCACCGTCCCATGGATGGTGAATAACTGGTTATAGGCGTCTTTAGTGAAAATCTCCCTGGGGACTATGGTTATCTGTGCGGCCTGGCTTTCGGCGACTTTATTGGGATACATCAATTCCATGCGGATGAGCATTGCGAAAACGCCGCCCAGCAGGAAGGCCGCCAGGATGGAAATCATGTACATCAGGCCGATCCGTTTATGGTCCAGCGTGAACAGCCACGACAGCACGCCCCGGGGATGCCGAAGGTAGCTGTCGCTTGTGGGAGAAGATTCTGACATCGATGATACCTTACATTATAAAATCAAACGTTTAAACGTTCATGTTGTTCTTTCATTTTAACGATTTAATAAATTCGGCCAAATCCGTGATTTCCTCATCCGTTACCACACCCTTGAAGGTCGGCATTTGGTCGCGGTATCCCTTGACGATCTTGGCCGACGGATAAAGGATAGATTCGCGGATGTAATTTTCGTCGACCTCGACGGGCCGTGCGTTGCTGAATTCTGCCGTATTGCCGAATATGCCTTTGAAACTCGGTCCGGTGCCGGCCGTGCCGTCGATGGAATGGCACTGGGCGCAGCCGCGGCGCTGATACAGCAACTCGCCGGCCTTGGCGGGCGGAAGGTCTTTCAGCGGATTGGCCTCTTTTTTCAGGTAGCTCTGGAAATCGCTCCGCGTGTGGACCACGACCTTTGTGGTCATATCCGAATGGCTGGTGCCGCAGTATTGGGTGCAATACAACTGGTACGTTCCCGGCTCGACCGCGCGAAACCAGATTTTATTGTACCGGCCGGGCACCACGTCCATGTTGATGCGGAAGGCGGGTATATACAGGCCGTGGATCACGTCCTGCGAAGTCATTATCAGGCGCACCGGTTCATCCAGGGGCACGTGCAAGACCTCGTCGACGTGCCCGTCGGGATATTTGAAAAGCCATTGCCATTTTTTGGCGATGACGTTGACTTCGTAGGCCAGGCTGGGCGAGGTTCGCATGTCCAGATAAGCCGTAAAACCCTGGTAAAAAATGAATATGACAATGGCCAGCGGGATCAGCGTCCAAGTGAGTTCGAGTTTTGTGTTATGGTCGGGCGCAGGTCCGCTTTCAACTCCCTCACGCCGTCGGTAGCGAACCACGAAAATCGTCATCAGGCCCACGATCAGAGCAAAAAAGAATAGCGATATGGCGTAAATGAAATAAAACAGCCAATCAACCGCCGGGGCGATATCCGAACCTTGTTCGGGCAGCCAGAAAGACTCCGCGATTAAAGAAAACCGGCCGGCAATCGACCATGCGCAAATCGGCGGCAGCGATGAAAGCCACATCATGACGCCCCTTCCGCTTGCGCGCGTTTTGCCTTGCGCCATTCCCGCGTCCAAAATATGGCCAACATGCCGGCGAGAATTATCAGGGTCAAGGCGCCGCCGAATTGCATAAGGCGGATCGCCGCCCAGGAATAACTGCCCGATTCGGGATCGTAATGGAAGCAGAGCAACAGCACCTGATCGGTGACCGAGCCGACCTTGCCTTCGCCGGCTTCGTATAAAGAAAGCCGTAAATCGCGAGGATTGTATTTAATGCCGCTGAAATAACGCGACACCCTGCCGTTGGGCGTGCAAATCGTCAGCAAGGCGGGATGCATGAATTGCTTTTTCGCCGCGTCGTATTTGTAGCCGAAGCCGATGCAATCGGCCAGCTTTCGAATCCGCTCTTCTTTTTGGCTGGTGAGAAAATGCCATCCCGCGCCGCTCCCCAGCCGGCCGTACTGTTCCAGGTATTTTTGCTTGGTCAATTGGGCGCGTTCGGGCGATTCCAGGGGATCGATGCTCACGGTGATGATTTGATATTGCTCGCCCAGGTTCCAGTTCATGGGCTTTATGGCGTCGATCAAGCCGTTTAATTGCAGGCTGCAAAGCATGGGGCAGTCGGAGTAGTTCATCGTCAGGATCGCGGGCAGTTTGCCGTCGAACAGTTGCCCAAGGGTTATTTTCTTTCCGCTGGAATCCATAAATTCCAGATCCAGGGGGATTTGGGCGTCCAGGTTTTGGGTGATCGTGATCCCTTCCAAATCTTTGGGCAGGACGTTTGTGCCCTGGCCTGAAACGCACTCGGTCTGCGCCGTCCAAATAGCTAGACATAAAAGTAAAAGCATCGGCCAGGGCCATGACGGGCGTTTATTGGGCATGGGATTTCTCCTTTTTCCCCTCACCCCGATCCTCTCCCAAAGGGAGAGGAGGATTTTGCGAAAGTTCATCCACCACAATTTCCATGGCCCGCTTGATGGGAATGGCCACAATTTTCTGCTTCTCGTCTATCCATTGATATTTAGCCAGTTTGGCCTGCTGGTCGGCCGTTAGATTGGCAATTTCCAAGTAGGGCTGGTCGATGTCCTTTACCAGGTGCTGCTGGGATTGGGCCCAATAAAACATGACTTGCATCAGTATAATAATAGCAAAAACAACGATCGCCCCGATAAATCCCACCACGGCAATCTTGGGCGTGTTCAGATCGTCGCTGATATTGGACATAAATACTTCCTACTGGATTACAACATATTATTATTGATTTTCAAAATTCAGCGATTCCTTCAAACGCGGATCGGCCAAGGGCACAAGCGAATTTTCGCCCGCCACTCGCGCCGCTCCGGCGATGTAAATGCCCAACATGCCCGCCAGCAAACAAATATCCATTATATCAAAGGGCAGTTTATTTAGCTCCCGGTGAATACACCGGGGGTCTGGCATGATGATCCAATAAAGGTCGATCCAGTGCATAACCAACAGCCACAAGGCCCAAAATCCCAATAGCAGTTTTTGCCGCTTGACGAATCTTGGCAAAAGCCCGCAAAACGGAATCAAACAATTGCCGCCAGCCAAAAATACAATCGCAATCCATTTCCACCCGCCCGTTTGACGCACCAGGTACCAATGGGTTTCCTCGGGAATGTCGCCGTACCAGATCAACAAATATTGTGAAAAGGCGATGTATCCCCAAAACACCACGAAGGTAAGCAGCAGTTTGCCCAGGTCGTGATAGTGTTCTACGGTGATCACGCGGGTCAGCCGGCCGGCGGCCTGCAGGAATATTGATGTGAGTATCAACGTCGATAGTCCGGCCACGGCTATTCCCGCAAAAAAGTATACCCCAAAGATCGTGCTGTACCAATCGGGCGTCAGCGACATCAACCAATCGATGGCCGCAAAGGTCACCGTGCCTGCGAAGAAAAGCATCGCAACCGGGCTGAGGCGTTCCATGCACAGCGTTTCGGCGGCGTCCGCGGTGCGGTCTTGTTCCAAGGAATGTTTGAGGAAAAACCGGGTGAAGAACAGCCAAACCGCAAAATATCCTACGGCGCGGAATCCAAAGAATGTTGGCTCTAGATAAGCGGCCTTGTGGCGGAGCAACTCGCTGCCGGCCGCCGCAGTCGGATCTGCCCAGGGATACAGTACCGCGTTGCCTTGCAAGACCGGAATCAAAATGGGCAGAAAAAGAATCAGCAGGCAAGGGATATTCGCGCCAAGACATTCGGCCAGTCGATGTAGCACTATGCTCCAGCCGGCCCGGGTAATGTGTTGCATGTTCACGAAAAACAATGCTCCCAGGGCGATGCTCAGCACGAAGCAGTAATTCAGCAGATATGAGTGAGAGAAGTATCGCCAGCCGTCGTGCCGGGCCCATCCTAAGGCGATCCCGGCGGCGAGTCCGATTACGCCCAGCAGCCCGAAAACTATAAATACCCAATGCCCCAGCCCGCCCAGCCGGATATTCTCGTCCGCGGGAATTTCGCTCATAGGATGTGCTGAATGATCGTCTGGCATGATTAAGTGTTTTCAGTCTAAAGTTTTCAGTTAAAAGTTCTCATCTCTCATCTCTCATCCCTCATCCTTCATCGTTATCTCAACTGCTCCCTTAAATCTTCAGGCACATCTTTGAGTGTTGCATTCTGGCTCAGTTGCAAAGCACGGATGTAAAGGATAATGGCCCAGCGGTCCTCCACTGGAATTTGCGCTCCGTAACTGGGCATGGTGCGCACTCCGTTTGTTATTGTGGCAAAATACTGTCCCACTGGATATGCGACGATCTCGGGTTTGTGCAGCGACAGCGGCAGCACCCACTTGGGCTCTTCGCGTTTAATCGCCAAAATGGATGTGATGCCCGTGTTGCCTCCTTCGCCCAACAGGCCATGGCAGGTGGCGCAAAAAATACTGAACCGCTGCTGACCCCGCTCGATCATGGTCATGCTCACCGGCATGGGGAAGGTCTCGGCCGGCTTGCCATCGACCAGGCCGCGATAAAGATGCTCGTTTTCCTCCAAGTTTTCCTCCGAGACTGTGCCGGGCACGGGTTTGCGCATGGCCCGGCCGTCTTTAAACAAGCCGCTGGCTGCTTGTGCTTTGTATTTTTCCTGGAAAGACATGTCTTGGATGGGATGGATGCGGGGCAGGGACTTGGTTTCGGCCCGGTATTTGGCGATAAACAACGGCGGAAGCATGGCCAACAAACCGACCACGGCTACGGTCCAGTAAAAGGCCGGGGGAATTTTTTGCCCCTTTTCCAGTTCGTAACACTCTTCGATCGACTTGGCGCGGAGCGATTCCATAAGCCCGCGCACCGCCGGCAGGTCGAACTTCGCATCGGCGGCGTCAATGGAGATGAAAAATCCGTCGGTCGTTGCCCGGGCGAATCTTCGGCTGGAAAAAGTCCAATGCCAGAACTGCGGGAGCAGATTCAACACCAAAGCCCCGCCAAAAGCGGCAAATGCGCCAAGCAGTACGAGCAGTTCGAAGACAATGGGTATGTTTGCGGGCAGACTGAAATACGGTTTTCCGCTGATGACCATGGGGTAATTTATGGCGTTCATCCACCACTGCATCAAAAGCGCCCCGGCCGCTCCAACAAAACCTCCGCCCAGCACGAGCCAGGGCAGCCGGGTAGTGCGCACGCCCATCGCCCGGTCGATGCCGTGAATGGGAAATGGGCTGTGGCTGTCCCACCTGATGTAACCCTCGTCGCGCAGGCGCCGCGCCGCCGCCTTGAGCGATTCCGCCGAGTCGAACTCGGCCAGAATGCCGGCGATTGTTGGCGCTTGCTCGGTGATGGATTGCTCGCTTTGGATATCCGTCATATTATTGTTTCAATACGGCTTGTATTCCAGCCTTTTCGGCTTTGCACCGCAAAGCCGTAAGCGGCTTTCTAATCTCTAATCTCCAATCCCCAATCTCTAATCTCCAATCCCTAATCTCCAATCCCTAATCCCCAATCCCTAATCCCTATTTATCACTTGCTTTACCTCGTGGACGGCCACCATGGGCAGGTAGCGGCAGAACAAGAGAAACAAGGTGAAGAACAAACCAAAGCTGCCGGCCAGCATCGATAAATCGACCCAGGTCGGAATATAAATGAACCAACTGGAAGGCAGGAAATCGCGATTAAGCGACGCGACGATAATCACAAAACGCTCGAACCACATGCCCACGTTCACCAAAATGGCGACGATGATCATCAATCCCGGAGTGGTCCGCCACTTTTTGAACCAGAACAACTGCGGCGCGGCCACATTGCAAAAGACCATCAGCCAGAAGGCCCAGGCATAAGGACCCATCGCCCGGTTGGCCACAGCGAACTCTTCGTAGATATTCCCGCCGTACCAGGCCATGAAAACTTCTATCGCATAGGAATAGGCAACAATGCAGCCGGTAGCCAGGAGGATTTTGTTCATGTTGTCCAGGTGGCGGATGGTGACCAGGTGTTTCAGCCCGAAATACGCCCGGGCGGGAACCATGAGCGTGACTACCATGGCAAAGCCGCTGAAAATGGCGCCGGCCACGAAGTACGGGGGAAAGATTGTCGTGTGCCAGCCGGGCAGTTGGGCCACCGCAAAGTCGGTGCTTACGACCGAGTGCACCGAGATCACCAGCGGAGTGGCCAGCCCCGCCAGAAACAAATAGGCCCATTCGTACACGTGCCACTGCCGGACCGATCCCCGCCAACCCAAGGCCAGCGTGCCGAAGATGAAATATCGCAACTTACTGGTTGCCCTGTCGCGGAAGGTCGCCATGTCTGGAATCATTCCCAAATACCAGAACAATAAGGAGACGGTAAAGTACGTGGAAACCGCGAACACGTCCCACAAAAGCGGGCTGCGGAAATTGGGCCACAGGGACATTTGATTCGGATACGGCGCCATCCAGTAGGCGAACCAAATTCGGCCCATGTGGATGCCGGGGAAGATCAATGCGCAAATCACGGCGAAAATGGTCATGGCTTCGGCCGCGCGGTTGATGCTGGTCCGCCATTTCTGCCGGAGTAGAAATAAAATGGCCGAAATCAGCGTGCCGGCGTGCCCGATGCCGATCCAAAATACGAAGTTTGTAATATCGAAGGCCCAGAACACGGGACTGTTGTTTCCCCACACGCCAATGCCCGTGCCGATCAGGTAGCCGATGAGGATGAAGAAATACACAGTAAGGGCCGACGTTAAGGCAATGGCCACGAACCATGCCCGAGGCGTTTTCGCCTCTGGTATGCGGCAGACCATATCGGTGACCAAGGCAAAATCCTGCCCGCCTGTCATCAGCGGCGCCCGCTGTGTCGGGTCGTTGGTCGTGTTGTCGAAAACGTCGGTTGCAATACTCATGGTATTGAAATTAATATTCCAGCCAATAAATGTTGTTCAATTTGCAATTTGCATTTTGCATTTTTCAATTTGTAATAAATATTTTTGATTATTGTTTTTCTGAAATTTCTAATTCCGGATTCGGATTCCGTATGCGAGCCAAATACGACGTGCGTGGTTTTACGTCCAATTCGCTAAGCATTTGGTACGAGCGATCGCAGGCCTTGCTTAGGGATACGGCGCTTTGTTTGTCGCTTAAGTCGCCGAAGATAATGGCCCCGGCCGGGCAAACCTGCTGGCATGCCGTTTTGATTTCGCCGTCCTCAATCTGCCGCCGCTCGTTTTTGGCCTTGATCTTTACGGCCTGAATCCGCTGCACGCAGTAAGTGCACTTTTCCATCACCCCACGGCTGCGGACGGTGACTTGCGGATTGCTGGCCATCTTCAGAATTTCGTTTCTCGCTTCTTCGTATTGCTTATGGTAGTTGAAAAAGTTGAATCGCCGCACTTTGTATGGGCAGTTGTTGCCGCAGTAGCGCGTGCCCACGCAGCGGTTGTAGACCATGTCGTTAAGGCCTTCCTTGCTGTGGACCGTGGCCGCCACCGGACACACCGCCTCGCACGGGGCCATCTCGCAATGATGGCAAGCGACCGGCTGGACGACGATTTGCGGATTGTCCACCTCGCCGCGAAAATAACGATCGACCCTGAGCCATTGCATTTCGCGGTTGCGGAAAACGCGCTCGCGCCCGACCACGGGCACGTTGTTCTCGGCCACGCAGGCGATCACGCAGGCCCCGCACCCGGTGCATTTCGCCAGATCGATAGTCATGCCCCAGCGGTGTCCTTCGAACTCGTGTTTCTGCCACAGCGATTCCAGGGGCGGATGATGGACCACGTGCTTGGCGAAATCGGGATGCTTTTTGTATTCTTCCAGGGTTGCCTCGCGGACTAGTTCGCCCAGGCGCTGGGCGCGGCCTTTCATGCCCACGCTGTCGATGGCAAAGTGATCTTGCACGGTGGCGAGTTGATATTTTTTGCCGGTCGGCTCGACGCTCAAGCCCGTGCCGAAATACATGGCGTCGCTGGTCCGCAGGCGGTAGACGTCCACGCCGACCAGGGGCACGCCTTCCGCCACGCAACCGCCGACCAGGCCCGCCGCGGTCCGCCCGTATCCCAGGGCTACTCCCACGGAACCGTCGGCCTGCCCGGGCAGAATATAAACGGGAATCTCCAACTCGCGGCCTTTATATTTCAACTTGACCAGCGTGCTGTCTTCCACGCCCAGTTTTGCGGCCGTCTTGGGGCTCATCACGGCCACGTTGTCCCAAGTCAATCGCGTCAGCGGATCAGGCATCTCTTGCAACCACCCGTTGTTGGCAAACCGGCCGTCATATAATCCAGTGCTAGGACGGAAAACTATCTCCAATTTACCGTTTTCAATCTCCGTCCCCTCTCCCTTTGGGAGTCCATCGGAAGTCCCCTCTCCCTTTGGGAGAGGGTTAGGGTGAGGGCCTTGCGCCTCGATATTTTGTTCTCCTAACGAATCATCTATCTTGAATCCATCATGCACAAATTCCCGCCATTGCTTCTCAAATCCATCTTCGCCTATTGCAGCTTTGGCAGTCGCTTGCACTAACTCAAGCGCCGTCGTATTCGATGGCTCTCCCAAAATAACGGCCAAAACTTCAATTGCCGACCGGCCGCTATGCAGCGGCTTGATCATCGGCTGGGCGATGTTATAGGAGCCATCGTATGCCCGGGCGTCGCCCCAGGTTTCCAGAAAATGGGCTTGGGGCAAGTGCCAAGCACATTCCCCCGATGTCTCGTTGCGATAAAGGCTTAAATGAACGCTCGTCGGCACTTTTTTTAGCGCCTCGGCAAAATCAATGTCGGCCGGGCTGTTATAAACCGGATTGCCGCCAAGTATTAATATTGTCTCGATCTTGTCGCCATTCATATCGGCGACCAAGGATTTTAAACCGTCGATTTGTCGATGCTGATCGACAGCCGGCGATTCGGTGTAGTCGATGCTCTTGCCGATGTTGCCCAACATCCGGTTAATATCGCGGACGAGCAATTGCACTTCTTCCGGCTGACCGTTGCCGGCGACGACCACGCTTTTACTTTTGTGCGCCAAAAGATCATTGGCCACGGCAGAGAAGAATTTCAAAGCATCCTCGTGCATATCGGCCGCCATGCCATTACTTAAACCGTCTATTGCATGGTGCAGCATTTTCGCGAATGAAGCAATTTGCCCGCTGCGGATCGGCAGCCGATTATCGGCCATTGCGCCGCTGATCGAGTAACAGCTTTCGACGACGTACAGGCGGCTCATCTTGCCGTCTGTCGCCTCGCGGCCGGCGGCGAAATCGCGGGCGTGCTTTACTGCGGCCGGATGATTGCCGAAAAGATCGGCGTCGAACGAGACAATCACGTCTGCTTTATCCAAATGAAGATGCGTGCGTAGATCACCGGATTCCTGCGCCACCGGTTCATATTCCACCCAAACGGCCTTGGGGAATTCCTTCAATAATTGTTTACGCTGCGCCGCCAAGGTGGGCGAAGTGCTGACTTCAGATAGAACAGCCAAACCTTGTCCCTTGTTTTTTAGCAACTTTTCAAAATGCGGCTTAGCGAACG